>CAXUCL010000164.1:0-5451 GCA_964249395.1 uncultured Rhizobiaceae bacterium
GGTCGGCATACCCTTTCCGCCGGTGCTCGGCCCGGGTCAGCGGCTCGCCCGGCCGGTTGGCGTTGGCGGGAACGGCGATCTCCTGGCCCTCCACCCGCATCCGCCCCTCGCCCGCCGCCTCGCCCTCCAGGAGCGACAAGGTGCCGATGAACGAGGCGGCGAAGCGCGTGCGCGGCTGGTTGTAGATGCTGAAGGGCGTGCCGACCTGCTCGGCGCGGCCCTCGTTCAACACCACGATCCGGTCGGAGATCGACAGCGCCTCCTCCTGGTCGTGCGTGACGAAGATCGCGGTGATGCCGAGCTTCCTCTGCAGGTCGCGGATCTCGCCGCGCAGCGACAGGCGGATCTTGGCGTCGAGCGCCGACAAGGGCTCGTCGAGCAGCAGCACCTGCGGGCGCACCGCCAGCGCCCGGGCGAGCGCGACGCGCTGCTGCTGGCCGCCCGAAAGCTGGTAGGGATAGCGGTCGGCCAGATGCCCGAGCTTGATCAGCGCCAGCATCTCGGCGACGCGGTCCCGGATCTCCGGCTTCGAGCGGCCCGCGACCTTCAGGCCGAAGGCGACGTTGTCGGCCACCGTCATGTTGGGAAACAGCGCGTAGGCCTGGAACACCATGCCGACGTGCCGCGCGTTCGGCGGCAGATGCGTCACGTCGCGCCCGTCGATGGTGATGGTGCCGGCGCTCGGCACCTCGAAGCCGGCGACCATGCGCAGGAGCGTGGTCTTGCCGCAGCCGGACGGCCCGAGGAAGGTGACGAACTCGCCCCGCTCGATTTCCAGATCGAAGTCGTGGACCACGGTGGTCGCGCCGAAGCTCTTGCGCACGCCCTTGAGGGTGAGGAAGCTCAAGCTTTTGCTCCGTGATCCAGGCGCCGCACCGCCGCCACGCGTCTCACCGCGTCACCTTCGGCGCCCGGCCGCCGAGCAGCTGCAGCGCGCCCATGCAGCCCCAGGTGACGGCGAAGGCGATCAGGGCGAGCGCGGCGGGCTCGTAGGCGCGGTTGGCGCCGATGTTCTGCAGGTAGGGGCCGAAGCCCGGACGGTTCAGGAGGCTCGCGAACACGAACTCGCCGATCACGATGGCGAAGGTCAGGAAGGCGCCGGACAGAACGGCCGCGCGCACGTTCGGCAGGATCACGGTGGCCATGATGCGCGGGCGCGAGGCGCCGAGGCTTTCGGCGGCTTCCGTCAGCGTCCGGACGTCGATGGCCGACAGCCCCGTGTCCACCGCCCGGTACATGTAGGGCAGCGCCAGCGTCGCGTAGCCGCAGACCAGCAGCACGTTGGTGCCCGCGATCGAGCCGGTCAGCGGCAGCCAGGAGGACGAGTTGTACATGCGCAGGTAGCCGAACACGATGACGATCGCCGGGATCACCAGCGGCAGGAGCGTGACGAACTCGATCAAAGGCCGCAGGCGCGGCAGGCGCAGGCGCACCCAGTAGGCGGTCGGCACGACGAGGCAAGCGCCGAGCGCGATCGTCGCGAGCGCCGCGAGCGCCGAAAAGGTGAAGGTCGCGCGGAAGTTCGGGTCGCCGAAGATCACCTCGTAGGCGCGCCAGGAATAGGCGCCGCGCACCATGCGCAGGCTGAACTCGAAGGTCGCGACGAGCGGCAGGAGAAAGTAGAGCGCGCCGAGCGCCACCAGGATCCAGGGTCCGAGCCGGGACGTCTTCATCGCTGCCACCGCTCGGCGCGCGCGCGCAGCCAGATGTAGAAGCCGTTCGACAGGCCGGTGATGACGATCATGCCGAAGGCCAGCGCGTAGCCGAGGTTGGCGTCGTGCAGGACGTCGCCGCGGATCTGGGCGTAGAGCAGGATCGGCACGATGTTCAGCGAGGAGCCGGTCAGCGCGTAGGCGGTCGCGATCGCGCCGAAGGCGTTGGCGAACAGCAGGAGGAAGCAGCCGAGCAGGCTCGGCGCCAAGACGGGCAGCGCGACCATCCGCCAGTACTGCCAGCGCGACGCGCCGAGCACCCGCGAAGCCTCGCCCCATTCGCGCTTCAAGCCGTCGATCGCCGGGGCGACGATCAGGACCATCAGTGGGATCTGGAAGTAGAGGTAGGTGATCGTCAGCCCCCAGAACGACAGGAGGTTGAAGCCGTAGCGGTAGATGTTGACGCCGAGCCCTTCGTTGAGGAGCACGGTGACGAGGCCGAGCCGGCCAAGGGTGGCGAGGAAGGCGAAGGCGAGCGGCACGCCGGCGAACTGCGAGGCGACGCCGGAAAAGGTGGTCAGCGTCGGGCGCACCCAGTCCGGCAGCCCGCCCTTCACGATCGCGTAGGCGAGCGCGAAGCCGAACAGGCACCCGAGCAGGGAAGACGCCGCCGAGACCTTGATGGAGATCCAGTAGGCAGACAGGATTGAGGGCTGGAACAGCTTCCCGATGTTGGCGAGCGTCGGGTTGCCGCTCGCGTCCTGGAAGGCGCCCACCACGAGGTTCAGCGTCGGCAGCACCAGGAACAGCGCCGCGAAGGCGATGAACGGCACGACGCCGAGAAAGGCGAGCGACGGGCGCCGGCGCGAGGCCGGCGCGGGGTTCGCGCCGGCGAGGGCGGAGCCGGGCCGGATGGCGCGCGGGGCGACCTCGGCCTCAAGCGTGGACATGGCCGCCCCCACCCGCGCGGAACGGGGCGGCGATCGACCGGACCCGCATGTCGCTCAACCCGCCCGCTCCGTTCTACTGGACGTTCGCGCCGACCGTCTTGTCCCAGCCGGCCGTGATCGCGGTCTTGGCGGCGTTCTGCTCGTCGAGCGTCGGGAACACGGCCTTCTCGTAGGCGGCCGCTTCGGGGAGCTTGGCGAGGAGGTCGGCGGGGATCTTGCCGCTCTTCGACATGGCGTTGAAGCGGATCGGGTGGCAGTAGCCCTTCAGCCAGCCGAGCTGCCCCTCGTCGGAGTAGAGGTATTCCATCCACAGCTTGGCGGCGTTCGGGTGCGGCGCGTAGGCGCTGATCGCCTGCACGTAGACCCCGGCGACGACGCCCGACTTCGGGATCACAATCTCGGTCTCCGGATTGCCAGCCAGCGTGTCCCGGCCGGACAGGGCGTTGTAGTCCCAGTGGATCAGGATCGGCGTCGCGCCTTGCGCGACGGAGGCGATCTTGCCGATCACCGGCACGAAGTTGCCCGCCTTGTTGAGCTCGCCGAAGAACTCGAGGCCGGCCTCGGCCGCCTTGGTCGCGTCGCCGCCGGCTCGCGCCAGCCCGGCGGCGTAGACGCCCTGGATCGCCTGGTTGGCGGTGCGCGGGTCGCCGGCGAGCGCGACCGAGTTGGCGTATTCCGGCTTCAGGAGGTCGGCCCAGTCGGCCGGCATCTCCTTCACGATGTCCTTGTTCACCTGGAAGGCGAGCACGCCGTAGTAGTCGCCGTACCAGTGGCCCTCGGCGTCCTTCGCCTCGGCCGGGATCTCGTCCCAGGTCGAGACCTTGTAGGGCATGAGCAAGCCTTCCGCCTTGGCGGACGGGCCGAAGGAAAGGCCAACGTCGATCACGTCCGGCGCCTGCGGGCCCTTGTTGTCCTTGTTGGCCTTGATCGCCTCGATCTCGTCGCCCGAGCCCGCGTCGGGGTTCAGCTCGTTGATCGTGATCTCGGGGTATTTCCGCTTGAAGCCGGCGATGACCTCGCCGTAGCCGCACCAGCTGTGCGGCAGGGCGATGGTGGTGAGCTGGCCCTCCGCCTTGGCGGCCGCCACCAGCTCGTCCATCGACTGCGCGCCCGCCGCGCCGGCGAAGTTCGCCGCGAACATTGCCGCGACCGCCGCCGCCGACACGCCGCGCTTCCAAGATGCCATCATCGCTCCGACCCCCCTCGGGCCCATCGCCCGCACTGCAAGACTTCTGCGCGCCGCGTCCCCGGGACCCGCGCGCCGCGGCCCGCCTAGCAGCCGCGCATGACAGTTCAATGTTGCGCAGGTTCGGCCGGCGCGCAACCGCGGATCGAAGCGGGACTTCGCGCCGTTCGCGCGGCCGGCCCCGGCCGAACCGGCGGTGGTTGCGGGCAGAACGCGAATCGCCAATCGCGCCGCGTTTCACGCGCGTCCCGTCGCGGCCGTCGACGCGCGCGCCGCCCGGTTCGGCGATCCGGGGCGACCGTCAGAACGAAAGCTCCGCGACGAGCGGCAGGTGGTCGGAGGCGGCGCGCGCGTCGTTGATCGTCCGCGCTTCGATGAGGTCGACCTCGCAGGAGCTGTAGATGCGGTCCATCGCCACGAAGGGTCGGCCGGCGGGCCAGGTGCGCGGCGCGGCGAAGCGCGGCAGAACGGGCAGGAGCGCCCGGTGCACCGCGCCGGATCCCAACCGCCAGTCGTTGAAGTCGCCGAGCGCGACGGTGGGTCCGTCCCGCTCCGACGCGAAGCCGGCCAGCGCCGCAGCCTGGCGCCGGCGGTCGCCCGGCACGAGCCCGAAATGGGCCGACAGGACGCGCAAGGACCCGAGCGGCGTCAGAACCGTCGCGTCGATCGCGGCGCGCGGCTCGATGCGCCCGCCCGGCAACCGCCGCACCGCCGCCGCCCGGATCGGCCAGCGGCTCCACAGGACGTGCCCGTAGGCGCCGGCGCCCACGGCCGTCAGCCGCGCCTCCGTTACGTGCCCGCCGAGCGCTTCGGCGAGCCGCTCGAACGCGCCGGCCTGCCGCCCCGCCCAAGCGCGCCCGTCGACTTCCTGCAGCGCCGCGACGTCCGGCGCGAAGTCGTGGATCGCCCGCACCGTGCGGCCGAGGTCGCAACGCCGGTCCGCGCCGACGCCGCCGTGGATGTTCCAGGTGGCGATCCGGACCGTTCGGCCGAGCGGGTCAGCGGGAGGCGACATGGTCGCCCCGCCCGGCGCCGCGCAGCGTCCGGACGATCAGAACGAGGTCGCCGCGGAGCGTTTGCGACGCGCCATAAGCGGCGTCGACCGCCGCCAGGCGGTCCGGCGTCGACATGTCGACCCCGTTCACCTGCGCCAGCCCGGTGATGCCGGGCCGCAGGGCGTGAACGCCGAGCCGCTCGCGCGCCTCGATCACGTCGCGCTGCATCGGCAGGCAAGGGCGTGGGCCGACGAGGCTCATCTCGCCGCGAAGGACGTTCCAAAGCTGCGGCAGCTCGTCGAGCTTCCAGCGCCGGAGCCTGATCCCGAGCGGCGTCACCGCGCTCGCCGGCGTGTCGTGCGTCGCGGCTTGCGCCGTGTCCGCCGCCATGGTGCGCAGCTTGCGGCACAGAAACGGCTTGCCGTTCCGGCCGACGCGCGCTTGGCCGAGGATGCCGGGGCCCGGCGAGCCGCGCCGGATCGCGACCGCCAGCGCGAGGATCAGGGGACCGAGCACCACCAGTCCGACGAGGCTTGCCACGACGTCGAGGAGGCGCTTCATTCGGCGAGGCGCCTGGCCGGACACCCGCCCGGACGGGAACGGACAAGCGGAGGGGCCGTGAGCGACGAGCGCGGATCGAAGCCGGCGGCGGCGCCGCGCGGCGGATG
>CAXUCL010000165.1:0-4032 GCA_964249395.1 uncultured Rhizobiaceae bacterium
GCGGTCCGGTTGCGGCGGGCCGGCCGCCGCGCGCCGTTCGTCGCCGGCCTCGACCTCGACGCGGCGGGCGTTCTGCAACGCGGCCGCGATCAGCCCGGTCGGGATGGCGATCACGCCGAGGCCGGTGAGCAGCACCAGCCCGGTGAAGATGCGCCCGCCCACGGTGACGGGATAAACGTCGCCGTAGCCGACGGTGGTCAGCGTGACGATCGACCACCACAGGCTGTCGGGGATCGAGGCGAACTTGTCGGGCTGCACGTCGTGCTCGAAATGATAGATGCCGACCGCGGCGACGAAGTTGGCGGCGGCCGCCGCGACGAGAAAGATCGTCAGCTCCTCGCGCACGGAGCCGAGCGCCCGCTTCATGCGGTCGAAGGCCCGCGCGTAGCGCGCGAACTTGAGGATCCGCAGCAGCGTCAGCAACCGCAGGAGCCGGGCCGACTGGAAGCCGCTGCCGGCGGCGAGCCAGTAGGGCAGGAAGCTGACGAGGTCGACGAGGCCCCAGCCGCTGCGCACGTAGGCGAGCGGGCGCCGCGCGGTCCAAACGCGCAAGGCGTATTCGGCCGTGAAGAACAGGATCGCCGCGAACTCGACCCAGCCGACGAGCGCGCGCGCGGCCGGCGACAGCGTCGGCATCGTTTCGACCGCATAGGCGGCGAGCGACACCAGGATCACCGCCGTGACCACCACGTCGAAGACCGTCGATTCGCGCGTGTCGTGCCGCCAAACGATCCGGCCCAGCCTGTCGCGCAGTCCTGCCATGACCTTCCGAACCCGCCCTGCCGTGCCGTTGCCCACCGCGCGGGAAGGATGGCACCGCGGCGCGGCGAACGCCAGGAGCGCGGCGGTGGATGGACAGGCGGCCGCCGCGTCCCCAACTATCGGCGACGACAAGGACGCGCCGCCCATGATCCCCTATTCGGTTCTCGACCTCGCGAACGTCGGCGAAGGGCAAACGGCGGCGAACGCGCTGCGCAACGCCGCCGACCTCGCGCGCCACGCCGAACGCCTCGGCTTCCACCGCTTCTGGCTCGCCGAGCACCATAACATGACGGGGGTCGCGAGCGCCGCGACGGCGGTCGTCGTCGGCCACGTGGCGGCGGCGACGAAGACCATCCGCGTCGGGTCGGGCGGCGTCATGCTGCCGAACCACGCGCCGCTCGTGATCGCGGAGCAGTTCGGCACGCTCGCGACCCTGCATCCCGGCCGCATCGATCTCGGCGTCGGCCGCGCGCCGGGCACGGACATGGCGACCGCGCGGGCGCTGCGCCGCAGCCTGGAGAACGGCGAATCGTTCCCGCACGACGTCGTGGAGCTGATCGAATACTTCGAGCCGGCGGACCCGGGCACCCGCGTCCGGGCCTATCCGGGCTCGGGAACCCGCGTGCCGGTGTTCGTCCTCGGCTCCTCGCTCTACGGCGCGCAGCTCGCCGCCCATCTCGGCCTGCCGTACGCCTTCGCCTCGCACTTCGCGCCCGCCGCCTTGTCCGACGCGATCGCGCTCTACCGGCAGACCTTCCGCCCGTCGCGTTTCCGGGAGCGGCCGCACTTCATCCTGGCGGTGAACGTCTTCGCCGGCGAGACCGACGCGGAAGGCCGATACCTGCGCTCCTCCATGGCGCAGGCCTTCGCCAACCTGTCCTCCGGCCGGCCCGGCCCCTTGCCCCGGCCGGTCGAGGACCTCGCGTCGGCGGTGGAGCCGGCGCTGCTGGCGGGCGCCGACCGGGCGCTGTCGGTCGCGGCCGTCGGCTCGCCCGACACGGTGCGGCGCGAGCTCGCCGCGTTCGTCGACCGCCACCGGCCGGACGAGGTGATCGTCGCCGGCGCCATCCACGACCACGCGAAGCGCCTGGCGTCCTACGCCATCGCGGCCGAAGCCCTGCGCTCGCTGGGCGGCGCCTTCCGCGAAGCCGCCGAATGACCCCGACGACAGGACGCACGGACACCATGGACGACCGGACCCCCACCCGCGACGCGCTGTTCCCGCCGCTCGGCCCCTACGACATTCCGGCCTTCGAGGGCCTGGACCGCGCCGCGTTCGGGCCGGCCTTCGACGCGGCGATGGCCGCGCACCGGGCGGAGATCGACGCGATCGCCGCGAACCCGGCGCCGCCGAGCTTCCGCAACACGCTCGTCGCGATGGAGCGGGCCGGCGAGGCGCTCGATCGCACGGCCTCCGCCTTCTACGCGCTGGCCGGCGCCGACACGGACGAGACCATCCAGCGCATCGAGCGCGAGGTGGCGCCGAAGCTGTCGCGCCATTCCTCCGCCATCGCGCTGAACGCCGCGCTGTTCGCGCGCATCGACGCGGTGTTCGCGGACCGGCACGCGCTGGCGCCCGAGGACCGGCGGCTGGCGGAGCGCCGCCACAAGGGTTTCGTGCGCGGCGGAGCGAAGCTCGAAGGCGGAGCGCGCGAGCGCCTGGCGGCGATCAACGCCCGGCTGTCCGAGCTCGGCACCGCGTTCTCGCAGAACGTCCAGGCCGACGAGAGCGCCTTCGCCATGCCGCTCAAGGACGACGACCTCGCCGGCCTGCCGGACTTCGTCGCCGCCGCCCTGCGCCCCGCCGCGGCCGAGCGGGGGCGCGCCCGCCACCCGCGGACCCCGTCGCCCACGCTCGTCGTGCCGTTCCTCACCTTCTCCGACCGCCGGGACCTGCGCGAGGCGGCGTTCAATGCCTGGGTCCGGCGCGGCGAGACCGGCGGGCCGACCGACAACCGGGCGATCATCGCCGAGACGCTGCGGCTGCGCGCCGAGAAGGCGAAGCTCCTCGGCTTCTCGTCCTTCGCCGCCTTCAAGCTCGACGACACGATGGCCAAGACGCCGGAAGCGGTGCGCACGCTCCTGGAAGAGGTGTGGGAGCGGGCCGTGGAGCGCGCGGCGCGCGACAGCGAGGCGCTCGCCGCGATCAGCGCAGCGGCAGGCAGTAACGCGCCGATCGAGCCCTGGGACTGGCGCTACCTCGCCGAGCAGCGCCGCCGCGCCGAGTTCGCGATCGACGAGGCGGCGCTGAAAGCCTACTTTTCGCTGGAGCGGATGATCGAGGCGGCTTTCGACGTCGCCGGCCGCCTCTTCGGCCTGTCGTTCGAGCGCCTGCCCGACGCGCGAGGCTGGCGGCCGGAGGTGCGCGTTTGGCGGGTCCGGAACCGCGACGGCCGCGAGATCGGCCTGTTCCTCGGCGACTACTTCGCGCGGTCCACCAAGCGCTCCGGCGCCTGGATGAGCGGCTTGCGCGACCAGCACAAGCTGGACGGCGGCGCGCAAACGCCGGTGATCTACAACGTCATGAACTTCGCGCGGGCGCCCGATGGCGAGCCGACGCTGCTGTCGATCGACGACGCGCGCACCCTGTTCCACGAGTTCGGCCACGCGCTGCACGGCCTCCTGTCGGACGTCACCTTCCCGACTCTGTCGGGCACGTCGGTGTCGCGCGACTTCGTGGAGCTGCCCTCGCAGCTCTTCGAGCACTGGCTGACCGTGCCGGACATCCTCCAGCGCCACGCCCGCCACGTCGACACCGGCGAGCCGCTGCCGCCGGCGCTTGCCGCCAAGCTCGAGCGCGCCCGCACCTTCGATGAGGGCTTCAACACGGTGGAATACACCGCCTCGGCGCTGGTCGACTTGAGGCTGCACGACGCGGCCGAGGCGCCGGGCGACCCGGCGGCGCGGGAAGCGGAGATCCTGCGCGACCTCAAGCTGCCGCACGCCATCGGCATGCGCCACCGCTCGCCGCACTTCGCGCACGTCTTCGCCGGCGACGGCTATTCGGCCGGCTACTACTCTTACCTGTGGTCGGAGGTGCTGGACGCCGACGCCTTCGAGGCTTTCACCGAGGCCGGCGACCCGTTCGACACGGAGACGGCCGAGCGGCTGCGCGCGAACGTCTACGCCGCCGGCGGCCGCCAGGACCCGGCCGAGCTCTACGCGGCGTTCCGCGGCCGGATGCCGTCCACGGCAGCGCTGTTCCGCAAGCGCGGCCTCGCCGCCGCGCAGCCGACGCCCACCGCCTGACCGAAGCGCGCCGCGCTCGCT
>CAXUCL010000165.1:4042-5446 GCA_964249395.1 uncultured Rhizobiaceae bacterium
GGACGTGGACGCCCGTTCGCGCTTCGTCTACCTTTGTTCGCCATTGGTCCGCGAACGACGGCAGGCGCATGCTCCAAACGATCCTCCTCACCATCGCCGCCGTTTGCGGGGGCGCGGCGCTCGTCGTGTCGATCCTCGTTCTCCGCCGGCTCGCCGCGCTCGAAGCCGGCACGGGCGAGCGCGAGGCGCTTCTCGCTCGCCTCGACAAGCTGTCGGACGGGCTCGGCCGCGCCGAGCGGGCGCAGCGCGAGGACTTCCGCGCCGCGCGCGAGGAGACCGTCGCGGCGGGACGGACCCTGCGCGAGGAGGTGACCGGCAGCGTCGTGCGGCTGGCCGACGCCGTCGCCAAACGCCTCGCGGACGTCTCAACCGCGCAGCGCGGGCAGTTCGACGGCTTCGCCGCGCAGTTGCGGCAGACCGCCGAGGACTCGGCCAAGCGCCTGAAGGAAACGCAGGAGGAGTTCGGCCGCCGCCTCGATCTGATCCAGACTGCCGGCGTGCGGAGCGGCGAGGCGCTGCGCAGCGGCGTCGAAGGGCAGCTCGCGGCGCAACGCGCGCAGATCGACCAGTTCGCCGGGCAGCTGCGCCAGAGCGCCGCCGAATCGGCGCGGGCGATGAAGGACAGCCAGGAGGACTTCGGCCGCCGGCTCGCCGCGATCAACGAGACCAACGCGAAGGCCGGCGAGGCGCTGAAGAGCGGCGTCGAGGCGCAGCTCGGCGCCTTGCGCCAGGACAACGACGCGAAGCTGGAGCAGATGCGCGCGACGGTGGACGAGAAGCTGCAGGGCACGCTGGAAAAGCGCTTGGGCGAGAGCTTCAAGCTGGTGTCGGACCGGCTGGAGGCCGTCCACAAGGGCCTGGGCGAGATGCAATCGCTCGCCACCGGCGTCGGCGACCTGAAGCGCGTCCTCACCAACGTCAAGTCGCGCGGCACCTGGGGCGAGGTGCAGCTCGGCGCGCTGCTCGAACAGATGCTGGCGCCGGGCCAGTTCGTCGCCAACGCCTCGACCGGCGGCAAGGGCTCGGAGCGGGTCGAATACGCCATCCGCCTGCCCGGCCACGAGGAGGGGCAGGAGGTGCTGCTGCCGCTCGACGCGAAGTTCCCGATCGAGGACTACGAGCGCCTGCAGGCGGCGAGCGACGGCGGCGACCTCGCCGCCGTGGAGCTGGCGGCCAAAGCGCTGGAGCTGCGGGTGCGCGGCTGCGCCAAGGACATCTGCGAGAAATATGTCAACCCGCCGACCACCACCGACTTCGCCATCCTGTTCCTGCCGACGGAGGGACTGTACGCGGAGGTTATCCGGCGGCCGGGGCTGTGCGACGAGCTGCAGCGCTCGTGGCGCGTCACGGTGGCCGGCCCGACGACGCTGACGGCCATCCTGTCGAGCTTGCAGATGGGCTTCC
>CAXUCL010000166.1:0-5409 GCA_964249395.1 uncultured Rhizobiaceae bacterium
GTCGAACTGCGCAACGACGTCGCGCGGCTTGCCGTCGATGGCGCCGGCCTCGAAGCGGAGCGTCGCCGCGCCATCGACGCGCAGGATCGCGAGATCGGCGCGGACGCGGAAGCTCGCGGCCCCGGCACTGCCGGAGGCGCGGACGGCGTCCACCGTCAGCGCGTCGGTGGCGTTGCCGGCTCGCACGAGGCCGACGAGATCGTCGACGTTCGGCCGGAACAAGACCGTCGATTGGGGCGACAAGGCCGCCAGGCCGGAGAAGGCTGGGGCCTCGCCGGCCTCGCCCAGACCGTCTGTGAGAAGCGCGAGCGTGCCCGGTCGCTCGCCGCCGAGCGCCGTCGACAAGCGGGATACCGCCGCCGGGCGGTCCGTCGGGATCGGGCGCGCTTGCGTCGCGGCCAAACGTTCGAGGGCCGCCGCCGCCTCCACCGGCACCGCGTCGTCGGCGGCGCCTTCCGCCGTGAAGGCAAGCGCGACGGGCCGCCCGGCCTCGCCCGCCTCGCGGATCGCGACTTCCGCGGCGTCGCGTCGCTCGGTCCAGTTGCCCCCACTCGCCCAGCCGTTGTCCACCAGCATCGCCAGCGGGCCGTCGGCCCCGAGGATGCCCGCGCGCGGGTTGAGAACGGGGGCGGCGAGCGCCAGGATCACCAGCGCGGCGAGAAGGAGCCGCAGCAGCGTCAGCCACCAAGGGCTGTGCGCCGGCGTTTCCTCGGATTTACGGACGCGCGCGAGGATCGCGAGCGGCGGGAACGTCTCGGTCTGCGGGCGCGGCGGCGTCAGACGCAGAAGCCACCAGATCGCCGGCAGCGCCAGCAGCCCGAGAAGCACGAAGGGCGCGCCGAAGGACAGGCCGGCGATCATGACGCGTTCCGCCTCGTTGCCTGCGCCGCCTGCGGCATGCCGGACAGGCGGCCGTGGACCGCCACCAGAGCCTCGGACGCGAGGCGGTCGGTGCGATGGGGAACGAAGCTCCAGCCGAGTCGACGGCAGTGCTCGGCGATCGTCTCGCGCCTCGCCGCGAACAGCCGACGGTATTCCACGCCAAGGGTTTCGGCGCGGCCGGCGGTGAGCCGCACGCCGGTCTCCGGGTCGCGGAACTCGGTGCGGCCCGTGTAGGGGAAGCTCTCCTCGGCCGGGTCGGCGACCGCGATGACGTGGCCGCGGATGCCGCGACGGCCGATGCGGTCGATGCGCGCCAAGGTTTCGTCCAGCGGATCGAGCAGGTCGCTGACGATGACGATTTCGGAGAAGCGGCGCAGGCGGTCGTCCGGCGGAAAGCCGTCCGGCCGGCGGTTGGCGAGCGCGGCGGCGATGCGCTCGGCGGCGTTGCGCGCCGACACCGGATCGAGCACGCCCGGATAGCCGACGCGCTCGCCCGAGCGCGACAAGAGATCGGCGAGCGCCAGAACCAGCACCAGCGCGCGCGACTCCTTCGACACCTCCGTCGTTTCGGAACGGAACAGCATGGAAGGGGACGGATCGGCCCAAAGCCAGACGGTCTGCGCCGCCTCCCATTCGCGGTCGCGGATGTAAAGGTTGTCGTCGCGCGCCGAACGGCGCCAGTCGATGCGCGACACGGCCTCGCCCTCCACGAAGGGGCGGAACTGCCAGAAGTTCTCGCCCGTACCGCGGCGCCGGCGACCGTGCCAGCCGGCGATCACGGTGGACACGACGCGGCGCGCCTCGATCAGGAGGTCCGGCATCAGGGCCGCGCGGCGGCGGGCCCGCGCGAGCGCGTCCGCGCTCGGGGTCAGCCCGACGGTCTGGCCGATGGTCGCCACGGCCGGCGTCAGACCTGCGCCGCGTCGCGCTTCAGGACGGCGATGACGTCGCGAACGCTCATGCCTTCGGCCCGTGCGGAGAAGTTCAACGCCATGCGGTGCTGCAGGATCGGCTCGGCGAGCGCGAGCACGTCGTCGACGGACGGGGCGAGGCGGCCTTCGTAGAGCGCGCGGGCACGCACGCAGGTCATCAGCGCCTGGCTCGCGCGCGGACCCGGCCCCCAGGCGATGTGCGCGTCGGCTTCCTTCGAGCCGTGACCGGGACGGGCCGAGCGCACGAGCCGCAGGATCGCCTCGACGACGCTTTCCGGCACCGGCATCCGCCGCACCAGCGTCTGGATCTCGCGCAGCCGCACGCCGGCAAGCACGGCCTCCGCCTTCGCATCGACGGTTCCGGTCGTTTCCAGAAGGATGCGCCGCTCGGCCTCGAGTTCGGGGTAGGGCACGTCGACCTGCATTAGGAAGCGGTCGAGCTGGGCCTCGGGCAGCGGATAGGTGCCCTCCTGCTCCAGCGGGTTCTGCGTCGCGAGCACGTGGAACGGAGCCGGCAGGTCGTGCCGGGCGCCGGCGACGGTGACGTGGTATTCCTGCATCGACTGCAGCAGCGCGGACTGCGTGCGCGGCGAGGCGCGGTTGATCTCGTCCGCCATCAGGAGCTGCGCGAAGACCGGCCCCTTGATGAAGCGGAACGAGCGTCGGCCGGACTCTTCCTGCTCCATCACCTCCGAGCCGACGATGTCGGATGGCATGAGGTCCGGCGTGAACTGAATGCGCTGCGCGTCGAGCCCGAGCGCGATCCCGAGCGTTTCCACCAGCTTGGTCTTGGCCAGGCCCGGCACGCCGACGAGCAGCGCGTGACCGCCCGCCAGGATCGCGATCACGGTTTGCGCGACGACGCTTTCCTGACCGAAGATGACGCGGCCGACGGACGCCTTCACCCGCGCCAGATCCGCCAGCGCGGCTTCCGCCTGGGCGACCGCGTCCCCCGAAGAAAGGCCTGGCTCGTGCGGCGCGAGCATGGTCATGATGGAGCTCCGATCGAGAACGGGTGGGGTCGAGCCGCGGGAAACGGTCGCGCTCCCAAGGTCGCCGCGCATCAAGACTGCCGGCGGACGCGGTGGCAAGCGGGCGGCGCACAACGATTTCGTGAGGGCGAAGCCGGGCCAAAATAAGACTTGGGGCCATGAGCCCTCGTTTGTTCCCTGGCTGTCCGCCTATATCGTCCCGCATGAACGAGCCGTCCCCCGTTCCCGATGTCGTTCCGTCCGCCGGCCTCGAAGCCTTGATCCGCCGGGCCGAGCGGGCTGGCCGAAGCGCGCCGCCGGTGGAACTCTGGAACCCGCCCTTCTGCGGCGACATCGACATGGAGATCCGCGCCGACGGCTCCTGGCACTACTGCGGCTCGCCGATCAACCGCGAGGCGCTGGTGCGGCTCTTCGCCTCCGTCTTGCGCGCAGACGCGGACGGCCGGTTCTATCTGGTGACGCCCGTCGAGAAGCTCGGCATCCGCGTCGTCGACGCGCCGTTCCTCGCGGTCGAGATGAGCCGAAACGCCGGGCCGGTCGGGCCGGTGCTGACGTTCCGCACCAATGTCGGGGACGTCGCGACGGCCGATGCCGCGCATCCGCTGCGTCTGGCGGCGGCTGGCGGGGAAACCGGGTTCGAGCCCTATCTCCTGATCCGCGGTCGGCTGGAGGCGAAGCTGACGCGGGCGCTCGCCTTCGACCTCGCCGAGCTCGTGGAGGAGGACGAGGCCGGCCTGTTCGTTTGCTCGGCCGGCGCCCGCTTTCCCTTCGGCGCCATGGCTTGATGCCGCCGCAGGTCCTGCCGGGTTCGTTCACGGTCGCCGACCTGCGGTCGCGGCTGGCGCGGGCGGCATCGGACGAGGTCGCGCCGGATCTCGGCGACCACATCCTGAACCCGGAGCTGACGTTGCTGCTCGAAGGCACGCGGAAGCGCGACGCGGCCGTGCTGGTGCCGGTGGTGGACCGCGCCGACGGCGCGACGCTGATCCTCACGACGCGCTCGAACGCGCTTCGCAAGCATTCCGGCCAGATCGCCTTTCCTGGCGGCTCGGTGGACCCGGCGGACGCGTCGCCCGAGGCGGCCGCGACGCGCGAAAGCTTCGAGGAGATCGGTCTGGCGCCGGAGTTCGTCGAAACCCTCGGCCGCCTGCCGCGCTATGCCACCACCACGGGCTACCGCATCACGCCGGTGATCGGCATCGTGCGGCCCGGCTTCCGCCTGGCGCCGAACCCGGACGAGGTCGCCGACGTCTTCGAGGTGCCGCTGAGCTTCCTGATGGACGCTGCCAACCACGCGAAGGAAAGCCGCGTCTGGAACGGCATCGAGCGGTTCTTCTACGTGATGCCGTTCGGCGAGCGCTATATTTGGGGCGTGACAGCCGGCATCATTCGCTCGCTCTTCGAAAGGTTCTACGCATGACGGCGGTTCGGATCGAGGCCGCATGGCTGGCGGACGAGGCGCTGCAGCGGTTGCTGTCGGCGCTGTCGGCGGACGGCGAGGCAGCGCGCGTCGTCGGCGGCGCCGTGCGCAACACGCTGCTCGGCCTTCCTATCACCGACATCGACGTCGCCGCGACGACGGTGCCGGCCGAAAGCGCGAAACGCGTCGAGGCGGCCGGTTTCCGCTCGATCCCGACCGGCGCGGACCACGGCACGATCACCGCGGTCGCCGACGGACGGACGTTCGAGGTGACGACGCTGCGCCGCGACATCGAGACCGACGGTCG
Source organism: uncultured Rhizobiaceae bacterium (assembly GCA_964249395.1). Taxonomy (GTDB): domain Bacteria; phylum Pseudomonadota; class Alphaproteobacteria; order Rhizobiales; family Rhizobiaceae; genus Plantimonas. The sequence continues at coordinate 4,534 of CAXUCL010000166.1, forward strand.
CCACGCGCGCGTCCTGTTCGGCCGGGACTGGCGAGCCGACGCGGAGCGGCGCGACTTCACGATCAACGCCCTCTACTGCGACGCGGACGGCGCGGTGCTCGACTTGGTCGGCGGCCTCACCGACCTCCAAACCCGCACGATCCGCTTCATCGGCGAGGCGGACCGCCGGATCGCGGAGGACGCCTTGCGCATCCTGCGCTTCTTCCGCTTCTTCGCCTGGTACGGCGAGGGGCGGCCGAACGCCGAGGGCCTGCGGGCCTGCGCCCGAGCGAAGAATGCCATCGCCGCCTTGTCCGCCGAGCGCGTCTGGACGGAGCTGAAGAAGACGCTCGCGGCGCGCGATCCATCGCGGGCGCTGCTTTGGTCGCGCCAGGCCGGCGTCCTGTCGATGGCGCTGCCCGAGTCCGAGCGCTGGGGCATCGACGCGATCCACGGCCTCGTCGGCGCGGAAGGCTCGCACGGCTGGCTGGCCGACGCGATGCTGCGCCTCGCGGCCATCGTGCCGCCCGACGCCGAGCGTGTCGCCGTTCTCGCCAAGCGCCTCAAGCTGGCGAACGCCGAGCGCGACCGACTTCTCGCCTTCGCCCTGGCGGAGGCCGCCGATCCGAGCTTGAGCGACGCCGCGCTGCGGGACCGGCTGTTCTTCGGTGACCGGCAGGCGATCGTCGATCGGCTGAAGCTCGCGATCGCAGCGCGCCACGGCCGCAGCGAAATGGCCGCGATCGAGGAAACGGCGCGGCTGAACGAGCAGCTTCGTGCGGCGGTGGGTTTCGACCCGCCGCCGTTCCCGGTGTCGGGCGCCGACCTGAAAGCGACCGGCCTTGAGCCGGGCCCTGAGCTCGGCGCGACGCTTGGCCGCCTCAAGCGCGACTGGGT
>CAXUCL010000167.1:0-5385 GCA_964249395.1 uncultured Rhizobiaceae bacterium
TCTTTCTGGTGGATCCAGTTCCGCAGGATCGACGCGGCCTGGGCCTCGTCGAAGTCGACGAGCCGTTCGAGGCGCGCCTGCGGCGACCGGGCGTTGGCGCGCGTCAGGTCTTCGAGGAGTTCGGGATCGAGGCCGCGGGATGCGGCGCCGAGGGCGCCGGCACCGGAGCCGATGCCCGCCTCGGCGACCAGGGCGGCGACCGAGTTGTCGTTGGAGCCGCCGGTTATCCCGGCATTGGCGAGCTCCACCGCGCCGTTCCTGCCGGCGGTGCCGTTGGCGCCGGCGATCGCCCGCACCGCCGGCTTCAGGCCGAACAGGATCATCAGGACGGCGACCGCGAGGATGGTCAGCGCGTTGATCAGCGTGCCGGACTGGCGCAGGAGGATGTCGGCCATGCCGGCGGGCGCGACGGGCTCCAGCGCGGCGCCGTTGCTCGCGAAGTCCACCGCCGTCACCGCGATCTGGTCGCCGCGGTCGCGGGCGATGCCGGCGGCGGAGGCGACGAGGGTCCGCACCTCGGCGAGCGCCGCCTCGATCTTCTCGGGGGTCGCCTCAGTGCCGACGGTCTCGGCCAGGCGCTTGCGGTTGACGACCACGGCGACCGACAGGCGTTGCACGTCGTAGCCGTCGGACACGGTCTGCGTGGTGGTCTCGTTGATCTCGTAGTTGGTGAGGTCCTCGCGCCGCTCCTTGGCCTCGGACGACTCCGTGCCGGCGGCCTTCTCCTCCTCGGCCTGCTGCGGCAGGTTCTGGTCGACGGTGGTCGCCTTGTTCGCCTCGCGGTCGCGGCTTTCGCCGCTCTCGCGCACGGTGCGGATCGAGCGCTCGACGCGGCCGTCCGGGTCGAAGGTGCGCGAGTTCGTGCTGCGGCGGTCGGTATCGAGCTTGGCGACGACGCTCGACTGGAAGTTGCCGACGCCGAGATAGGGCGCGAGCGTCCGGCGGATCGAGTCCTCGATGGAGCGCGACACGACGCCCTCCATGCCGATCTGCTTGGCGGAGGTGGCGGAGGCGCCGTCGTCGCCGGACGCCAGCAGCGTGCCGTCGGTGGACAGCACCGTCACCTCGTCCGGGCTCATCTGCGGGATGGCGGAGGCGACGAGGTGGCGGATCGCGTCGGCCGAGCGGAAGCCTTCGGCGTTGTCGGTGCGGATCACCACGCTGGCGGACGGCTTCTGCGTTTCGCGCCGGAAGGTGCCGGGCTCGGACAGGACGATGTGGACGCGGGCGGCGCGCACGTCTTTGAGCGTCTGGATGGTGCGGGCGAGTTCGCCTTCCATCGCCCGGACGCGCGTCACCTCCTGCATGAAGGAAGTGAGGCCCATGGAGCCGAGCTGGTCGAACAGCTCGTAGCCGGCGTTCTCCGAGCGCGGCAGGCCCTTCTCGGCCAGCAGCATCCGCGCCGAGGCCGTGGCGGAGAACGGCGTCGAAACGGTGTCGCCCTTCGAGTTGACGTCGAAGCCGATGCCGGCCTCGGTCAGCGCCGCGCCGATGCGCGTCACGTCCTGGCGGTCGAGGCCGGTGTAGAGGACCTCCATGTCCGGCCGCGACAGCGACCAGGCGCCGAGCCCGACGATCGCCACGACGAGGACGCCGATCAGCGCCAGCCCGCCGAGCCGGCGCGGCCCGAGGCTTTTAAGGTTTTCGAGGATTTGCCGGGTCTTCGCGCCCGCTGGGATTGCCATGTCGCCGCCTGACCGATGCACGCTTGGGAACGGCCGGAGAATGACGGCGCAAGCTTGCGCGGACTTGATGCCGGAAAGGCCCTGGTGCAGCGAAAAGTTAATGCCGATTAACGACTTGGCGGATTTCGTTAACGGGCCGTTAACGCGAAGCGCCCCCGGACCGGTGGGTCCGGGGGCGCGCTTGGCCGAACCCCGGCCGCAACCCCGTCGGGGGCTGCGGCCGAAGCTGTCGACGTTCTTACTGACGGAACAAGCTCAGGACATTCTGCGCCGACTGGTTGGCGATCGAGAGCGCCTGCACGCCGAGCTGCTGCTTGACCTGCAGCGCCTGGAGCCGGGTGGACTCCTCGTTCATGTCGGCGTCGATGAGGCCGGACACGCCCTTGTCGATCGTGTCCATCAGGGTGTCGACGAACGACTGCTGCAGGTCGATCCGCTTCGCGACGGAGCCGAGCGTCGAGGCGGCGCTCGTCACCTTCGCCACGGCGTCGCTCACCTTCTCGAGATAGGAGGTGATCGTCGCGGCGGAAGCGCCGGTCACGTCGATCGTCAGGATGCTCTGACCCTTGCTAGCCGCGACACGGCTGATGTTCAGCGCCGACGAGGCGTTGACCACCGAGCTCGTGAAGCGGATCGCGCCGGCGTTGACGCTGGCCGTCACGTCGGAGATCCCAGCGTTCAAAAGCGCCTTGCTGATCACCGAAGCGTACTGGTTCGCCGTGGTGATGCTTCCGACCGAGACCTCTCCGAGCGCGGCGATCACCGTTTCGCGGTTGATCCGCACGGTCACGGCGTCCTTGCCGTTGGCGGCGAGGTCGAACGCGATCTCGTCGTTGGCGTCGAGCGAGACGGGACCGGCAAAGGCGCCGGCCATCGTCACGACCGCCGCATCGGCCGTTCCGGCCACGGCGGCGGTGGTGGCGAGACCCGCGAAGGAGCCGCCGGTGGAGCCCGTCTGCGCCGTGAACGTCACGCCCGTCAGAGCGACGGTCGAGGTCGTGCCGGTGGTCGCGCTGGTGATCGTGATGTCCGTGCCGTCGTTGGTGGCCGTGCCCGAGCCGCCGATCAGGTTGTTGATCGCGGTGGTCAGAGCACCGATCGTCGAGAACTGCGCTTCGGTGAGGTTGAAGGCGAAGCTCGACCCGTCGATCGCCAGCGTGCCGGCCAGAGTCGCCGTGCCCGCCGTGCCGCCGGTGCCGGTCGCGTAGGCGAAGGCCGCCTGGTTGGTCGTGCCGGCCGTCGCCGCACCCATGTCCGAACCGACGTCGAGGCCGCCGCGCAGGGTGTTGCCGACCTTGCCGGCGTCTAGGATCGCCTCGCCGGTCACGCTGCCGTCGACGAGGGCGAAGTTGCTGATGTCGACGCCGATCGTGCCGAGCGCGATATTGCCCGCCATGTCCCGCGAGAACGACGAAACGATCTGCTTGTCCGCGGAGTAACCGGCCAAGCCGGAGTTGATCGACAGCCAGTTCTCACCGGAGAAGGACGACGACGTCGCGATTGCTTTCAACTGGTTCTGCAGTTCGTTGATCTCGCTCTGCACGGCGGCCTTGTCGACGCCGTCCTGCGTCGCGGCGGTCAGCTTGGACTTGAGTTCGTCGAGGACTTCCTTGGCCTTGTTCAGACCCTGGTAGGCCGTGTCGACGGTCGCGGCGCCGAGGCCGAGCGCGTCCTTCACGGTCGACAGGGCCTTGTTGTCGGACTTCAGCGTCGTGGAGATCGCCCAGTAGGCGGCGTTGTCCTTCGCTTCGCCGATCTTGAGGCCCGTCGAAATGCGTCCCTGCGTCGCGTCGAGGGCCATGTTGGTGTTCTGGAGCGTGCGCAGCGCCGTCACGGCGGCAATGTTGGTGTTGATGCTCGTCATGGTGGAGTGTCCCGAAAAGGATCGTGGGGGGACATGCTGGCGAGCCAGCCCGGCGGCGCGGCGTCATGCCTTCGACCGCCGCTTCCAACGCGTCCGGCCGATCCGCTCTCGCCGATCAAACTAGAGCGATTCGCTTAAGGCTGGGTAAAGGTTGGAGCTGGTCAGCACGGACGCTTCGATCAGAAGTCGTTCAGGAGCCGATCGAGCGCCCGCGTGATCTCATCCCGGTACGCACTCAGTGAGGCGATAGGAAGTCCTAGTTCGCTCTTCAGGACCGCGGCGATGTACTGCGTGACCATCACCACCGTCAGGTCGTCAAGCTCGAAGGTTGGGTTGAGGTAGAGCGACCGGGTCGGCGCCTGCTCGACGAGCATCAGTGGAACGACGGTCCTCGTTTCGAGTCCGTCGAGAAAGTTGGTCTGGACGTCCAGCAGGTATCCGTCGCCGGATGGCCCTCGGAACACGTCGTACTGCGCCATCAAAACATGCGGTATTTCGCGAGCGGCAGCCCGTGCTTTCGCACATACTCGTTCGAGCTCTCGATCGCCTCGGCGTTCTCGATCTTCCAGGCTTTTCGACGCTCTTCAAGTTCCGCCGGATCGTCGGGTCCGACGACGCGTCTGATCCCATATTCGGCAGCGTCCGACAGATCGGTTCCTGCCCGGTTGGCTCGAGCCAGAAGCTCGCTGTCGATCTCGATCTCCACGCGGGTCCTTCGCGGGTTGGCAGACATCAGCGCCGCTCCTCTCCGAGCCAGGGAGGCTAACGCGCCCCTCCCGGAGTCGCAACGCCTCAGAAGAACGAGCGCACCAGGGAGCCGGTCAGCATGTTCCAGCCGTCGATCAAGACGAAGAACAGGATCTTGAACGGCAGGGAGATGATCGTCGGCGGCAGCATCATCATGCCCATGGACATGGTGAGCGTCGCGACGATGAGGTCGATCACCAGGAACGGCAGGACGATCAGAAAGCCGATCTCGAAGCCGCGCCGCAGCTCGGAGATCATGAAGGCCGGGATCACGACGCGCAGCTCGGCGATCTCGCCCTCCCCCGCGCCCTGCTCCGTTTCCGGCTGGACGCGATCGCGGTTCGTCGCCTCCGAGATGTCGCTGAACAGCTTCAGGTCCTCCGGCCGGACTTGCGTCAGCATGAAGTCGCGGAACGGGTCGGAGATCTTCTGGAACGCCTCGGCCTCGGTGATCTGGTTGTCGAGCAGCGGCTTCAGCCCGTCGCGCCAGGCCTGGTCGAAGGTCGGCGCCATGACGAAGAAGGTCATGAACAGCGCCAGCGAGATGAGGATGAGGTTCGCCGGCGTCGTTTGCAGCCCGAGCCCGGAGCGCAGGATCGACAGCGCCACCACGATGCGGGTGAAGCTCGTGACCATCACGAGGAGGCCGGGCGCGACCGACAGGACGGTGACGATGCCGAAGAGCTGGATGATGCGCCCGGACGCCGACGCGTTGCCGGCCGGGATCAGGCCGCTCAGGCTTTCGGCGAGGCCGGCCGCGGCGTCGCCGGTCTGCGCGAGCGCCGGGCTGGCGAGGAGAAGCGCGGCGACGCCCGCGAGCGCCACCCGCCTCATTGGATGATCAGCGATTCGATGAGGTAGTCGGACACGGCGGGCGAGCGTATTTTCGCGCGCTCGGCCAGGTCCTCCTTCAGGTGCAGGAGCCCGCGCGTTCCTTCGATCTGCACCATGTCGACGGTCTTCAGGAAGGCGAGCGTGTCGCCCTCGATCTGGGCGGCGAGCAGGGCCGCGTCGGGCACCCCGTCCGTGCGGAAGACGATGCTGGCCTGCAAGCGCGCGACGGCCTTGGCCGGGCTGGCGATGTTGGTG
>CAXUCL010000168.1:0-5347 GCA_964249395.1 uncultured Rhizobiaceae bacterium
GGCCCGGGTCGAGCGCCAGGCAGAGCTCGGTGCAGCCGAGGATCACCGAGTCGGCGCCGGTCAGGCGGCCGCGCTCGACGACGGCGTGGAGCGCGTCGCGCGAGGCGTTCCGCACGATCCCCTGGCAAAGCTCGTCGAAGATCACCGCGTGGACCGCGGCGCGGTCGGCCTCGTCCGGCACGATCGGCGCGACGCCGCTCGCCGCGCGCATGCGCGCCGCGTAGAAGCCGTGCTCCATCGTGTAGCGCGTCGCCAGCAGCAGCGGCCGGCGCTTGTTCGCCGCTTCGAGCGCCGCGCCGGTTTCGGCGACGATGTCGATCAAGGGCACGCTCACCGCCGCGGCGACCGCGTCCGCCACCAGGTGCATGGTGTTGGTGCAGATCAGGACGCAGTCGGCGCCAGCCCGCTCCAGGCGCCGGGCGCTGTCGGCGAGCATCGCGGCGGCGTCCGCCCAGCGGTCCGCCTTTTGCAGCGCGGCCACAACGGAAAAGTCGAGCGAATGCAGCAGGACGTCGGCCGAGGCGAGGCCGCCGCGCGTCGCCCGCGCCGCCTCGTTGAGGAGGCGGTAGTAGACCGCGCTCGATTCCCAGCTCATGCCCCCGATCAGCCCGATCCGCTTCATCGCTTAAGTTTTCCTTCTCGTTCGGCGACGGGGATCATCGCGCGGATTTCGCGCGAACGGGACGCGTTGTTCGGCCTCGATGCCGCTTTCGACGCACGCGAGGTGCGCGAAACCGATCGACGGCGCGCCCGGGTTGCGTCAAACCTCAGCTGCGCGCATAGTTCGCCCATGCTCGACGACCGCGACCGCCTGATCCTGGCCATGCTGCAGGAAAACGCCGACCACCCGGTGGCGGCGGTCGCGGCGCGCGTTTCGCTGTCGCCGTCGGCCTGCTCGCGGCGGGTCCAGCGCTTGGAAGCGGAGGGCTACGTCGCCCGGCGCGTCGCCCTCCTCGACCGCGCGAAGATGGGCCTGCCGACGACGATCTTCGTGGTGGTGAAGACGCAGCGCCATTCGGCCGACTGGCTCGACGCGTTCCGCCGGGCGATCGCCGACGTGCCGGAGATCGTCGAGGTGCACCGGCTGACCGGCTCCTTCGACTACATCCTGAAGCTGGCGCTGCCGAACGTCGAGCACTACGACGCGGTCTATAAGCGGCTGGTGGCGCGGGTCGAGTTCTTCGACATGTCGGCCTTCATCTCGATGGAAACGCTCAAAAGCGGCACGGCGCTGCCGACCCGCTTCGCCTGACGGGCGCCGCGTCGCACGGGCGGAACCGGCCCGGCCGGTCCCCGTTGCCGGGCGAGATTCGATGCGAGGAGCGGTTCGCGATGGCGACCAAGGACCACAACCAGATCTGGCAGGATTGGCAGGAGGCGGTGAACATGACCCCTGCCGCCCTGGAAAAGTGGCTGGAGACGGAGGAGTCGAACAGCGTCGGCGACACCAAGTCCGGCGCGAAATCGTCCGGCAAGACCGGCGGCGGCGAGTCCACCGGCCACAAGAGCGGCCAGCGGATCATCGAGATCAAGAACAAGAAGAAGACGGAGCTCACCGACGACGACTGGGCGCACATGGCCAAGGTCGTCGGCTACGTGCACCGCCACCTGAAGCAGAAGCCGAAGACCGACGCGGACGGCTCGAACTGGGCTTATTCCCTGAAGAACTGGGGCCACGATCCGGCCAAGGACTGACCGGGGCCAGCAGCGGTGGCGGCCGGAATGTTTCACGTGAAACATTTTGGCGCCGCGATTTGCCCAACATGCCCTGCGACGGCTATGCGTCCGGCCGTTCCGCAAGGTGCCTTCGCATGTCGCAGCGTTTCCTTCGGCGCACCGCCGCCGTCGCCGCCGTTCTCGCCAGCCTGTGGTCCGCTCCGGCCGCGGCGCTGACCATGGCGCCGCCCGGCAACCGCAACGCCGAACAGCCGGCCATTCCCGCCGGCGCGGCCAAGCGCACCGCCGACACGCGCGGCTCCTTCGAGGCGAAATACGCCAAGATCCGCGACCTGATCGCCACGAACGCGGAGTTGCGAGCCAAGATCAAGCGTGCCGCGCGCCTTTACGGGGTCGACCCGATCCACCTCGTCGGCGCGCTGGTGGGCGAGCACACCTACAACGTCGACGCGCTGGACCGGCTGCAGACCTACTACGTGAAGTCGATGAGCTACCTCGCCGCGCCTGTCGAGTTCGCGCTGGACGGGGAAGCGGTGACGGACTTCGTCGAGCGGCCGGAGTTCGCCGCGTGTTCGAACCGCGGCGGCGACGAGGCGCTGTGGACCTGCCGCGAGGCGGTCTGGAACGCCGCGTTCCGCGGGAAGACGGTCGGAAGCCGCTCCTACCCGAACAAGCGCTTCGGCGCCGCCTTCTTCCAGCCCTTCTACGCCGGGCAGACCTTCGGGCTCGGGCAGCTCAACCCGTTGACAGCCCTGTCGGTATCGGACGTCGTCCACCGCGTTTCGGGCTATCCCGAGCTCGACCCGAAGGCTGCGGGGAAGGTCTACGCGGCGATCATGGACCCGGACAAGTCGCTCAGCTACATGGCCGCGGTGATCCGAACCGCCATCGACGCCTACCGGCAGGTCGCGGGGGTGGACATCTCCAACAACCCCGGCCTCACCGCGACGCTCTACAACGTCGGCACCCCGAGCGCGCGGGCGCGGGCGCTGGCGGCCGAGAACGCGCGGCGCGCGGCGAACGGGGAAGGCCCGAGGCTGCCGGAGGAGAACTACTACGGCTGGCTGGTGAACGACCGGCTTGACGAGCTGAAAGCGGCGTTGCGATAACGTCGCGGCATGGTCGCCGTTCATCCGCACGCCGCCGCCCGCCTTGCCGAGCGGGGCGCTTCGGAAGAGGAAGTCGTCGTCACGGTCGAGCGGGGCCTGCAATCTCCAGCGAAGTTCGGTCGGGTGAAGTTCGTTTTCGACTTCGATGGCGACCACATCTGGCGCGGCAGGAACTTCGACAGGAAGCGCGTCGAAGCCTATGCCGTTTTCGAGAACGACGACTGGCTGGTGATCACGGTGATCGTCAAGTTCGGGAGGGCGACGTGAGACTGACCTACGACAAGGCCGCGAACGTCGCCTACATCCGCTTCAAGGACGGGACCGTCGAGGTCGAAACGATCGAGCTCAGCCCGTCCGTGCTGGTCGACTTGGCACCGGACGGCTCCGTCTACGGCATCGAACTCCTGAACGCCAACGAGCAGTTGCGCGCCGGCGACGGTGGAAACTTCGTGTTCGCCGATCCCGACGGTGGCGAGGCCATGCTGAAGGTCGCCTGACGCCTCAGCCGACCTTCGTCTCCCCGAGCCGCGCCAGCACCCGCGCCCAGGAGCGCTGGCCCTTGGCGAAGGACGCCAGCTCGTATTTCTCGTTTGGGCTGTGGATGCGGTCGTCGCCGTGGCCGAAGCCGATCAGGAGCGACTCCATCCCCAGCCGGCGCTTGAACTCGCCGACCACCGGGATCGAGCCACCGCCGCCGATGGTCACCGCCGGCTTCGGCCATTCGGCCGACAGGGCCTCGCGCGCCGCCGCCAGCCACGGCGAATCGAAGGGGAGCTGGATCGCCGCCGAGCCGCCGTGCGGGTGGAACTCGGCGCGGGCGTCCGCCGGCAGGCGCTCGCGCACGAACCGGCGGAAGCTGTCGCGCACCGCCGCCGGGTCCTGGTCGAACACGAGGCGGAAGGAGATCTTGGCGGACGCCTCGGCCGCGATCACCGTCTTGAAGCCGGTCCCGGCGTAGCCGCCGCGGATGCCGTTCACCTCCGCCGTCGGCCGCGACCAGACCTGCTCCAGCACGGTGCGGCCCCGCTCCCCGGCCGGGGTGGCGAGGCCCGCCTGCGCCAGGAACGCCGCCTCGTCGAAGCGCAAAGACTCCCACATCCGGCGGACCTCGCCCGGCAGCTCGGAAACGCCATCGTAGAAGCCCGGCAGCGTCACGCGGCCGTCGGCGTCGTGCAGGTCGGCGATGATGCGCGCCAGAACGCGGATCGGGTTCGCCGCCGCGCCGCCGAAATAGCCCGAATGCAGGTCCTTGTCGGCGCAGCGGATCACCACCTCCTCGCCGACGAGGCCGCGCAGGCCGGCCAGCACCGCCGGCGTTTCGCGGTCCCACATGTTGGTGTCGCAGACCAGCGCCACGTCGGCGGCGAGCTCCGCCCGATTGGCCTCGAGGAACGGCACGAGCGAGGGCGAGCCGGACTCCTCCTCGCCTTCCAGGAAGATCGTCACGCGGCAGGGCAGCGAGCCGCTCTCGGCGATGAACGCCCGGCACGCCTCCACGAAGGTCATCACCTGGCCCTTGTCGTCGGACGCGCCGCGTCCCGTGATGCGGCGCGAGCCGTCCGGCATGGTGCGAACCTGCGGCTCGAACGGGTCGGTGTCCCATTCAACGAGCGGGTCCACCGGCTGCACGTCGTAGTGCCCGTAGAACAGGACGTGCGGCGCGTTCTCGCCCGCCCCGTGGTGCCGGGCGACCACCATCGGGTGGCCCGACGTTTCGGCGACCCGCGCCGTGAAGCCGATCGCGTCGAGGTCGCCGGCGAGCCACGCGGCGCCGCGCCGGCAGTCGGCGGCAAACGCCGGGTCGGTGGAGATGGTGGGGATGCGCAGCAAGTCGCGCAGCCGCTCCACCGAGCGGTCGAGGTTGAGGTCGAGGCAGCCGAGAACGGCGTCGAGGTCGGCCATGGGAACTCCTCCGGACGGGCGCGGCACCGGCTCGGTCTAGCCCGGATCCGCGCCGGTTTGAACCGGGCGAACGCTGGGGGGTCATGGCGGCTCCGGCGTTCGCGCCGAGGCCGCCCGCGCTTCGCCGCCTCAGGCGGACTTCTCGAGACCCTCGCCGACCTGCTTCAGCGTTTCGGCGAGCTTGGCGTCGTCGACGCGGCCCGCCAGGCGTCCCGTCTTGGCGCCGAGGTCGTCGAGCAGCTTGCCGAGCGCGGCGCCGTCGACCTCGCCGCCCGCTTCCAGCTTGCCTTTCAGCGCGCGCAGGTCGGCGACGATGCCCTTCACCCCCGACACCTCGACGCCCTGCAGCTGCTCGTCCCAGTAGTCGATCTGCTCGATCGCCACCTTCGCGGGCATGGTGTCCAGGCCCTTGTCGAGGGCGTTCTGGAGCTTGGTGAAGCGTGCGGCCATCGGGCGGCGATCCTTCGTTCGAATGGAACCGGCAGGAAAAACGGTCGGCGGTCCCGGGCGACCGCCGCGGCATATGGACGAGGGCGGGACGACGGCGATGCGACCTTCGGCCCCTTGCCGGACGCGCCGCGAACGCCCGTGGCTCGCGACGGGTCGCGCGCCGCGCCCGGGGCGAGCAGCCACCAGTACCGCGTCAACGGCGGCACCTG
>CAXUCL010000169.1:0-5280 GCA_964249395.1 uncultured Rhizobiaceae bacterium
TCCAGCGGCGGGCGGCGGTTGCGCAGCAGCCAGCGGGTCGAGCGCTCGACCAGCCTGCGCCACCCCAGGAACATCCCCGTCTGGGGTGTGGCGTCTACCTCGTTGTCGAGGGCCTCGATCCGCCCCCCGGCCGCGCGCCGGCCGCGGCCTGACGGGCCTGGACCCCGGCGCGCGGCGCGGCCCGGCGAGCGAGGCGAGGGGGCTCTACGAGGACCTCGCGCCATCGGCGCCGCCCGATCCGTTCGCCGCGGCGCGAGGCGAACCGGCGACGGATGCCGCCGGCGAAGGCTAGAAACGCCCGGGCGACGAGGCGGCGGGAAAGCCGTAGAACGAGATTCCCTTTGCCGCACGAAGAGCGAACGTCTCGACCCTTGCGAGGGCCGGCGGCAGCCGCTACGTCCGGCTCGTCCCCGAGCCCGGCCGGCACCCTCGCGCCCTCGCGCGCCGCCGGACGCTGCCGGGGGACCCGTCGAACGCCGCCGCGCTTCTCGCGGCGGGCGGCACGGATCGCCGAGGACCGCAATGACCTACGTCGTCACCGACAACTGCATCAAGTGCAAGTACATGGACTGCGTCGAAGTCTGTCCGGTGGACTGCTTCTACGAGGGCGACAACATGCTCGTCATCCATCCCGACGAGTGCATCGATTGCGGCGTGTGCGAACCGGAATGCCCGGCCGAGGCCATCAAGCCCGACACCGAGCCGAACCTCGACCGGTGGCTGAAGGTCAACGCCGACCTTGCCGTGCAGTGGCCGAACATCACGATCAAGCGCGAGCCGCCGGCCGACGCCGCGACCTTCGACGGCGAGCCGAACAAGTTCGAGAAGTATTTTTCCGCCGCTCCCGGGCAGGGCGACGGCTGAGCGCGACGCCGGGAGCCGTTCGAGGCGCCGTCCGCTCGGGCGGTCCGCGTTGACGCGATGGTAACGTTTCGTCCGGCTTCCCTGTGCCGCGCGCGTTTCGCGACGCCGAGAGCGCCTCGGAAAGTCTGAGAGCGGCGGCTCGAGCTGCCGCGGCGCGGTAAAACCTTGAGTTTTGTCGCGCAACAGGGTATTATTCCTGCAACAGTCGAGCGGAAAGCCGATCCACCGGATGTTTTCCGCTTCCAAGTCTCCGAAAGGATGCTGAGCCTGTCGCGGCGATCCCGCTTGCCGTCCCGGCACGCGGACAAGACGCCGTTTGAAGGCTTGCCGCTTCGAACGAGGCCGCTGTTCCTCCGCTCAGGCGAGCGGGGCGCGTCGCAATCGACGGTGCAAAGCACCGTCACGGGTGTCTAGCGGCTGTCACGGCCGGGCACAACAGGGAGTCTAGGCAAGCGCATGACCTCCATCCAGAAGAAGCCGTCCACGCGTCCCGCCTTCAAGACCGGCGAATCCATCGTCTATCCGGCGCACGGCGTCGGGCAGATCGTCGCCATCGAGGAGCAGGTCGTCGCCGGCATGAAGCTCGAGCTCTTCGTGATCGACTTCGAGAAGGACAAGATGCGCTTGAAGGTGCCGGTGGCCAAAGCCGAAAGCGTCGGCATGCGCAAGCTGTCGGAGACCGATTTCGTGGAGCGCGCGCTGAAGGTCGTGCAGGGCCGCGCCCGCGTCAAGAAGACGATGTGGAGCCGCCGCGCGCAGGAATACGACGCGAAGATCAACTCCGGCGACCTGATCCAGATCGCCGAGGTGGTGCGCGACCTCTACCGCGCCGAGTCGCAGCCCGAGCAGTCCTATTCCGAGCGGCAGCTCTACGAGGCGGCGCTGAGCCGGATGGCACGCGAGCTCGCCGCCGTGCAGCAGGTGTCCGACACCGAGGCCGTGCAACTGATCGAGCTCAACCTCAACAAGAACCCGCGCCGCGGCAAGGTCGAGGAAGAGGCGATCGAGGCGGAAGACGCGGTCGAGGAAGTCCAGGCCGCCTGACGTGGCCGAACCGTTTCACGAGGATGCGAAGGGCCGCGCCGCAGGGTGCGGCCATTCCCTTTTTCAGTAGCCGCGACCGCCCCAAGCGCCGCCGGTTCAGGGAGCGCGTGGCGTCCCGCCGGCCGCGCTCCTGCCGAGTCCTTGTGGCGGCGGGCGACGCCGCAGCCTCGGGGACGACCCTGGCAAACCGCGGTGCGGCCGGCACAAAGACTCACCTTTCGGGAACGTTTGGAACGGTGGCCGCGTTGCGTGCGAACCGAGGCGTGGGGCCGTATCGGTTTTGCGCGGGCTGGCCGCAAGGCCGTCGCAAAGCAACGAGGTGAGCGATGACATCCCAATCCGCACGGCGCACGATGATCCGGGCAGCGATGGCGGCGCCGTACCTCGAGCGCGAGGAGGAATACCAGCTCGCCGTGAAATGGAAGGAAAGCCAGGATCAGGCCGCCCTTCACAAGATCACCTCGGCGCACATGCGCCTCGTTATCTCCATGGCGTCGAAGTTCCGCCATTTCGGCCTGCCGATGAACGACCTCATCCAGGAGGGTCACGTCGGGCTGCTCGAGGCCGCTGCCCGCTTCGAGCCGGAACGCGAGGTCCGTTTCTCCACCTACGCGACCTGGTGGATCCGGGCGTCGATCCAAGACTACATCCTGCGCAACTGGTCGATCGTGCGCGGCGGCACGTCGTCCGCCCAGAAGGCGCTGTTCTTCAACCTGCGCCGGCTGCGCGCCCGTCTCAGCCAAGGTTCCGAGGGGCTGTCGTCCACCGCGATGTACCGCGAGATCGCAACGGCGTTGAAGGTGTCGGAAGGCGACGTCGCGCTGATGGACTCGCGCCTGTCGGGCCCGGACTCTTCGCTGAACGCGCCGTTGCTCGAGGACGATTCGGGCAGCGCCGACCGGCAGGACTTCCTCGTCGCCAACGATCCGCTGCCGGACGAGATGGTGTCGTCCTCCATCGACGACGAGCGCCGCGTGACCTGGCTGAATTCGGCGCTCGACGTGCTGAGCGACCGTGAGCTCAAGATCATCCGGGAGCGCCGCTTGCAGGACGAGGGCGAGACGCTGGAAGCGCTCGGCACCAAGCTCGGCATTTCCAAGGAGCGCGTTCGGCAGATCGAGACCCGCGCGCTGGAAAAGTTGCGCACCGCGCTCCTGTCGACCGTGCCGGACCGCGCGGCCTTCGTGAGCTGAGCTGTCATCGGCGCCGGTATTGCCGATAGGGCGAACCGGCTCGTTGAAGGTCCAGCACCCGAAAGGGTCGCCGTAGTTGGCGGCCCTTTCGCTTCTCAACATGGGATGTCTTGGACCTAGGGTATCGACGAGCGAGCCGGGACGACGTCCAGACTCTACCGTTCTACCTATTCGGCGACGATCTTGTAGCGTGCGCCGTTCGCGACGCCTTCGCCGCCGCCGAGTTCGTTCAGGAGGCGGAACATGTCCTCGCGGCGGTCCATGCCGACCATGCGACGCGACAGCGTCGCCACCGTGTCGCCGCTCCTGGCCGTGACGATCCGGATGCGCAGGGGCTTCAGAGACGCCTTCTCGTCCGCTGAAAGCAGCCTAAACGAGCCGGCGATGCCGCCCGCCGTGCGCTGGACGTCCGCGCCGGACGAGGACGGCATCGCAGTCAGGAAGCGGTAGACCTCGCCGCCGATGCGCACCACCGTCACGTCGAACACGTATTCGCCGCCCGCCGCGCGGGCCGACACGGCTTCCAGGTCGCCGATCCGGGTCGGGCGGATGCTGGCCGGGTCGAGACCGCCGATCCAGCCGGAGCGGATGTAGCTGTCGAGCGTCGTGGTTTGCGGCAGCGCGACGCCATCGAAGCGCACCGCCGTGTCGTCCGGCCCGGTCGCCAGCACGGCCTCGGCGGTGTTGTCGATCACGAAGCCCTCCGGCACGCGGAAGGTGATGCCGAGCCCCGGATGGAAGAAGTCGTGACCGCGCACGTAGCCTTCCACAGCCGAATCGCCGAACAGCATGCCTTCGATGCCGGTCAGATATCGGTCGCGGTCGGTGGTGCCGGTGCCGGGCGCGCCGAACTGCCTCGCATGGTTCTCGGCCAGTTGGATGCGCTGGGGGGCGCCCGGGTGCGAGGCGAGGAAGTCGAGGTTCGGGTTCTCGGCCTGGAAGGCGTTGCGGAAGCTGGAATAGGCGTCCATCGCCCGCAGGAAGCGCGCCGCGGCGAACGGGTCGAAGCCGGCGCGGCCGACCTGCCGGATGCCGAGCGCGTCGGCCTGGAGCTCCTGGTTGCGCGAGAACGAGGCGAGGTTCAGGCGGCCGCGGGCCAGCGCCGCCCGACCCGCCGGGTCGCTTTCGAGTACCTGCGAGACGACGCGGCCGGCGAGCTCGGCCGCCTGCTCGCGCCGTTGCCGCTCGATGCCGTGATTGGCGGTGACGTGGCCCATCTCGTGCGCCAGCACGGCCGCGACCTCGGCCGAGTCGTTGGCGAGCGCGAGCAGCCCGCGCGTGACGTAGAGATAGCCGCCGGGCAGGGCGAAGGCGTTGACGTTCGGCGAGTTGAGAACGGTGATGCGGTAGGCGCGCATCGGGTCGTCGGTCACCGCCGCCAGGCGCCCGACCACGGTTGCGAGCGTTTGCTCCAGCTTCGGGTCGTTGTAGGCGCCGCCGTAGGCCGCCAGGATCTTCGGGTGCTGCGACTGGCCGATCGCCGATTGCGGGTCGCCCTTCTGCGCCGACTCGAAGGTGACGGGCTCGCGGGCCGGACCCGGCAGGTAGCCCGTTTGCAGGTTCGCGGCCTCGGACTTCGCGGCGTCCTCGAGGCCGGACTCGATCGAGTTGCAGGCGCTCAAGGCCAGCGCCAGGAGCGCCGCCCCGAGCACCCGCAGGCTCGCGGAGGCGCCGCGCGTCCCGTGGCGAGAAGCGCCCGTCGGCAGGGTTGGCGTCGCGAGCATGCTCGAAGCGTTCGTCCCGTGTTTCGACGCGCCGCCGGGCGCCGTCCTAGCCGGACGACGTCGCCGCCACCGCCACGATCGTCTTCCCTAGCGCGACGCGACGCGCCCGCGAAAGAGCAAGCCCGCCACACTCAGGCACGGATTTCGCGCGCCTCGATCCTTGATCGGCGGCACCCCGCCGCCGGACGCCGCCATGCCGGGCAATTCCGTCGAATTTGCGTTAGCCGGCGCCGAGATAATCGGCCACCGGCCCCGACGCCTCGTCGAGAACCGCCACGGTCGGGCCGACCGCGAGGACGCGCCCGTTCGCCACGAAGGCGGTGCGGTCGGCGCGAAGCCGCGCGTCGTCCGGATGGTGCGTGACGGTCAAAACGGTCAGCGGACCCGCGCTTCGGGTTCGGCGGCGCGCGCAACGCCGGCCATTCGACGTGGCGCAGCCGCGAGAACCCCTGCAG
>CAXUCL010000170.1:0-5263 GCA_964249395.1 uncultured Rhizobiaceae bacterium
TCCACGCGCCGGCCGGCCTGCGCTTCAGCCCGCGTCGGCGCGCGGTTGCGGGCGCCCGGCGCGTGGATGACGAACGGCACCGCGTTCCAGATCGCGACGTCCGCAGGCGCGATGCCGGCGTCAGTGAAGAACCGGCGCAGGTTCCGCCCGGTGCCCGTCGCGTTGTCGGCCGACACGAAGCGCGCCGGGCCGACCCGCGTGCCGGGCGTTTCCAGGAGCAGGAGCAGCCGCGCGGCTTCGCCCGCGCCGAACGGGTCGAAGAACGGCGCGTCGCCGTGGGCGGCCGCGATCTCGCGCGCCAAGGCGTTCAGCGCCGTGACGGGCGGGGTGTCGACGAGGGCCAGGCGCTCGGCGACGGCTTGCGGCGTGTCGAGACGGCGCGACGCGCTTGGGTCGGCCCCGATGCTTTCCTTGCCGGTCACGACTTGCTAGAGCCCTCGTGCATGGCGACACCGCGCATACCGTTCCCGTTCCGAATTATCCGCCCGGCCGTTTGAGCGGTTCCGCGCCGCTCATCCGACCGGGACGACCCGAACGCCCCCATCCCATTTGATCCCGGCCCGCGTCGAGCGTCGCTCCGCGGCCGGCAGGTTCGAGTTTCATGACAGACAAGCCGGAAAAGACCGAAGGCGTCGACTATTCGCAGACGCTCTACCTGCCGCGCACCGAGTTTCCGATGCGCGCCGGGCTGCCGCAGCGCGAGCCGGAATGGCTCAAGCGCTGGGACGAGATGCAGCTCTACGACCGGCTGCGCGAAGCCTCGCGCGGCCGGCCGCGCTATGTCCTGCACGACGGGCCGCCCTACGCCAACGGCCACCTGCACATCGGCCACGCGCTGAACAAGGTGCTCAAAGACGTCATCAACCGCTCGTTCCAGATGCGCGGCTACGACGCCAACTACGTGCCCGGCTGGGACTGCCACGGTTTGCCGATCGAGTGGCGCATCGAGGAGGAGAACTATCGCGCGAAGGGCCGCGCGAAGCCGGACCTCTCCGATCCGGCGGCGATGGTGGCCTTCCGCCGCGAGTGCCGCGCCTACGCCGAGCACTGGGTCGGCGTCCAGTCGGCCGAGTTCCGCCGGCTCGGCGTCGAAGGCGACTTCGCCAACCCGTACCTCACCATGGCCTTTGACGCCGAGAGCGCGATCGCCGGCGAGCTGATGAAGTTCGCCCTGTCCGGCCAGCTCTACCGCGGCTCGAAGCCGGTGATGTGGTCGGTGGTGGAGAAGACCGCACTGGCCGAGGCCGAGGTGGAGTACGAGGACTACGAGTCGGACACGGTGTGGGTGAAGTTTCCGGTTCGGTCGGCGGGCGGTGCCGTCGGCAAGGGCGGCGACGACCCGGACGGGTTGAACGCTGCGACCATCGTCATCTGGACGACGACGCCCTGGACCATTCCGGGCAACCGGGCGATCGCCTATTCGGATCGCGTTTCCTACGGTCTCTACGAGGTGACGGCGCCGGACGACGCCGAGCCGCGCTGGGCTAGACAAGGCGAGCGCCTGATCTTGGCCGATGCGCTGGCAGTCGATGTCTTCTCGAAAGCGCGCGTCCCGGAAGGCGGCTTCCAGCGACTTCGCGGCTTGGAAATGCGCGAGTTGGCAAATCTCGTCGTCGACCACCCGCTGCGCGGCTGGTCCCCCTCATCCGGTCCTGCGGACCACCTTCTCCCCGCCGGGGAGAAGAATAGCGGCGCGGGTGTCGCCGAAGAAGGCGCTATTCCTCGCCCCCACGGGGAGAGGGTGGCTGCGCAGCAGCCGGGTGAGGGGGCGAGCGCGCAGCGCTCGCGGGACGTTGAAGAAAAATACGCCTTCCCCGTCCTCCTCCTGCCCGGCGAGCACGTCACCGACGAGGCGGGCACCGGTTTCGTCCACACCGCGCCCTCGCACGGCCGCGAGGACTTCGATGTCTGGACCGCCAACCGGCGGGAACTCGAAGCGCGCGGCGTCGACCCGGCGATCCCGTTCCCCGTGGACGACGACGGCTACTACACCAAAGACGCGCCGGGCTTCGGGCCGGACGCGGCGGGCGGCGCGGCGCGCGTCATCGACGACAAGGGCAAGCGAGGCGACGCGAACAAACGGGTGATCGAGGCGCTGGTCGCGTCAGGCAACCTCCTCGCGCGCGGCCGGCTGAAGCACCAGTACCCGCATTCCTGGCGCTCCAAGAAGCCGGTGATCTTCCGCAACACGCCGCAATGGTTCGTCCACATGGACAAGGACCTCGGCGGCGCCGGGACCGCCGCAGGCGGCAAGCCCGACCGGGCGCCGGCCGAACAGGCCGTCCCCGCGGAGCGGAGCCGCGCGAGCGAAACAAACGCCGACACCCTTCGATCCCGGGCGCTCCACGCCATCGCCGACACCCGCTTCGTGCCCGATACGGGCCGCAACCGCATCGCCGGCATGATCGAAACGCGGCCCGATTGGGTGCTGTCGCGCCAGCGCGCCTGGGGCGTGCCGATCGCCGTGTTCGTTGACGCCGACGGCACCATCCTCAAGGACGAGGCGGTGAACGCGCGCATCCTCGCCGCCTTCGCGCTCGAGGGGGCGGACGCCTGGTTCGCGGACGGCGCCAAGGAGCGGTTTCTGGGCAACGGGCACGATCACGCCCGTTGGACCATGGTCAAGGACATCCTCGACGTGTGGTTCGATTCCGGCTCGACCCACGCCTTCTGCCTGGAGAAGCGCCCCGACCTCAAATGGCCGGCCGACCTCTACCTGGAGGGCTCCGACCAGCACCGCGGCTGGTTCCATTCCTCGCTGCTCGAATCCTGCGGCACGCGCGGCCGCGCGCCCTACGACGCGGTGCTGACGCACGGCTTCGTCATGGACGAGGACGGGCGCAAGATGTCGAAGTCCTTGAAGAACGTCGTGACGCCGCAGGAGGTGATCGACCAGTCCGGCGCCGACATCCTGCGCCTGTGGGTGGTGTCGTCGGACTACGGCGAGGACCTGCGGCTCGGCAAGACCATCCTTCAGACCAACATCGACTCCTACCGCAAGCTGCGCAACACGCTGCGCTGGATGCTCGGCACGCTGGCGCACGACACCGGCGAGACAATGCCCGCGGCCGAGATGCCGGAACTGGAGCGGTTGATGCTGCATCGCCTCGCCGAACTCGGCCCATTGGTGGAGCGCAGCTACGACGCCTTCGACTTCAAGCGCATCGCCCGCGCGCTCCTCGACTTCATGGTGGTCGAGCTTTCGGCCTTCTACTTCGACGTCCGCAAGGACGCGCTCTACTGCGACGCGCCGTCCTCGAAGCGCCGCTTGGCCAGCCTGCAGGTGGTGCGCGAGCTATTCGACCACCTCGTCCTGTGGCTGGCGCCGATGCTGCCGTTCACGGCGGAAGAGGCGTGGCTGGCGCGCTATCCCGACCGCGCCTCGGTGCATCTGGAGCTGATGCGCGCGCCCGACCCCGCTTGGCGCGACGACGCCTTGGCGGCGCGCTGGGCGAAGCTTCGCCGCGTGCGCCGCGTCGTCACCGGCGCGCTGGAAGAGGAGCGGCGGCAGAAACGCATCGGCTCCTCGCTGGAAGCGGCGCCGGTGCTCCACATCGAGGACCCGGAGCTCCGGGCGCTGGCTGCGAGCGTCGACTTCGCCGAGATCGCCATCACCAGCGGCTTGCGGGTATCGGGCGAGCCGGCGCCGGCGGGCGCGTTCCGCCTGCCCGACACGCCCGGCGTCGCCGTGGTGCCGCTGCGCGCGGCGGGCCGCAAATGCGCCCGCGCCTGGCGGATCACCGACGACGTCGGCTCGGACCCGGACTTCCCGGACGTTTCGGCCCGCGACGCCGCGGTCTTGCGCGCGTTGCGAGCGGACGGGCGGCTCGGCCCCGCCTGACGCCGTGCCGATGGTTGACATCTCGCGAAGCGGACGTGACGCTTGTGCAACACCTTCCGGCTTTCTTGCGCGGCTCGCGGGCTTCGCGTAAGGAAACGCCCGCAAATCGCCGGAATCCGATGGGATCGCCGGGTAGGTGTGGTTCGCAGGGGACGCGGCGCCGCACCGGAAACGCGAGATCGGCAAGGGGGCCGCGAGGGCATGATGCTTCGGACGACGCGCGCCGCTTCGGCGCTGGGACTGGTTCTGGCCGCCTCGACGCTGTCGGGCTGCATGGGGCCGACCTACGGCACCGGCAAGTCGGCCGGTGCGCAGCTGTTCAGCGACATCGACGGCATGCTGGCCCTCGGCCCGGCCGACCGGGAGCGGATCGACTATTCGCCGCGCGCCGAGCTGGTGCGGCCGGCCGACCGTTCCGTGTTGCCGGCGCCGCAGGAGTCCGTCGCCGCCGCGCCCGGCGCCGACTGGCCGGAATCGCCGGAAGCGCGCCGCGCCCGCATCCGCGCCGCCGCCGACGCCCAGGGCGAGAGCACCGTGCTGACGCCCGGCGTGCTCACCGCCGAGAAGGAGGGCGTCAGCGACGACGAGCGCGCCCGCAACACCTGGAACGGCGCGCGCCAGAACGCGGTCCGCGGCGTCCTTTCGCCGGCCGAGCTCGACTCCGGCCGCGAGGCGTTCCGGCAACGTCTCGCCGAAACCAAGCAGGGCAGCCCGTCGACCCGCAAATACCTGTCCGAGCCGCCGGTGGCCTACCGGCAGCCCGCCGCCACGGCGCCCGTGGGCGACCCCGGCGAGGACGAGGAAACTAAGGCAAAGCGCCTGAAGGGCGACGACGAGAGCCTGCTGACCAAGCTGAAGGGCCTCAACCCCTTCTGATCTGGGTCCTTCCGATCCGGCAAGGGCCGGCCGGCGGCCACGAGCGTTCGCCGGCATCAATCGCGCCGTTCGGCGAAGAAGGCGCGCAGGAGCGCCGCGGCCTCCGTTTCCCCGATGCCGGAATACACCTCCGGCGCGTGGTGGCAGGTGTGTCGCGCGAACACGCGGGCCCCGTGCTCGACGCCGCCGCCCTTCGGGTCGCCCGCCCCGTAGTAGAGCCGGCGCAGCCGTGCGAAGCCGATCGCGCCGGCGCACATCGCGCAGGGCTCCAGCGTGACGTAAAGGTCGGCCCCCGTCAGCCGCTCCCGGCCGAGCCGCCGGCAGCTTTCGCGGATCGCCAGCATCTCGGCGTGCGCGGTCGGGTCGCGAAGCTCGCGCGTCCGGTTGCCGGCGCTGGCGACGACCGCGCCGTCCAGCACCACCGCCGCACCCACCGGCACCTCGCCGCGCTTCGCGGCGGCGCGCGCTTCGGCCAGGGCGACCCCCATCGGGGATCCGTCGGCGATCATGCGTCCCTCGTCCTCCTCGAAGCGACCTGATAAGCAC
>CAXUCL010000171.1:0-5254 GCA_964249395.1 uncultured Rhizobiaceae bacterium
CCGAATGCCGGCGCCGACGCCGGAGCGCCAGGCCGCGCAGGCGCGCGCGTCGCCGCCGGCCTTCGGCGCTCTCCGGACGCGACGGGCGTCCGGCTTCGCGTCCTGCCGGGCCTCTACTGGCACCGGATCACGGCAGGCGCGCAGGGACGCTTCTTCGAGGACGCGTGGAGGGTCGCGCCGGAAGCCGACCGCATCGGCTACCGCTTCCGCGGCGGCCGGCCGCTCGACTTCGAGCCCCGCGAGCAGCCCTTCGGCGCGGGTTCCGACCCGTCCAACATCGTCGACAGCTGCTATCCCTACGGCTCGATCCAGGTGCCCGGCGGCACCGAGCCGATCGTGCTCCACCGCGACGCGGTGTCGGGCGGCGGCTACTTCATGATCGGCACCGTGATCTCCGCCGACATGGACCTCGTCGGCCAGCTCCAGCCGCACCAGCAGGTGCGCTTCGAGGCCGTGACCATGGACGAGGCGCTGCGGGCGCGGCGCCAGGAAAAGACGAGGCTGTCCAGGCTCGCCGACGCCCTCGGCGGCTGACCGCATGGGCTCGGGCGAGGCCGACGGCCGCGATCCTGCGGCGCGATCAGCGCGACACGGCCTCCAGCGCCTCCGTCATGACGGCGACGAAGAGGTCGGCGTTGTCGCGGGTGAACACGAGCGGCGGCCGGATCTTCAGGACGTTCTGGTTCCGGCCGGTGATGCTGATCAGGACGCCGCGGTCGCGCATGGCGTTGACGAGGCGGGACGCGAGATCCCGGTCCGGCGCGCGACTGGCGCGGTCGGCGACCAGCTCCGCGCCGATGAACAGCCCCGCCCCGCGCACGTCTCCGAGCGCGGGGAAACGCTCGGCAAGCCGCCGCACGCCGTCCAGGAGATACCGTCCCGTTTCACGAGCGTTCGCCTGCAACCCTTCGCGCTCGATCGCGTCCAGCACCGCCATCGCCGCCGCGCAGGACACGGCGTTGCCGCCGAACGTGTTGAAGTAGCGCGAGCTTCGGCCGAAGCGCTCCACCACCTCCGGCCGCATCACGACGCCGGCCACCGGGTGGCCGTTGCCCATCGGCTTGCCAAGCGTCGCGATGTCCGGAACGACCCCATGACGGGCGAAGCCCCACATCGCCTCGCCGGTGCGCCCGAAGCCGGGCTGCACCTCGTCGGCGACGAACAGCCCGCCGGCGGCGCGCACCGCCTCCGCCGCGCCGCGCAGGAAGCCCGCCGGGTCCGGCAGGACGCCGTCGCTGGTGAACAGGGTGTCGACGATCAGCGCCGCCGGCCGGACGCCGTGCCGCCGCAGGTCGACGATCGCCGCCTCGACGTGGCGGCGGAAGGCGTCGCCGACGTCGGCACCGTTCGCGTGGTAGCGCTCCGGGGCCGGAACGGTCCGCACGTTCGGTCCCAGGTCGACAGAAAGCCCGAGCGACGGCGAGAAGGCGGCGATCGCTTCGGTGACGCCGTGATAGGCGTTCTCGGTGACGATGACGCCGGCGCCGCCGGTATGGGCCTTGGCGATGCGCAGCGCCAGGTCGTTCGCCTCGCTGCCCGTGCAGGTGAACATGACCTGCGACAGCTCGGCCGGAAAGGTCGCGGTCAGCCGCTCGGCGTAGTCGAGGATCAGCGTGTGGAGGTAGCGCGTGTTGGTGGCGAGCAGGCCGACCTGCGCCCGGATTGTCTCCACCACGGCCGGATGGCAATGGCCGATCGAGGCGACGTTGTTGTAGGCGTCGAGGAAGCGGCGTCCGCTCTCGTCGTAGAGCCAGACCCCCTCGCCGCGCACGAAGTGCAGCGGCGACTCGTACATCAGCCGGTAGGCCGGCCCGAGCACCAGCGCGCGGCGCTCGATCAGCGCGGCCTCGCGCGCCGGAACGTCGCCGCGGCCCGCGACGAAGGCGTTCGGCATGGACCGGTCGGCGGCGGTGCCCGCCGCCTCGGCACCGAGCGAGCGATCGGATCGCGCACGGAAGGTCACGAGTCGTTTCTCCTTTCGATCCGCCGCGCGCAACGGAGGCTTCGCCGATGAACGGGCATGCGGGACCGGGCGTTCGATCCAGCGCGGCACGCACCGCCTTCACCACGAGCGCGCCGCGCTTCGCGCCGGCCGAGCTCGAAGCGCTCCTTCTCGAGCGCTACGGCCTCCAAGCCGCGACGCGGCCGCTGACGAGCGAGCGCGACCTCACCGTCCGCGTCGAGGCGGCCGGCGGGGAGAGCTTCGTCTTGAAGATCGCCAACGCGGCCGAGGACCCGGCGATCACCGAGTTGCAGACCCGCGCCCTGCAGCACGTCGCCGCGAAGGATCCGGACGTGCCGGCGTCGCGGGTCGTTCCGACCACGCGCGGCGAGGCGGAGTTCGTCGTGGAGCGGGACGGCGAACGGCACGTGGCGCGGCTCCTCACCTTCCTGCCCGGCACGATCCTGTGCGGCACGCCCGCGACGACGACGCAGATGCGCGCGGTCGGCGCCGCGCTCGGGCGCCTGGCGCGGGCGCTCGCCGACTTCAGCCATCCGGCCGCCGATCACGAGATCGTCTGGGACATCCGGCAGTCCCCGAAGCTCGCGCCTCTCACCGCGCACGTTTGCGATCCGACGCTGCGCGCCCGCGTCGACACGATCTTCGCAAGGTTCCGCGACGAGATCGGTCCGAGCGAAGCGGGTTTCCGCCGCCAGGTCGTCCACAACGACTTCAACCCGTTCAACCTCCTGGTGGACCCGGACGACACCGACCGGCTGACGGGCATCCTCGATTTTGGCGACCTCGTATCGACGCCGGCGATCTACGACCTCGCCGTCGCCTGCGCCTACCAGATCGCGCCGGACGGCCACCCGCTCCGCAACGTCTCGGCACTCGTATCGGCCTATCACGCGGTTTATCCGCTGCCAACGGCCGAGGTCGACGCGCTGTTCGACCTCATCGCGGTGCGCCAGGCGATGACGATTGCCATCACCGAATGGCGTGCCGCCCTCTACCCAGAGAACGCCCCGTATATCCTGCGCAACCACGCGCGGGCGAAGGCCTCGATCGAGCGCTGCGCGGCGGTTCCCCGCGCGGAGGCGCGGCGGGTGCTGCGCGCCGCCTGCGGGTTCGGCTGACGCCTGGCCGTCCCTCATCGTCGCGATCCGTGCGGCTCCAAAAGGTTCTCCTCCCAGGTGTCGGCGATGTGCGCGAACGCGAGCTCCGGCTCGCGGCCGAGCAGGAGGCCGAGCACCCGCGGCGGCGTCAGCGGCAGTTCCTGCACGCGGGCGCCCGTGGCGTTGGCGACCGCGCAGGCGACCGTCGCCCCGACGTTGAGGATCGGCACCTCGCCGGCGCCTTTCGTGCCGAGCGGCCCGGTTGACGGCGCGCCCTCGTGCAGCACGATCTCCACCGGCACGACGTCGCCCGCGAGCGGCACGCGGTAGGTCTCGAAGCCGCCCTGGCGCACGAGCCCGTCGGGGCCGACGTCGGCCTCCTCGTGCAGCGCGTAGCCCAGCCCCTGCACGACGCCGCCCTGCACCTGGCCGCAAATCGCCCGTTCGTTCAGCGCCAGCCCGACGTCCTGCACGACGCGGTAGGCGAGGACCTCGACATGGCCGGTCTCGGGGTCCACCGCGACGTCGCAGTCGTGGACGGCGAAGACCGGGATGTCGAGCGCGTCGATGAAGTGGCCGCTCGCGCAGCCGGGCATGGCCGGCACGTTTCGCGCCGCGAACGCGCCGGTGCCGGCGACGGGGCCGGTGAGCGCCTGCGCGCGCGCCGCCACCTGCGCGACGGTGAAGCCCGAGCCGGTCGCGCCGGCGATCTCGATCCGTCCGCGCTCCATCACCAAGTCCTCGGGCGACGCTTCCAGCATGTCGCCGGCGACGCGCAGGAGCTTGGTGCGCACCTCGGTCGCAGCCATGAGGCTCGCCGCGCCCAGCGAGACCGTGGTGCGCCCGCCGCCGCCCCCGCCGTCGTAGCCGGCGGCGTCCGTGTCCGCGGCTCGCACCACCACGTCCTCGGGCCGGATCCCGAGCGTTCCGGCGACGATCTGCGGCAGGGCCTGCATGGTGGAGCCCGAGCCGATCTCGACGCCGGAGGTGACGAGCGTCGCGCTGCCGTCGGCGTTCATGTTGACGCTCGCCGCCGAGGGTCCGGTGAACACGAACCAGGTGCCGACCGTGGTCGCGCTGCCGCGGAGGCGGCCGTCGTCGGGCGGCTGGCGGAAGGCGATCTTCAGCGCCGCCATCTTCGCCAGCATCGGCCGCAGCACCTCGCCCTCGAAGCGCTGCCCCGTGGCGCCGAGGTCGCCGTCGCCGACGACGTTGCGGTGGCGGAACTCCAGAGGGTCCATCCCGATCGCCGCGCAGATCTCGTCCGTGTGCCGCTCCAGCGCGAAGGTGTTGTAGACGCCGTTGCAGGCGCGGAAGGCGCCGTTCGGTGGGGTGTTGGTGTAGACGGCGCGCGTCGCGAGCCGGACGGCGCCCAGCCGGTAGTTGCCGCCGAGCGTGTGCGCCGTCATGGTGGTGAGGAAGATCTGCTCGCCGCCATAGGCGCCGCAGTCCATCAGCACCACGGCCTCGCGGCCGGCGATCGCGCCGTCCCGGTCGACCGCCGAGCGGATGCGGACTTCCGCGTTCTCGCGGAACAGGCAGAACAGCATCTCCTCCCGGCGCGAGTTCACCAGCCGCACCGGCCGGCCGCTCTTCTTCGCGAGGAGCGCGGCGAAGGGCTCCAGCGCGCAGTCGAACTTCAGGCCGAAGCCGCCGCCGACCGGTGGCACCGTGACGCGCACGCTCGACGGCGGCACGCCGAGGAGGCGCGCCGTGACGTTGCGCACGGTCCAAGGCACCTGCGTCGACGTTTCGATGTGGAAGCGTCCGTCCTCGAAGCTCGCCACGACGGCGCGCGGCTCGAACGACACGTGGTTCTGCCGGCCGACCCGGAAGGCGCTCTCCACCACCGTCACGTCGGGGCGCGCGAAGGCGGCGTCGACGTCGCCGCGCACCACGGTCGCCTCCCAAGCGACGTTGCCGCCGTGCGCGCCGCCCTCCAGCAGCACCTCGTAGGCGTGCCAGTCGGGATGGACGAGCGGGGCGCCCTCGCCCAGCGCTTCGCTCATCGACAGGACGGCGGGCGACGGCTCGATGACGACGTCGATCGCCTCCAGCGCCAGTTGCGCCAGCTCCAGCGTCTCCGCCGCCACCGCCGCAAGCGGCTGGCCGGCGTAGCGCACCAAGCCGTCGGCGAAGAGCGGGTGGGCGGCGATGCCGAGCCCGGCGCGGCCCGGCGCGTCGGGCTCGGCAT
>CAXUCL010000172.1:0-5213 GCA_964249395.1 uncultured Rhizobiaceae bacterium
CGAACGCGACGCCGCGGCCAGAGCCTACGAGCTCGACTCGGCGACGGAGGCCGCGACCGTCGTCGACGGGCTGGTCGCCTTCCTGGCGCGGCGGCCGGAAACAGCGGAAGGGCGGGCGCGGCTGGACGCGCTCAAGGACGAGGTGGTGGACGGGCGCGACATGATCGTCCTCGCCGAGCGCGAGCTGATGACGCCGCTCGACCGCCTGGCGCGGGCCCTGGTGATGCAGTCGGCCAAGCGCGTTTCGGTGGTCACGGCGGTCAGCCCGAAGGCGATCGTCGACATCGCCTACGTGCTGTTCGAGAACGTCAAGCTCATCCGCCGCGTGTCCGAGCTCTACGGCGCGCGGCCGGGCGCGATCGGGATGGTGGGCCTGACGCGGCGCGTCGTCGGCCACCTGGCGGTGACGGGCACGATCGCGATCGGCGACAGCCTGGTCGGCCAGGTCGTCGGGCACGGCATCGCGGCGCGGCTGTCGGCTCGGTTCGGCGAAGGCGTCGTCAACGGGCTTCTGACCGCCCGCGTCGGCATCGCCGCGATGGACCTTTGCCGCCCGGTGCCGTTCATCCGGATGAGCCGGCCGCGGATCGGCGATTTCCTGGGCGATCTCGCGCGCCTGCAGGGCGATGCGGAAAAGCCGCAGTC
This sequence comes from uncultured Rhizobiaceae bacterium, assembly GCA_964249395.1. Classification (GTDB taxonomy): domain Bacteria; phylum Pseudomonadota; class Alphaproteobacteria; order Rhizobiales; family Rhizobiaceae; genus Plantimonas. The sequence goes on from CAXUCL010000172.1 coordinate 646, forward strand.
GCGCGGCGGCGAGCGTCGGCAAGCCGACTGAAAGTATCGCTTAACCATTCGCCGCGATAAGAATCCGGTCACGAGGCGTCGTCCCGACCGGAAGGTGCGAACATGTCGAAGAAGCTTCTCGCGAGCCTGCTCATGCTCGGCGGCGTTTTTGGCGCGGCGCATCCGGCGAGCGCCGCCGGCGACGAAGCCTTCTTCAAGCGCGTCGTCGGCCAGTGGACCGGCCCCGGCCAGATCGTCGCCGGCAAATACAAGGGCACGAAGTTCGTCTGCAACTTCGACGGTTCGCAGGCGGCCAAGTCGCCGGGCATGGCGCTCGCCGGCTCCTGCCGCATGGGTCTGTTCTCGCAGAAGATGAACGCCGCGGTGGAGCGCAAGAACGGCGGCTACAGCGGCGCGTTCCTCGACGGAGCGGCCGGCAAGGGTCTCGACATCGTGTCCGGCAACGTCGACGGCAACACGGTGGTCTTCGGCCTGAACCGCAAGCAGCTGCGCGGCGCGATGATCGCCAAGCTCGCCGGCCAGGACGCGCTCGACATCACGGTCGCCGTCCGGGTCGGCAGCGAGCTCGTGCCGGTGATCGGCATCAGCCTGAAGCGCGGCGAACCGCTGGTGAAGCAGACCGCGCTGGAGAGCCGACGCTAGCCGCCGTGCCACCAGTCGGGCGCCAGTCCGGTGACGGGCACGATGCCGGCGCGATCGAGGTGTTGCAGGCGTTCGGCGACCGGGATGTCGGCGATCCGGTGGTCGGGCGCGACCTCGCACAAGGGAACCAGCACAAAGGCGCGTTCGGCCATGCGCGGATGCGGCAGGGTCAGCGCCTCGTCGTGGTAGGCCGTTCCGCCGTGGTCGAGGATGTCGAGGTCGATGGTCCGCGGACCCCAACGCTCGCCGCGCACCCGCTTTAATTCACGCTCGGTCTCCAAGCACGCGGCGAGCAGCGCCCGCGGATCGAGCCGCGTGTCGAGCCGCGCCGCGGCGTTCACGAAGTCCGGCTGGTCCGTCTTGCCCCAGGCGGGGGTGCGGTAGGGCCGCGACACCGCGACGACCGACATGTCCGGCCTTGCATCGAGCCGCCGCAGCGCCGCCGCCATCGCCGCCAACGGATCGCCGAGGTTGCCGCCGAGGCCGATGAGCGCGCTCGTCATTCGGCAGCGACCGCCAGCATCGCGTCGGCGACGCGCAGCGCGTCGCGCGTCGCCGCTACGTCGTGGACCCGAAAGATCGCCGCGCCGCGCTCGCGAAGGAGCACGCTCGACGCGGCCGTGGCGACGTCGACGTTGCCGGCATCCCCCACGGCGGCCCGCAGGAAGCGCTTGCGCGAGGTGCCGACGAGCAAAGGATGGTCGAACCGCCCGGCGAGCTCGGCGAAACGCCGCATCAGCGCGAGGTTGGTTGCCGCGTCCTTGCCGAAGCCGAAGCCGGGATCGAGCACGATCGCCTCGTCGCCGACGCCGGCATCGCGAGCGATCCCCAGCGACCTCCCCAGGAAGGCGATCTGATCCGCGAGCGGGTCGTCCAACGTTTCCCGCTCGCGGCCGTTGTGCATCAGGCACAGGCCCGCGCCGGTTTCGGCCGCGACGCGCGCGATTGTCTGATCGCGCTGCGCGCCCCAGACGTCGTTGACGATGTGCGCGCCGGCGACCAGCGCCGCTACGGCCGTCTCCGAGCGGTAGGTGTCGATCGACAGGATCGTGCCGGACGCGGCCAGCGCCTCGATCACCGGCAGGACGCGGCGCTGCTCCTCCAGCGCCGATACCGGCTCGGCGCCCGGCCGCGTCGATTCGCCACCGACGTCGACGATCGTCGCGCCGTCGGCCACGAGCGTCGTCGCGCGGCGCACGGCGGCGTCGACGGTTTCGTAGCGGCCGCCGTCGGAGAAGCTGTCCGGCGTGACGTTCAGGATGCCCATGATCACGGCTTGCCGGCCGAGCTCGACCTGTCGGCCCCGGGCGACCCGCCAAATCCTCTGGTTCTCCAAACCGGATCGCACCCGCGAACTCCTTGTCTTGCGATGCCGCACGCGTGACCGCGCTGCGGCCTTGTGCCGGGGCGGCTTTCCTCTAGGGTTCGCCACACCGACGGGCCGGAAACGAACGATGCTGCGGAAAACCCTCGTCATGCTATCCCTTGCCGCGGCGCCCTTCGTCGCGGCGGCGCCGGCCCTCGCCGCCAGCATCGACGAACGAACGAACTATTTCACCGTGCGCGGCACGACGCTCGCGCAGCTCGACCGCGAGCTGTCGCGAAAGGGCCCGACGGCCGGCACCGCCGGCACCCGCCATCCCGGCGCGACGAAGGTGAGCTTCGGCGGCAACATCACCTACGCCCCGACGCGCTCCGGCTGCCGGGTGAACCGCACGAACTTCTCGTTGAAGCTGGTGAAGATCCTGCCGCGTTGGCAGGCGCCGAAGGCCGCCGCGGCCTCCACGGTGATCATCTGGCGAACGCTCGCGCAGGACATCGCCCGGCACGAGAACGACCATGCGAAGATCGCCAGGAACTACGTGCGGCGCATGGAAGGCGCCGTGTTGAACCTCGGCCCGCGACGGAGCTGCCGCGAGATGGAAGCGGCGGTGAACGCCGTGACGGCGCGCTACCTGCGGGAGCACGAGCGCGAACAGCTCGAATTCGACCGGACCGAGGGCCGCGACGTCAACCGGCGTCTGCAGCGCCTCTTGAAGCGCAACATCGCCGAGTCGCTCGCCACGAACTGACGCCCGCGCCCGGACGGCCGGCAGGTCGTCTCAGGCCTGCCGGGCCGGGACGTGCAGGACCAGTCCGTCCAGCTCGTCCCGCATCTTGATCTGGCACGACAGGCGCGAGTTGGGCTGCATCTCCCACGCGAAGTCGAGCATGTCCTCTTCCATCGCCTCCGGCTCGCCGACGAGCGCCGTCCAGTCCGGGTCGACGTAGACGTGACAGGTCGCGCAGGCGCAGGCGCCGCCGCATTCCGCCTCGATGCCGGGCACCGAGCCGCGAACGGCGTTCTCCATGGCCGTCGTGCCGTTGGCGACGTCGAGGTCGTAGCGCTGGCCACCGCTGGCGATGAATGTGATCTTGGTCATCCGCTCCTTCGAACGCTGCGATCGGCGCCGTGGGGCCGCCATGTCGGTTCCGTTAAGGACGGCCTCTCCACCCTGTCAACCGCCATCCGGCTTCGCGCCCGCCGATGCCCGTCGCGGATCAGCGCAGCAGCGATCCGATGAACGCGTCGGCGCGCAGCATTTCGACGCGGAGCGCGGCCAAGGCGCCGTCGTCGCACGGGTCGGTCTCGATCGCTTCGGCGCTATCGCCGACCGCGAACGCGCCGACGCTGCGCGCGGCCCCCTTCAGCGCGTGCGCCATGGTGCGGCGCTCGGCTCCGGTCGCCAGGCCGATCCGGGCTCCGAACTGCTCGAGGTGCCGGCGCAGGAGTTCCAGGACCTCACGTTCGAGCCCGCGGTCGCCGAGGGTCTGATGGGACAGGTGCACGAGGTCGATCGGCCGGTCGCGAGACGGGCGCGCGTCGACATGGAAGAACGGCGGCTGGTCGATGCGTCGCTTCGGGTTCATGCTCGCTCGCCGCGCTGAAACTCGTCGACCTCGGGTGGTCCCGGATGGGTTCGGCGACCGGGCCACCGATTAACCATCGTTCCGGCGACCGCGCCGTCGACGACCAACCTTCGCCCCGAATGGTGTAGGACGGGTGAACGATCGCGACTGGGCCCGTGCGACGGTTCGCGTGCCGGACCTCGGCGGTCGCGGCAAATTTTCAGTTTCCACCCGATTGCTGTTAACCGTATCTTTAAACTTGTAGGGATTGCAGGCTTTCAAGGTTTCCTTCAGCGGCTGGGCTCCCTACGATCAAGATGCGAAACTGCCGTTTGTCGCTCGGGCCCCGTGCCGGCGGAAAACGGCACCGCCCGACGGTGCCCGTCCGGCATCGGCGGCATGAGGGGTCGGCCTCGACCGGCTCCGGCGTGATGAGTAGTGAGGCGCGACTGTTATGTCGAAGACCAAACCGTCCGAGCTCCTGTCCGACGACGCGCTGATCGAGCTTGAAGCCGCGCTTCAATCGGATTTCAGCCTGGACGAAGAACTCGCCAACCTGCCCGACAAGGTCGACGAAGGTCCCGAGGTGATGCCGCCGGTGGTCGCCGAAGCCGGTGGCCGCATCGAGTCGGACAGCCTGTCCGCCGAGACCGTCGACATCGACTTCGCGTTCGACGAGTTCGACCGGCAGGTGCAGCAGGCCACCGGCGCGCTGCTCGACACCGACGCCGGCAACGAGCCGCAGTCCGACACGTCCGCCGTCGCCGCGACCGAAACCGCTTCGGCGACAGGGACCGACGAGGCGTATCGCAATCCGCTCCGGCCCTCCGCCGCAGCCGCGGAAACGGTCCCCACCGGCGCCACGGCGCTCGGCGCCGCCGCCACTGCGACGGCCGCGGCCGCGATCGCAGCCAATGCTTCCCCGTCTACTGAACCGGAACCGTCGCGGCCCCGCTTCGGACCGCCGCCGGCTGCCAACCCGCCCTCCCCCCCCCCGCACCCCCCCCGAGCGAGCCCCGAACCCCGGGAGGCCGCCC
>CAXUCL010000173.1:0-5209 GCA_964249395.1 uncultured Rhizobiaceae bacterium
TACCACAACCGGACCCCTCGCTCCGACGTCGCCTACCCCTACCACCCGACGCTCCACGCGCTGGCGGCGGCTGTCGACACGCTGATCGTCGCGGCGCCCGGCGGCGCGTCGACGGAGAAGGTTGTGAACGCCGCCGTGCTCGGGGCGCTCGGACGAAACGGGGTGCTGATCAACGTCGGCCGCGGCACGGTTGTGGACGAGCCGGCGCTGATCGCGGCGCTGGAAGCGGGCACGATCGCCGCGGCCGGGCTCGACGTGTTCGCACGCGAGCCGGACGTGCCAACCGCGCTGCTGGCGCTGCCGAACGCGACGCTCCTGCCGCACGTCGCCTCCGCCTCGCGCGCGACCCGCCGCGCCATGGGCCAGGTGCTCATCGACAACCTGGCCGGCTGGTTCGCCGGCGCCGGCCCGGTGACGCCGGTGCCGGAAACGCCCGTGCCCCCGCGCGAAACCGTGATCGCCCGCAAGCCCGGCGAAGCGGGCGCGTCAAGCTTCCGGTAACCTTCGGTTCCTAATCAATGGGCGGGGACCATGAGTCGTTAGGAGTTCGGTCATGCGGTTCGCCGCGATCACCCTTGGGGTCGGCCTGGCCGGCCTGACGCTCGCCGCCAACCTGCAGCCCGAACTTTCCGTTTCGGGGGACGGCCTGCCCGCCGACGTCGTGGTGGTGGTGGACCCGACCGTCACGGGCGCGGTGGCGCCGGCGCCCTCAGCTGTCGAGCCGGACGCGGTGCGCCTCATCGACCTCCGGAGCGGCGCGTCCTGCAAAACGGAAACGCCGCCCGAAACCCACGAACTCCGCGCCGCGCCGCTGGGGCCCGACTGCGCCGGCTCGCCGAGCCTGTCGCGCATCGTCTACTGGCGCGCGACGCCGGGCGGCTCCTTGATCATGGCCGACAACAGCGGCCGGCGCGTCCTCGAGTTCGCGCCCGGCGACGGCGTCCTGTTCGAAAGCGTCTACCCGGCCAGCGAGCTGATCACCATCGTCCCGGCGCGAGGCTGAGCGGCGGGCTTCCTCAACCCACCGTCCGGCACGCCTCCAGCGACCGCACCTGTTGCTTGTCCGCGTCGAAGTTTTCCGGCGCCAGCCAGCGCTCGAAGCCGCGGCGGATTGCCGGCCATTCCCCATCCACGACCGAGAACCAGGCGGTGTCGCGGTTCCGGTTCTTCACCACCGTGTGCTGCCGGAACACGCCCTCGAAGCGGAAGCCGAGCCGCAGCGCGGCGCGCTTCGACGGCTCGTTGCCGTCGTCGCACTTCCACTCGTAGCGCCGGTAGCCGAGCTCGTCGAAGACGCGCCGCATCAGCAGGAACTGCATCTCCGTCGTGGCGGGGGTCCGCTGCAGCGCCGGCGACAGCGCGACGTGGCCGACCTCGGCGACGCCGTTCGCCGGGTCGAGCCGCATCAGGCTCGCGACTCCGGCCGCCCGGCCCGTGCGGAGCGGCACGACGGCGTGGAACAAGGGGTCGTCGCCTCGGTAGGTTCGTTCGGCGAAGTCCCGGAACGCCGTTCGGTCGGGAAACGGGCCGTAGGGGAGCCAGCGCCACATCGCGCCCGTTCCTTCCGCGCGGTAGGCGTCGAACAGCTCGTCGAAGCGGCTAGCGTCGTTGATCGGCTCGACGCGCACCGTGCGGCCCACCATCGGCTCGCGGTTGGGACGCGGCCGCGCCGTCCAGGTCGCGAGGTCGCGGCTCACGAGCGCGCTTCGATGAAGCCGAGCACCCGCGCGCGCACGGTGCGGTCGCCGACCGGCAGGGCGGTGGCGAGCCCGCTCAAGGGGTCGATGTGGTCGGCCCCAGGCAGTTCCACCAGTTCGGCGTCGCTGCCGGCCTCTGCGTGGCGCCGCGCCAGGGAGCGGGTGTTCTGCGGGTCCACCGTCCGGTCGGCGTCGCCGACCACCAGCAGCGCCGGCGGGTCGGAGCCGTCGACGAACCGCACCGGCTGGCTCGCCAGCCGCAGTTCTGGGGGAAAGATGCGCTTGTAGCGCTCCTCGTCGAGCGGCAGGAAGTCGTAGGCGCCGGCGAGGCCGATGAGGCCGGCGACCCGGCCCGCCGAGCCGCCCGCCTCGGCAAGGTAGCGCTCGTCGAGCGCGAGCAGCGCGGCGATCTGGGCGCCGGCCGAATGGCCCATCAGGAACAAGGGGTGCCGGCCGGCCGCGAAGCCGTTCGCGCCGGTGCGCGCGGCCCTTTCCACGAAGGCCACGGCGCGGGCGGCGTCGGCGACGAAGGCGGGAAACAGCACCTCCGGATAGACCCGGTAGTCCGGCACGGCGACCGCGACGCCGCGGCTCGCCAGCGACTGCCCGACGAAGCGGTAAAGGTCCTTGGAGCCCGAGTCCCAGTTGCCGCCGTAGACGAACACCACGACGGGCGTGTCCGGCCCGGCGTCGGCGGGCAGGTAGAGGTCGAGCGTGCCCCGCGCGCCCGGCATGAAGCGGACGTCGCGCTCGGCCGCGTAGCCGGCGCGGCTCGTCACCGCGTTGAGGACGCTCGCCCCGCCGCAGCCGGCGAGCGGCAGGCTCGCCGCGGCGAAGAGAAGGATCGCGGCGAAGCGCGAGAGATGCATGAAGTCCGTCCCGCCCGTCAGGCTCGCAACGCCGCGGCGTCCGCGGCGAGGCGCGTCACCTCGTCGAAGCGGCCGGCCGCGACGGCGCCCTGCGGCGCGATCCAGGAGCCGCCGACGCACACGACGTTCGGCAGGCCTAAGTAGTCGCGCACGTTGCCGGGGGACACGCCGCCGGTCGGGCAGAACGCGATGCTCGGAAACACGGGGGCGAGCGCTTTGAGGTAGGCCACGCCGCCGAGCTGCTCGGCGGGAAAGAACTTCAGGACCTCGTAGCCCTCCTCGATCATCGCCATCAGCTCGCTTGGCGTCGCGGCGCCCGGAAGCAGCGGCGCCGGCGAGCCCTTGGCGGCGTCCAGCACCTCCATGGTGGCGCCGGGCGACACCACGAAGGCGGCGCCGGCGCTTTCCGCCTCGTCGAACTGCTTCGGGGTGAGCACGGTGCCGGCGCCGCAGCGGATTTCTGGCACCTCCGCCACCACGGCGCGGATCGCCTCGAGCGCGGCCGGAGTGCGCAGCGTGATCTCGATGGCGCGCAGGCCCCCCGCCACCAGCGCCCGCGACAGGTTGACGGCCTCCGACGCGCTTTGCACCGCGACCACCGGCATCACCGGCTGCGCCCGCAAGACCTCCAACAGCGCCTGGCCGTTCTGCGCCATGGTCCCGTTCCTTCCCGCTCGCCCGCACCCGAAGGCGGGCCTGCCTTAGGCGCCCGTTCGCGCGGCGTCAAACCGAGCCGACGCCGCCTTCCGGAACGGCTTCGAGGGCGTCGAGGAAGTTGCGGCACCAGTCCGCCGCGGTCGCCCCGAACACCGTGCGGCGCATCGCCCGCCAGCGTCTTTGACGCTCTTCCAGCGGCATGGCGAGGGCCTGGGCGAGCGCCGCCGCCATCTCGTCGGTGTCGTAGGGGTTGACGACGATCGCCTCGCCCAGCTCGGCCCGGGCGCCGGCGAAGCGCGACAGGACGAGGACGCCGGGGTCCTGCTCGTCCTGCGCCGCGACGAACTCCTTGGCGACGAGGTTCATGCCGTCGCGCAAGGGCGTCACCATGCAGACCCGCGCCGCCCGGTAGAGGCCGGCGAGCGCCCGGCGCGTCAGCCCGGTGGTCATGATGTGGACCGGCGTCCAGTCGAGGCTGGCGAAGCGGCCGTTGATGCGCCCGACCAGCCCCTCGAACTCGCCGCGCAGGTCCACGTATTCCTCGACGTCCGAGCGCGACAAGGGCGCGACCTGCAGGAACTGCACCGCGCCGTGCCGCTCCGGCGCGGTTTCCAGGAGCCGCTCGAAGCCGAGCAGCCGCTCCACGATGCCCTTGGAATAGTCGAGCCGGTCGACGCCGACCACCGGCAGCGCTTGTCCGACGCTCCCCCGCAGCATCGCCGCGTGCTCGGCGGCCTCGTCGGACGCCGCGAACGCGGCGAAGCCCGCCGCGTCGATGCCGATCGGGAACACCTTCGCCTGCACCGTGCGCTCGCCGACGCGGATGCGGTCGCCCGGCGCCTTCTCGCCGCCGAGCTCGTGCTTGGCGTAGTTGGCGTAGTTGCGCCGATCGGTCGCCGTTTGGAAGCCGACGAGGTCGTAGGCGAGGGTCGCGCGAACCAGCTCGTTGGCGCGCGGCAGCGCCGCGAACATCTCCGGCGGCGAGAACGGGATATGGAGGAAGAAGCCGAGCCGACCCTTAAAGCCGAGGCGGCGCAGCTCCTGGCCGAGATGGAAGAAGTGGTAGTCGTGCACCCAGACGAGGTCGTCGTCGGACACGAACTCCATCAAGCGCCGGGCGAAGGCGCGGTTCACTTCGCGGTAGGTTCGGTCGGCTTCCGGGCCGAAATGCACGAGGTCGAGCCGGTAGTGCAGGAGCGGCCAGAGCGCGCGGTTGGCATAGTCGTGGTAGAAGCCGGCGATCTCGGCCTCCGTCATGTCGACCGTCGCGAGCTCGACGTTTCCCTGCTCCTCGCGCTTGATCGCGCCGTTCGTGCCGCTTTCCGACGTTTCGCCGCTCCAGCCGAACCACAGCCCGCCGCGCCGGCGCAGCGCGTCGGCGAGCCCGACCGCCAGGCCGCCTGCCACCCCCTCGTCGGTGAGCGGTCCGACGCGGTTCGACACCACCACGAGCCTCGATCGATGGTCCGCCATCGGCACCCCTTGTCTTCCCGCTCAAGCGCCGAGCCAGCGATGCACGGCGGCGACGTCGGCCAAGCGGAACGCCGCCTCGCTCGGCGCCGCGCCGACCTTGATCGAAACGCCGCCGCTCTCGCGCACGTAGGCAAGCGCGTATTCGTCGGTGGTGTCGTCGCCGAGATAAGCGGGCACGCGGCCGGCGAAGGGCGCGGCGTCCATGAAGGCTGCCACCGCCCGGCCCTTGTCCATGCCGGCCGGATGCACCTCGACGACCCGGTCGCCCTGCATCACGACGAGGTCGTCGCGCCCGGCGCTCGCGCTCGCCATCGCGGCGAGCGCGAAGCCTTCGAGCTCCGGCGCGGTGCGGTAGTGCAGGACCAGCGCCGTGCCCTTGTCCTCGAGCCGGAGCCGCGGCGCTTCGCGCAACGCGTCGGCGAGCGTCGCGCGCAGCGGATCGAGCGTTCGGGACCCGGCGAGGTGGACCACCGCAGCGCCCGGCGCGGCGCGGCGCTCCAGCCCGTGCACGCC
>CAXUCL010000174.1:0-4251 GCA_964249395.1 uncultured Rhizobiaceae bacterium
GGCCTCCACCCGGCCGGGCCCGGCGTTGTAGGCGGCCGCCGCCAGGCCCAGGCTGCCGAAGCGCTGCTTCATGCGCGCGAGGTAGCGGGCGGAGGCGACCAGCGACGGGGCCGGATCGAACGGGTCGGCGAGGCCGTATTCGGCGGCCGTGCCGGGCAGGAACTGCGCGATGCCCTGCGCCCCCTTGCGGCTCACCGCGAGCGGGTTGAACAGGCTTTCGCGCCAGATCAGCCGCGCGAAGAACGCCGACGGCAGGGCGCGGCGGGCCGCCTCCTCCGCGATCACCCGGCAGGCGTCCTTGGCGAAGGAAGCGCTTCCGATGCGGGCGGGGGCTTCCTGCGCCCCGGACGCCGCGGCGCCGGCGAGCCAAAGGCCGAGAACGAGCGGCAAAACGACGACGGTGCGAGGCATGGCTCGCGAAGGAGACGACCGAATCCGCCCGTTTCGTGACGAGGCGGAACGGAGCGACGACGAAACGCGGGGAACGGGCGGCGGCTCGCGCGGCTTGTTGCGGAACGGGAACGAACAAGGAGACGGGGTCCATGTCGAACACGCCGAACAAGCCGAGCGACGAGACGGATCGAAACGATGCCGGCTTCGGCGAGAAGGGTCCAATCACGGCCGACGAGACCGCCAACAAGTCGGAAGAGGAGAAGCTGGAGGACGCGGTGGAGAGCCTGAGCGACGAGAAGGGCTGAAGACTGGGCGCCGTCGCGCGGCCGTAGCGAGCGCATCGCGATCGCCCCTGCGGTTGCGGCGGGGCCTCCCGCGGGCGATAAAGGCTCGATGAGCAACGTCCACCGCTTCAAGCCGCGGCCCAAGGCGCCGCCGCCGCGCCGCCGCCTTTCGTGGGCGCGGGCCGCCTGGCTGCCATGGGTGCTGATCGCCGCGAGCGCCGTGGTGGTGGTCCTGACGGGCGACGGCGACGGCGGCGCGCTCGTCGCGGCGCTGGCGGTGATCTTGGCCGGCGCCTGGCTGCACGGGCGCGCATAGCGCCGAAGCCGCGACGAAGCGGTTCGATCGGAGACGAGCGACGCGACGCGAGTCGGCCGCGCGTCGCGAACATCGACGTCGCTTCAGCCGCCGCATGGTCGGGATGCGCGATCACGCCATCGCGGGTTCGATGAGCCGGGCGAGCGCGCTGCAATCTCGATCGACGTGCGCCGACGCGGCGTTGGTGACGCTGAGAAGCAGCCCGCGTCGCGCATTCCTCTCGTAGAACGGCGACAGTGCGGCGGGCAGAAGCCCGTGGACGGCGATCGCGTCGGCCAGAACGACGTCGTTGATCCTGGATGGCAGATCGATGCGGACCAGGAGCGCGCCGCTTGCACGGATTGGCAGAAACGGCAGCGCTCGTCTCAAGTGTCGCACCGTTGCTTCCTGCCGGTCGGCGTAACACCGCCTCATGCGGCGCAGATGCCGCAGGTAATGACCTCCCGTCAGCATTTCCGCCACGGTGAGTTGCTCCACCGTGCCGGAAGCAGGATGGAGCGACGCGGCGATCTCCGCAGCTCGCGCAAGCAGGACGGTGGGAACGACGAGAAAGCCGACGTCGAGCGCCGGACACACGGTCTTGCTGAAGGTTCCGACGTGCAGCACGCGATTGTCCGGATCGAAGGCCGCGAGCGCGGCCGGCGCCCGATGTCCCAGGTGCAGTTCGCCGAGATAATCGTCCTCGACGATCCAGGCCTCGGCATGGCGCGCCCAGCCAAGCAGGGATCGGCGCCGTTCCGCCGACATGGCCATGCCCATCGGGAACTGCTGGCTCGGCGTGACCATCGCCGCGCCCGCGTCGGGCGCGATCCTTCGGCCTTCCGCCACCTGGATCCCCTCGTCGTCAACCGGGATCGACACCGGCTTGAACCCCGCGTGAAGAAGGGCGCGCCGGGTGAGGACGTATCCAGGGTCCTCGACCCATATCGCGCGTCGCGACCGATCGAGCAGCGTCGAGATGAGCCCCAAGGCGCCTCGATAGCCGGACGTGACGATGATCTGCGAGGGGCAGCACCGGACGCCTCGCGACAGCGCCAACATGGCGCAGATCGCCGAGCGCAGTTCCGGCTCGCCGCGCGGATCGCCGTAGACGGCGGGACGGGCCGCGAAACGACGGGCGCTGCGGGTGAGCAAACGCGACCAGAGCTTCGTCGGAAAGGTATCGCTGGCCGGCACGCCCATCTGAAACGGCAAGGGCGGCTGACCGCACCTGCCGAACAGGTCCGGCATCGGCGGGAGGTCTTGGCGGGCGACCGCCGGTTTCGGGGACGGCCCAACCGTCGCCACCCTGGTTCCGTACGATTTGTTCGCCTCGATCAGATGCTCCGAGGTGAGACGGGCGTAGGCCGCCCGGATGGTGCCCCGCGAAACGCCGAGCTGCGAGGCGAGGTCGTTCCACGACGGGAGCCGAGTTTTCGAGGTCAGGCGGCCATCGAGAATGGCCCCCTTGATCTGCGCGTGGATCTGCCCCGACAGCGACAGGCCGGCGCCTGGCTCCAGAACGGGAAGGAACCTCTCGTTCTTGCCGCCCTGGTTCATCCGGAAACTCTCCTTTTGGTGTCTTTGCGCCGCGATGAAGGGAGACAACTAACGACCTTGAACCCGTTTCGGTCGGTCTTGCCGGGAGGCACCATGCAATACCTCGTCGTCTTCACGCCCAAAGCAAAGTTCCAAACCGACGGACTGCCCGTCGACTTCGCGCAAACGGAAGCGAGGGAGGAGGAACAGGCCAAGGTCCTCTACGGGAAGGGCGGCCTACGGCAGGTCTGGGCGCTGGACACGAAGGAACGCGGCGCCGCGGTCATCTTCGAGGCCACGTCACGCGACGACCTTCAAACGATGATCGACAGCTTTCCGCTGATCCAGGTCGACTACGCGGACTATCGGGTCCTGCCGCTGGCGCCGTATCCGGCGTTCGTCGGCCAACCGTCCTGACCGCGACACGCCGGCGGGGATGCAAGGAGCTCTAGCCATGAAGGTTCTCGTGATCGGCGCCGCCGGCAAGACGGGGCGAGCCGTTGTCGAGCGGGCGGTCGCCGCCGGCCATCGGGTCCGGGCATTCGTTCGCCGGGCGAGCGAATACGACCACCCCGGGGTCGACGTCGCCGAGGGCGATGCGAGCGATCCTGCCGCGATGGATGCGGCCATGGCCCGTCAAGACGCCGTGATCGATACGGTCGGCGGCAAGACGCCCTACAAGGAAACCGATCTCGAAACGAGCGTCGCCCGGACGGTCGTCGCGTCGATGCGCCGGAACGGCGTGCGCCGTCTCGTCGCGACGTCGATGCTCGGCGAAGGGGACAGCCGGGCCAATGCGCCGATCTACGCTCGCCTGCTGCTGTCGACCTTTCTGCGCGGCGCGAACGTGGACAAGGCGAACATGGAGGCGACCGTGGAGGCCGCCGACCTGGACTGGACCATCGTCCGCCCGGCCATTCTGTCGGACGGTCCCGCGAAGGGCGACGTGCGCGTCTTCGCCGCCGCGTCGGGCGAGAAGGCTCACACGATCACGCGCGCCGACCTTGCCGACTTCCTGGTCGCGCAGCTTTCCAGCGACGAGCACGTTCGTCGTGCCGTGACGATCGCCAACGACTGAGGACGAGGGCACCCCGAGCCCCGACCATCCGCCCCGGAACCCAAGCCGATCCCACCTCGCATCGCGGCCTCAACGACCGGTATGCCCGACGCCGCGCAACGGAACGGGCTGCCAAATAATGAACGGTGGGTCGAAGGGGGCCGCTGGTACGCCCAAGGGGAATCGAACCCCTGTTTGCGCCGTGAGAGGGCGCCGTCCTAACCGCTAGACGATGGGCGCGTGCCAGTTCGGCCGATATAGCCGCACCCCGGCCCGCTGGCAAGCCGGGATCGCTCGGCCGTTCGGGCCGGACGCGGTCGAGCGCTTCAAGTCACGGGCGGCGGAGTTCGTAGCGCCCGACGATCCGGCCCGTCGCCGCGTCGACGTGCAGGAGCCGCTCGATCGTGCCCTCCCGCACCCGCAGGAGGATCGCGCCGTCGCCCGCCGCCATCTCCTTCACCACCGCGCCGGCCGGCAGGTCGATCGCCAGCGGCGCGGCGCTCGCGGCGGCGGCCGGCGCGTCGCGCTGGCTGAGCTTGTAGACAACCGCTCCCAGCACCGCCATAACCGCCACGAACATCGTGCCGATCGACACGGCGAGCAGCCGGACCATCTTGCGGCGCAACCGTTCGGCGGCCGAGTCGAGCGGCGCCTCGTCCCTTTCGTCGCGTTCCGTCATGACC
>CAXUCL010000174.1:4261-5207 GCA_964249395.1 uncultured Rhizobiaceae bacterium
CCCAACCCCTCGAGCCCCACGACGGACCTGCGGCCCCTCCTACAAGCGCGGCAACGAGCGAAGCAAGCCGCCTCGCCGTCGGGGCGGACGGCGCCGGCCTGCGGCTCGACCGCTGGCTCGCCGCGCGGTTCGCCGGCGACATGTCGCGGGCCCGCCTGCAGGACGTCATCGCGGCCGGCGGCGTTTCCGTCGACGGCCGGGTGGTGTCCTCGCCGAGCCGGAAGGTGTCGCTCGGCGAAACGGTCGCGGTGTCGGTGCCGGCAGCGGCCGAGCCCGACCCGGAGCCGGAGGCGATCGCGCTGGACGTCCTCCACGAGGACGACGAACTGATCGTCCTGAACAAGCCCGCCGGCCTCGTGGTGCATCCGGGCGCCGGCAACCCGACCGGCACGCTGGTCAACGCCCTCATCCACCATTGCGGCGCCTCGCTGTCGGGCATCGGCGGCGTGAAGCGGCCGGGCATCGTCCACCGGCTCGACAAGGACACGAGCGGCGTTTTGGTCGCGGCCAAGACCGACCGCGCCCATCGCGCGCTGTCGGAGCAGTTCGCCGCCCATGGCCGCGACGGGCGGCTGGAGCGGTCCTATCTCGCCATCGCTTGGGGGCTACCGGAACGGCGGACCGGCACGATCAACGCCGCGCTCGGGCGCTCGACCGCCGATCGCTTGAAGCGCCAGGTGGTGCGGGAACCGCGCGCCGACGCGCGGCACGCCGTCACGCACTACGAGGTGATCGACGCCGGAGCGGACGGCGGCGTTTCCCTCTTGCGCTGCGTGCTGGAAACCGGCCGCACGCACCAGATCCGGGTGCACCTCGCCCATCTCGGCCATCCGCTCGTCGGCGACCCGCTCTACGGCCGGGCGTTGCGCACCAAGGCAAGGCGCCTCGACCCGGTGGGGGGGGGGGGGGGGGGGGGGGGGGGGGGGGGGGGGGGGGGGGGGGGGGG
>CAXUCL010000175.1:0-5193 GCA_964249395.1 uncultured Rhizobiaceae bacterium
TCCAGGACGTGCGTGTAGATCTGCGTGGTCGAGATGTCGGCGTGGCCGAGCAGTTCCTGCACGGCGCGCAGGTCGGCGCCGTTCGCCAGGAGGTGGCTCGCGAAGGCGTGGCGCAGGACGTGCGGCGAAACGCGGCTTGGAGGAAGGCCGGCGCGAACCGCGAGGTCCTTGAGGTCGCGGGCGAAGGCCTGCCGGGTCATGTGGCCGGACTCGGACAGCGCCGGGAACAGCCAGGGGGCTTCCGGCGCGCCCGGCTGCCGGTTGGCGCCGCGCATCGCCGCCCCGAAGCGGTTCAGCGCGTCGCGGGCGCGCTCGCCGATCGGCACCATGCGCTCCTTGTTGCCCTTGCCGGTGACCACGATCATCCGGCTTTGCGCCCGCAGCACCGAGCGCGGCAGGCCGACGAGCTCCGACACGCGCAGGCCCGTCGCGTAGAGGATCTCGACCAGGGCGTGCATGCGCCGGGCGCGCAGGAGCGCGGCGTCGGCGAGGTCAGGTCGCTCGGCTTGGCTCGCGGCCGCCTCGATCAGCCGGTCGACCTCGTTCTCGCTCATGATCTTCGGCAGCGGCCGGCCCTTCCTCACCGACTCGATCGGCCCCATCGGGTCGTCGCCGCGCATGCCTTCGGCGTAGAGGAACTTGAAGAACTGGCGCAGCGCCGACATCCGCCGCGCCTGGCTCGACGGCGCGAGCCCGACATCGGCGAGGTGCCCGACATAGGCGCGCACGTCGTCCGACCCGGCGGCGCCGAGGCGACCGTTCCGCCGCCGCAGGAACCCGGACGCGTCCTCCAGGTCGCGACGGTAGCCCGCCAGCGTGTTGAGGGCCGCTCCCCGCTCGGCGGCCATCATCTCGAGGAAGGTTTCGATGTCCGCCGCGTCGCGGCCGCCGGTCGGGTCGCCCGTCAAGCCGAACCGCTCATTGCAGGCCGGCGGGCGCGGCGCGGGCGGCGGTCTCGTCGGCGACGCCGGACAGGTCGAGCGGCACGTCGACGACGATCTCGCGCGGCGTCGGCTCGACCAGGTAGACGAGCGCCGCCATGCCGGCGAAAACCAGCGCGGCGATGACGCCGAGCGTCGTCAGGAGGCGGACGAGTGTGGGCATCGACCCGAGGCGGTTGCGGCGCGACGCTGCTGAATGAGCCTCTTTCCTGCCGGATCGCGACAGTCGAGGCAAGCGGCGCCGATCGGCGCCGGGTCGGAATATCCGCGCCTGTGACCGGACCGCACCGCCGCTTGACGCGTGGCTCCAATTGCTGTTCCCCGTGTTTCGACCGAGGAGACGTCATTGGCGGAGACTGCCAGCCTGCTGCCGGAAATCGAGGCGGAGCACATCGTGACGCGGCTCGGCCGAAGGCCGATCGTGCTCGTCGGCCTGATGGGCGCGGGCAAGTCCACCGTCGGGCGCCGCCTGGCGCAGCGGCTCGACCTGCCGTTCCACGACAGCGACGCCGAGATCGAGGCCGCCTCGCGCATGACCGTGTCCGAGCTGTTCGCCGCTTACGGCGAAACGGAGTTCCGCGCGCTCGAAGCGCGCGTGGTGGCGCGGCTCGCCGCGGACGGGCCGCTGGTGCTGGCCACCGGCGGCGGCGCCTTCATGGCCGACGCCACGCGCGACTTCCTGCGCGCCAGCACCGTGACCGTCTGGCTGAACGCCGACCTCGACACGCTGATGGAGCGCGTCCTGCGGCGCGACACGCGACCCCTGTTGAAGACCGGCGACCCGCGCGAAATCATGCAGGACCTGATCCAGCGGCGCTATCCCGTCTACGGGCTCGCCGACATCACGGTCCGCTCGCGGCAGGTGAAGCGGGAGGTCGTCGCCGAGGAGATCGTCGAGGCGCTCGATCGGCATCTGGCGCGCCCCTCGCTCGAGCCCTCGGTGGCGCGGGCTTGAGCGCCGCTCCCGTGGCGGCGCCCGGCGGCTCGCCGCCGCCCGTGGTGGTCCCGGTCGCGCTCGGCCGCCGCTCCTACGACATCCTGATCGGCGACGGGCTGCTCGACCGCGCGGGCGCCGAGATCGCCGCGCGGCTGCCCGGCATCCGCGCCGCGATCGTCACCGACGAAACGGTGGCGACGCTCTACCTCGAACGGCTGCAACTGTCGCTCGCCGCGGCCGGCATCGAGTCGACGCCCGTGGTGCTGCCGCCCGGCGAAACCACCAAGTCCTTCGCGCATCTCCAAACCGCGGCGGAAGCCATGATCGCCGCGCGGCTGGAGCGTCACGACGCGGTGATCGCGCTCGGCGGCGGCGTAATCGGCGACTTGTCCGGCTTCGTCGCGGGGATCGTGCGCCGCGGCATGCGCTTCGTGCAGGTGCCGACGACGCTGCTCGCGCAGGTCGACTCCTCCGTCGGCGGCAAGACCGGAATCAACTCGGCCGCCGGCAAGAACCTCCTCGGCGTGTTCCACCAGCCGGCGCTGGTGCTCGCCGACGTCGGCACGCTCGAAACCTTGCCGTCCCGCGAGTTCGCCGCCGGCTACGCCGAGGTGGCGAAATACGGGCTGATCGACCGGCCGGACTTCTTCGACTGGCTGGAGCGGAACCGGCAGGCCATCTTCGACGGCGGCTCGGCCCGGACGCAAGCGGTGGCCGAAAGCTGCCGCGCCAAGGCGGCGGTGGTGGCGGGCGACGAGCGCGAGGACGGGAACCGGGCGCTCCTCAACCTCGGCCACACCTTCGGCCACGCGCTGGAAAAGGCGGTCGGCTTCGACCCCGCCCGCCTCGTCCACGGCGAAGCGGTGGCGATCGGCACCGCGATGGCGCACCGCTTCTCCGTCGGCCAAGGCCTGTGCCGCGGCCAGGACGCGGGCCGGGTCGAGGCGCACCTGCGCGCGAGCGGCCTGCCGACGCGGCTCGACGCGATCCCCGGTCCGCCACTCGGGGTTTCCGAGTTGATCGCCGCGATCCGGCAGGACAAGAAGGTCAGCCGCGGCCGCCTCACCTTCGTTCTGACGCGCGGCATCGGCCAGGCCTTCATCGCCCGCGACGTGGACGGGGACGCGGTGGAGGCGTTTCTGGCCGAAGAGGTTGCGGCGAACTGACGACGCGCGGCGGTCGGTCCGCGTCGAAATATCTTTCATCGCATCAAACTCGTCATCCCGGGCTCGACCCGGGATCTATGCCTAAACGCCTTCAGCTCCGCTTCGACCAAGGATGGAGCCGCCTTCGGCAGGGCACCCCATCCGTTCGACGTCTCGGCATGGATCCCGGGTCAAGCCCGGGATGACGAGGCGGAAAGGTTGGCGGAGCGAGGCGGAAAGGGTGGCGGAGCGAAGCGGAAAGGGTGGTGGAGCGAAGCGGACAGGGTGGTGGAGCGTTGGATCGAACGGATGTGCGAGCGGACTTGCGCCCACCCGACCGGCGGCGTGCGGCTTTGCCGCATCACGACCGTCAGCTCGCCGAACGCCGCCGCGTCGCCTCGCCCGGCGCGTGCGCCTCGATCGCCAGGGCGTGGACGCTGCCCGCGAGCTCAGCCGCCAGCGCCGCGTTTACCGCCCGGTGCCGCGCCAAACGGCTTTGGCCGGCGAACGACGCGGCCACCAGCCGCACCCGGAAGTGCGTGCCCGGCGAGCCGTCGAAGCCGGCCTGGTGCTCGGTCCCGCCATGGTGGTGGCCGGAATGGAGATGGCTCTCGTCGATCACCTCCAGATGCTCCGGCGCGAGGACGCGGGCGAGCGTGGCGGCGATCCCGTCGCGGGTCGAGGCTTGCATGAGGGTTTCGTTTCTCCGGCGACGCCGCGCCCGAGCGGCGCTTTTGCGCGACAAGGCGGGTTTTTCGCCCGCTGTCAATTCTTGTTCGCCGGTCGCGCGGGCCCCATAATCGAAAGCGATGAAGCTCGACTCCAAGCTCTTCGACGGCATTCGCATCCGTCCCGACGCCCGCGCGTCCGAGAAGGCGAAGGCGCCGGCCTGCGACTGGCGCGGGTGCGCCGAGCCCGGCATCTACCGCGCGCCGCGCGGCCGCGACCACGAGGGCGAGTACCTGAACTTCTGCGTCGATCACGTCCGGCAGTACAACAAGAGCTACAACTACTTCTCGGGCCTCAACGACACGGACATCCAGTCCTATCTGAAGGACGCGATGACCGGCCACCGTCCGACCTGGACCATGGGCGCCGGCAAGGGTCAGGCCGCGGCGGCCCAGGCGCCGCTGCGCGCCAAGCGCTGGACGGCGACCCGCGCGCGCGACCCGTTCCGCCTGTTCGACGAGGGCGTCGCGGAGGCCAAGGCGGCGGCCGAGCGGCGGCCGAAGACGGTGCGCTCGCTGGAAGCCAAGGCGTTCGAGACGATGGACCTTCCGCCGGCCTCCACGAAGGCGGACATCCGCGCCCGCTACAAGCTCCTGGTCAAGCAGTACCACCCGGACTCCAACGGCGGCGACCGCGGCCACGAGGACCGGCTGCGCGAGGTCATCCAGGCCTACAAGCTCCTGAAGCAGTCCGGCTTCGTTTGAGGCTCCCGGCACCCCGAGCGGCGCGACGCCGCGAAGGCTTGCCGTGCGCGGCTTCGGGCATTAGGCCGAACGGCGTTCGCGAATTCGGCCGCGGCCCCCGCGTCGCGGTCCTGGAGGTGAGATGAGTGCAGCGGTCAAGGAAGTGGCGGGCCTGCCCGACGCCACGGTTTCCGTCCGCGACCTGTTCGGCTTCGACAGTTCGATGCGCGTGCCGAGTTTCCGCGAGCCCGACCCGCACGTGCCCGAGCTCGATCCCGACTACCTGTTCGACCCGCAAACGACGCTCGCCATCCTCGCCGGCTTTTCCCGCAACCGCCGCGTCATGGTGGCCGGCACCCACGGCACCGGCAAGTCGACCCACATCGAACAGGTGGCGGCGCGCCTGAACTGGCCCTGCATCCGCATCAACCTCGACAGCCACGTGTCGCGCATCGACCTCGTCGGCAAGGACGCGATCACGGTGCGCGAGGGGCTGCAGGTGACGGAGTTCCGCGACGGCATCCTGCCCTGGGCCTATCAGAACAACGTCGCGCTGGTGTTCGACGAATACGACGCCGGCCGCCCGGACGTGATGTTCGTGATCCAGCGCGTCCTGGAGTCCGCCGGGCGGCTGACGCTGCTCGACCAGAGCCGCGTCGTGCGGCCGCACCCGGCCTTCCGCCTGTTCGCCACCGCCAACACGGTGGGCCTCGGCGACACGACGGGCCTCTACCACGGCACGCAGCAGATCAACCAGG
>CAXUCL010000176.1:0-4133 GCA_964249395.1 uncultured Rhizobiaceae bacterium
GGGCGCGACATCGGCACGGTGATCGCGCCAAACGCCGACGTGAAGATCTTCGTCACCGCCAGCGCCGAGGTGCGCGCCCGCCGCCGCACGAACGAGCTGGCCGCAAAGGGCCGGGCGCCGGACTACGCGCGCATCCTCGCCGAGGTGCGGGAGCGCGACGCGCGCGACGCCGGCCGCGCCGCCGCGCCGCTGAAGCCGGCGCCCGACGCGCACTTGCTCGACACCAGCGAAATGGATATAGACGCCGCGTTCCGGGCGGCCTGCGGGCTGGTCGACGGGGTCCTGTCGGGCCGGAACGAACGCTAGGGCGGTTCTTTCCCCAAAGGACGCGCCCCGTCGGCTTTGGCTTCATCGCCGCCGAACCTTGCATCACGAACTGCCGACGGCCGGTCCTTCGCGCCGACCGGCGCCGCGCCCGACACGAGAACGGCGCGCGCCGGACCCGTTTCCCGACGAAGACCGCCGCGTCTTGGTCGGGCACCGGGTGGACCGGGTGGCGGCGAGCGCAACGCGAACCCGACCTGGCGCACCGCCCCCGCGACGAAACGGGGGTTCCCCGAGGAGAACGAATGTCAAACGCAAACCCGTCGCGCGACGATTTCGCCGCGCTGCTCGAAGCCTCCTACCAGGATCACGACGTCGCCGAGGGCACCGTGGTCAAGGGCGTCGTGGTGGGTATCGAGAAGGACATGGCCGTGATCGACGCCGGCCTGAAGGTCGAGGGCCGCGTCGCCTTGAAGGAGTTCGGCGGCCGTGGCCGCGAGGGCGAGCTGAAGGTCGGCGACACCGTCGAGGTCTACGTCGAGCGGATCGAGAACGCGCTCGGCGAGGCCGTCTTGTCGCGCGACAAGGCGCGCCGCGAGGAGTCCTGGGTCACCCTCGAGGTCAAGTTCAACAACAACGAGAAGGTCGAGGGCACGATCTTCAACCAGGTCAAGGGCGGCTTCACCGTCGACCTCGACGGGGCCGTGGCCTTCCTGCCGCGCTCCCAGGTCGACATCCGTCCGATCCGCGACGTGACGCCGCTGATGAACACCCCGCAGCCGTTCCAGATCCTCAAGATGGACAAGCGCCGCGGCAACATCGTCGTGTCGCGCCGCACGGTGCTGGAGGAGTCGCGCGCCGAGCAGCGCTCCGAGATCGTCCAGAACCTCGAAGAAGGCCAGGTCGTCGACGGCGTCGTCAAGAACATCACCGACTACGGCGCCTTCGTGGATCTCGGCGGCATCGACGGCCTCCTCCACGTCACCGACATGGCCTGGCGCCGCGTCAACCATCCGACCGAGATCCTGCAGATCGGCCAGACGGTGAAGGTGCAGATCGTGCGCATCAACCAGGAAACGCACCGCATCTCGCTCGGCATGAAGCAGCTCGAGGCCGATCCCTGGCAGGACATCGCCGCCAAGTACCCGGTCGAGACCCGGGTCGTCGGGCGCGTCACCAACATCACCGACTACGGCGCCTTCGTGGAGCTGGAGCCGGGCATCGAGGGCCTGATCCACGTGTCCGAGATGAGCTGGACGAAGAAGAACGTCCATCCGGGCAAGATCCTGTCGACCACGCAGGAGGTCGAGGTGGTCGTCCTGGAGGTCGATCCGGTGAAGCGCCGCATCTCGCTCGGCCTGAAGCAGACGCTGCGCAACCCGTGGGAAGCCTTCGCCGACGCCCATCCGGTCGGCACGATCGTCGAGGGCGAGGTCAAGAACAAGACCGAGTTCGGCCTGTTCGTCGGCCTCGACAACGACGTCGACGGCATGGTGCACCTGTCGGACCTCGATTGGAGCCGTCCGGGCGAGCAGGTCATCGACGACTACAACAAGGGCGACGTCGTCAAGGCGCAGGTGCTCGACGTCGACATCGAGAAGGAGCGCATCTCGCTCGGCATCAAGCAGGTCGGCGCGGACGCCGTGGCCGCGGGCCCGGAAACCGGCGAGATGCGGCGCGGCTCGGTGGTGACCTGCGAGGTCACCGCGGTGAACGACGGCGGCATCGAGGTGAAGATCGTCGACGGCGACATGTCGACCTTCATCCGCCGCAACGACCTCGCCCGCGACCGCGAGGACCAGCGTCCCGAGCGCTTCTCGGTCGGTCAGAAGGTCGACGCCCGCGTCACGCAGTTCGACAAGAAGACCCGGCGCCTCGGCCTGTCGATCAAGGCGCTGCAGATCGCCGAGGAGAAGGAGGCGGTGGCCCAGTACGGCTCGACCGATAGCGGCGCCTCGCTCGGCGACATCCTCGGCGCGGCCCTCAAGGGTTAGCGCGCGGCCGGGGGGTAAACCGCGGGGGGCCTCGCGCGTTTGGGCGCCGAGGCTCACGAGCCGCCGCGCCGCCGACGCGAGGGCCGTGCCGACGCGCGCATCGGAACGACGCGCTTCGAGCGCGCTCGCCTTCCAGCCACGCATCCCTGTCCGCCCACGAGCGAACCCTCGCCTCGATAGCCGGGAAAATTTCTCGTTATCGCCGAAGCAGGGGCTTCCATTTCGATATGCCGTAGGGTAACTCAACCTTCGGTTTCAAACGCCTGCAGGGGAGTCAGCGTCGATGCAGCACCTGTGGTTCATCGCGTCGAACGGTTTGAGTGCCCTCGGCGGACGGGGTTCGTTGGGGAGCGAGGTCGGCGACCCGGCGCCCTCGGTCGAGGACAACCGCGGCATCCGACCCGCCGGGGGCCGGTCGGGGCTTGGCGCCGCCAGGGGCATCGCGCTCGGCTTGTTGATCAGCCTCGCGATCTGGGCGGCGCTCGGGACGCTGTTCCTGATCCTGCGCTAGAGCCGGCGACGCCTAAGCCAAGCCCTCACGCGCCGCGCGGCGGTCGTTAGCCGCGACTTGACGGCTCGCTCGCGGCCGCGGTAGTCGCGCGGAGCAACCCAAGCAAGCCTATGGCGACGTTCGCGGATCAAGCCATCGACGCGATCTACGAGGCGAGCGTCGAGGCCGAGCGCTGGCCCGACGCCCTGCGCCGCGTCGGCGACGTGCTGAACGCCGCGACGGGCGCGATCTATTCCGAGAGTCACGGCGAAACGTTCAGCCTGCTGTCGCGCGGCGTCCTCTACGGCCACAGCGATGCGGCAATCGCCGCCTACGCCGACTATTTCTGCGCCAGGAACCCGTTCAACGTCGCCATCCACCTGTTCGACCAGGCCGGCGTCCTGACGGACTCGGACTTCGACGCGCGCTACGGTCGCCGCGTCGCGTTCGACGGGAGCGAATACCTGCACGACTGGGTGCAGCCGCAGCGGCTGCGGCACGTCATCGGCCAGCGCATCCGCACGGAGGGAGACGCCGTCGTCTGCGCGGCGTTCTGGCGCCAGCCCGACGCCGGCCCGTTCGGCGCCGACGACGTCGCCACGCTGCGGCGCATCGGCGGGCACATCAACCGCGCGCTCGACGTCGGGACCCGGCTGCGAACGGCCGAAGCCGAGATGGAGGCGATGCTCGGCCGCGGCGCGGCCGCCGTGTTCACGCTCGCCCGCGACGGGGCCTTGCGCCGGTGCAACGCGGCGGCCGAAGCCCTGCTGCGCTCCGGGAACGGCCTGCGCGTCGAGGGCGGCCGGTTGCGCACCGCTCTTCTGCAGGACCAGCCGGCCCTGGAGCGTCTTATTGCCTGCGTCTTCGATCAGCAGCGCGTCTTCTGGGCCGAGAACGCGCGCCTGCCGATCCACCGCGCCGACGGGCATCCGCCGCTCGTGGCACGGATCGCCGCGACGGCGGCGCGGTTCGACCCGTTCGCACCGGACCGCGCGGCTGCCGCCGTTCTTACCGTGGAAGGCTTCGAGGCGCAGGCGGCGGTTCAGGAGGAACGGCTGCGGCTTCGGTTCGGCCTGAGCCCGGCGCAGGCGCGCCTCGCGCTGCGCCTGCGGTCGGGGCGCGGCCTGAAGGAGGCGGCCGCCGAGCTCGGCATCGCCTACGAGACGGCGCGCACGCAGTTGAAGGCGGTCTTCGAGCGCACCGGCACCGACCGGCAGGCAGCGCTCGTCCTGCTGCTGCAACGCGAGGTCGGGACCTGAAGGTCGCGCCGCTCCGGCAGGATTTTCGCCGGTGCCGCCGCCGCAAGGGACGGCCGCCGGGTCGATCGGCGACGCGGACTATTCCTGCGGCGCGCGAAGCGGCTCCCGCGTCCGCGGCGAACGCGA
>CAXUCL010000176.1:4143-5190 GCA_964249395.1 uncultured Rhizobiaceae bacterium
GTGCTGGCCGCCGTTGATGTGGATTTCCGAGCCCGTCACGTAGCTCGCCTGCTCGGAACACAGGAAATGGATGATGTCGGCGACCTCGGCGGTCTTGCCGAGGCGTCGGAGCGGGATGTGCTCCACCAGCTTCTCCGTGCCCGGCGACAGGATCGCCGTGTCGATCTCGCCCGGCGCGATGGCGTTGACGCGGATGCCGGCGGGGCCGAAGTCGGCCGCCATCTCGCGGGTGAGCGAGGCGAGCGCCGCCTTCGAGGTCGCGTAGGCGGTGCCGGCGAAGGGATGCACGCGCCCGCCGGCGATCGAGGTGACGTTGACGATCGCGCCCTTGGCGGCCGTCAGTTCGCGCATCAGGCCGCGCGCCAGCATGATGGGGGCGAAGAAGTTCACCTGGAACACGTCGCGCCACAGGTGCATGGCGGTGCCGATCGAGTCGAGCCGGCCGCCGCCGTCGCCCTTCGGCGAGATCGCGGCGTTGTTGACCAGCGCGTGCAGGTGCGAGCCGTTGGTTTCCAGCCGCCGGCGGATCTCGGAGATCGCGAAGCCGACGTCCTCGGCGTCCGCCAGATCCACCTTGATGTGGTCGTCGGGTCCCGCCGGCCAGGGACAGCCGTCGGCGAAGGCGTGGCGCGAGCAGGTGATCACCCGCCAGCCCTCGCGCGAGAACCGCTTCACCGTGGCGTGGCCGATGCCGCGGGACGCGCCCGTCAGCACCAGCGTCTTGCGCGTGTCGATCGCCGCCGCCGCATCCGACGCCATGGCGCGTTCCCCTGCCGACCTCGGTCCCGCCGCGCGGGACGTCCGCTCCGCCCGCCACCGCCGCAGCGGTCTCGGACCCGTCATCCGATCGCATGGAACGCGACCGGGCGGGAAGGGGCGCGTGCGTCGAACGCTTCGTTCGGCGTCGTTCGAACGGGCCGGGTCGGCCAGGATCATCCGGACGAACACGCCCTCGGTCACCACCTCTATCCGCGTCGCGGCCGACACACGCGTGTCGAGCCGCATCCGCCAGCCGACGGTGGCGCCGACTTCCTCCCCCAACAGCGC
>CAXUCL010000177.1:0-5149 GCA_964249395.1 uncultured Rhizobiaceae bacterium
GGGTCGCCCGCCCCCGCTGACGGAGCAAGGCGATGGGATTGCTGTCCGGGCTGCTGGGGCTGGCGAGCGACGTCGATCTGGAAACCGTCCGCCGCGACTTGGAGCCGATGCTCCTGCCGGACGAGGCGGTGGAGGTCGCCTTCGTGATCGTGCGCGACCTCGTGGTGTTCACCGACCGGCGCGTCGTCTTCGTCGACAAGCAGGGGATGACGGGCCGCAAGCGCGCCTTCCATTCCATCCCCTACCGCTCGATCACCATGTTCACGGTGGAAACGGCGGGACGCTTCGACGCCGACGCGGAGCTCACCATCTTCGTGTCCGGC
The DNA here is from genome assembly GCA_964249395.1 of uncultured Rhizobiaceae bacterium. Lineage (GTDB taxonomy): Bacteria > Pseudomonadota > Alphaproteobacteria > Rhizobiales > Rhizobiaceae > Plantimonas. The sequence goes on from CAXUCL010000177.1 coordinate 324, forward strand.
CAGCCGACGCCGATCCGGCGCGAGCTGTCGCGCGGCGCGAACCTCGCCGGCATCCAGAAGGCGCTGGCGACCGGCGTGTTGGGGCCGCGATGAAGCCTGCCGGGCCGTGCCTCGCCGTTCCCCGGTCTTAAACCGCAGATTCACGCCTTCGCGTCTAGGGTCCGGCCGAAGCGGAACGCGGTCCCATGCGCAACTTGAAGGCATTCGTCACCTGGCTGCGCATCGGCGACGCGCAGTCCGACATCGCCGTCGCGCAGTTCAACGAGCTGAAGCGGCAGGTGCCGCTGCTCTACCTCCTGCTCAGCGTCAACGCGGTCGCGGTCGCCTACACCCATCACGGCCTGGCGCCGGCCTGGCTCACCGTCGCGGTTCCGGCCGCCTTGATCCTCGTGTCGTCGGTGCGGGCCCTGACCTGGGTCCGGCGGCGGCACCATCGCCCCGAGCCCGCGGAAGCCGTCGCCGAGATGCGGCGCATCGTCGTGCTGAGTTCCCTGATCAGCGCCGCCTTCGTGGCCTGGGCGCTGTGGCTCGCCGGCCACGGCGGACCGTTCGAGCAGGGTCACATCGCGCTGTTCATCGCGGTGACGGTGGTCGGCTGCATCATCTGCCTGATGCACCTGCCGCAGGCGGCGATCACCGTGACGGCGGTGGTGACGGTGCCCTATCTCGGCTACTACCTGACGGCGGGCAACGCGGTGTTCGTGGCGGTGGCGATGAACGTCGTGCTCGTCACGGCGGTGTTGATCCGGGTGGTCCTCAACAACTACGGCGGCTTCGCCCAGCTGGTGCGCTCGCGCGCCGAGACCGAGCGCCTGGGCCGCGAGAACGCCCGGCTCGCCCACACGGACGCGCTCACCGGCCTGCCGAACCGGCGCCGATTCTTCACCGAGCTGGACGAGTGGATCGAGGCGGCGCGGCGCGACGGGTCGACCTTCGCCGTCGGGCTGCTCGACCTCGACCGCTTCAAGCCGGTGAACGACACGCACGGCCACGTGGTCGGCGACCGGCTGCTCGCCGAGATCGGCGGGCGCCTCGGCGCCGCGGCCGGTTCCGGCACGCTGGTGGCGCGGCTGGGAGGCGACGAGTTCGGCTTCCTCGTGGCGGGCGCCGGCGCCGAAGCGCAGGCGCACGCGCTGCGCGAGGCCCTGTGCGAGCCGGTCCGGCTGGACGGGATCACGATCGCCGTCGGCTGCTCCTGCGGCCTGGCGCTCTACCCGGACGCCGGCGACGCCGCGCACGTCCTGTTCGACCGGGCGGACTACGCGCTCTACAACGTCAAGGCCGGCGGCCGGGGCTCGGTGACGCTGTATTCGAGCGCGCACGAGCGGCGCATCTCGTCCGAGCGCGCCGTTGAAACGGCGTTCCGCACCGCCAACCTGGAGCGCGAGCTCGACGTCCACTTCCAGCCGATCGTCGATCTCGCCACCGACCGGACGGTGGCGGTGGAGGCGCTGGCCCGCTGGACCAGCCCGACGCTCGGGACCATCGGGCCGGACGTCTTCATGGCGGTGGCCGAGCGGGCCGGCCTCGTGCACGACCTGACGCTGGCGCTCCTGCGCAAGGCGCTCCTCAGCCTGCGCCAGCTGCCGGCCGACCTCGACCTGTCGTTCAACCTGTCGGCGCACGACGTCGCGAGTCCGCGCACGGTGCTGGCCGTCGTCGCCGCGCTGAACGAGGCCGGCGTCGATCCGGCCCGCCTCGTCTTCGAGATCACCGAAACCGCGCTGATGCGGGACTTCGAGGCGGCCGAACAGTCGATCCGGCTGCTGCGCTCGCTCGGGGCGCGCATCGCGCTCGACGATTTCGGCACGGGATATTCCTCGCTCGGCTACCTGCACCGCCTGCCGATCGACGAGATCAAGGTCGACCGCTCCTTCGTGCGCGGCGCCGGCGAACCGGCCGGCGTCAAGCTCCTCGCCTCCATCCTGACGCTGTCGGCGAGCCTCGACCTCGCCTGCGTCGCGGAAGGGGTGGAAACCGCCGCGGAACGCGCGCTGCTCGGCAAGCTCGGCTGCACCCTGTGCCAGGGCTACCTGTTCGCCCGGCCGATGCCCGCCGACGCGCTTCTCGCCTGGCTCGGCAACGAGGGCGTTCGACGCAGCGCCTGAGAACCGGCGCGAGCGGGGGTCGGCACTCAGCGCGAAAAATCAGCGGCGCCCGCTGGATCGCCCGGCGCGTTTCGCGGTTGATGCGCCATGAAGACGCTCGCCGCCGAGACCCGCTTCGCCGAAGCCGCCGACGCAGCGGCGCTCGCCGCGATCCACGCCGCCGCCTGGCGCCACGCCTATAGCGGCATCATCCCCTTCCGTTCGCTCGGGACCATGATCCGGCGGCGCGGCGCGCCGTGGTGGGAGAAGGCGGTCGAACGGCGCGCGGCGATCCTGGTGATCGAGTTCGGCGGCCGACCGATCGGCTACGCGACGCTCGGGCGCAACCGCACGAGGGCCATCGCGGCGCAAGGCGAGATCTACGAAATCTACCTGCAGCCGGAGTATCAGGGGCTCGGCTTCGGCCGCCGCTTGTTCGACGCGGCGCGCAAGCTCCTCGAGGAGCGCGGCATGCGCGGCCTCGCCGTTTGGGCGCTCGCCGACAACGCGCCCGCGATCCGCTTCTACGCGGCGCTCGGCGGCGCCGACGTCGCGGAAGGGAGCGAGCGGTTCGAATCCGTGACGCTGCGGAAGATCGCCTTCCGCTGGCGTTGACGCCTCAACCCCGCGCGGCCTGCCAGTCGCGCACCGCGTCGAGCGGCGAAAGCAGCATCAGGACGTTCAGCGTCAGGTTGTCCCGGACGAGCCAGCCGGTCGCGAGCTCCATGGCGACCGCCAGCGCGACGGTGACCGGCACCGGCAGCCGGCTCGCGAGCCAGAAGCCGAGCGCCATCGCGCCGACGTCGCTCAGCGAGTTGAGGACGCTGTCGCCGGAATACAGGAACGACACCGTGGCGCTGCGGTAGCGCTCGATCACCGCGTTCGTGTTCTCGGCGATCTCCCAGGCGAGTTCGAGGACGAGCGCCGCCAGGAGCCGGACGCCGAAGCGCCGGCGCGCCAGCGCCAGGTGCGCCAGGCCGTAGAAGATGAAGCCATGGATCAGGTGGGACGGCGTGTACCAGTCGGCGAGGTGCTGCGAGGTGCCGGGACCCGACACGTCGCCTTCCCAGAGCTTCACGTATCCGCAGGTGCAGATCAGCTCGCGGCCCATGACGAGGAGCACCGCGGCCCCGGCCGCGACGAGACCGAGGCCGGCGAGCGCCAGCGCCGTTCCGCCCGTGGCTCCGGCGGCCGCCGGCCGCTCGATCCCCTTCAGCCGTCCCATCGTCCCGCCTTTCCCGCCGCGGCGCTCCCGCATTGCCGCGCCGCGCCGATGCGGCTAAAGCGGCCAAACGCACGAACCGGAGCCCGTCCCATGCGCATCGACGCGATACCCCGCGGCAAGAACCCGCCGGAGGACATCAACGTCATCATCGAATGCCCCGTCGGCGGCCACCCGATCAAGTACGAGATGGACAAGGAGGCCGGCGCGCTGTTCGTCGACCGCTTCCTTTACACGCCGATGACCTATCCGGGGAACTACGGCTTCGTTCCGCACACCCTGTCGGACGACGGCGACCCGATCGACGTCCTGGTGATGAACACCCGTCCCTTGTTTCCGGGCTGCGTGATCAACTGCCGGCCGATCGGCGTCCTCGTGATGGAGGACAACAAGGGACAGGACGAGAAGGTGATCGCGGTGCCGTCCCCCGAGCTGACGCGCCGCTACGAGGCGGTCACCGAATATCACCAGCTGCCGAAGATCACCCTCGACCAGATCGCCCACTTCTTCGAGCACTACAAGGATCTGGAGCCCGGCAAGTGGGTGAAGATCGGCGATTGGGGCGACGCGAGCAAGGCCAAGCAGCTGATCGGCGAGGCCGTGGAGCGCGCCGAGCGCGAGAAGAAGGGCGGCGTGCGGGAATAGGGTTTGGTCGCAAACGCGGACGGCAAGACGCGAAGGCCGGTCGGCTCGCTTGGCGGCCCGCGCGGTGCCGACGCCGGGGTCAGATGCCGGCGCGCACCACGGCCGGGGCGATGTAGAGAAGGATCAGCTGCTGCAGGAAGAACAGGATCAGCAGCACCACGATCGGCGACAGGTCGATGCCACCGAGGTCGGGCAGGAGGCGGCGGATCGGCCGGTAGAGCGGCTCGGTGGTGCGGTAGAGGAAGTGGCCGATCCCGTCGACGAAGCGGTTGCTCGAGTTCACGACGTTGAACGCGTAGAGCCACGACAGAATCGCGGAAACGATCACCAGCCACCAGACGATGTCGAGAACGAGCAGGACGACTTGCAGGACGGCGAGCATCGGGATGCCTAGTGGACGGTGGCCCGTCATGTAGCGAGCGCTCAGCGGCGCCGCAAGCAGCGGCGGCGGCGCGGCGGGCTTGGCCGGGCCGGTCTTGCCGCTTGACACCCGCCCGAGCCCGGCCCTACAAGCCGCCCCACCGGTGGACGGGGCTGTAGCTCAGTTGGGAGAGCGCGTCGTTCGCAATGACGAGGTCAGCGGTTCGATCCCGCTCAGCTCCACCAACGCCGGTCCCGCAGGCATCCTCCGCTTCGATCCCCCGATCCGCAAAAGCCGCTGAACGGGCCGCGCGTCGCTGGCCGGCGTGGCGTCGAGCGTGACGGTCGGCCTCGCCCCGGAAGGGTCGCGCGCATCGCGACCGGGATGTCCCGGTTGGAGCCTGGGACCGATACCGAGAACACGGCGGCGAGCACCGCATGCATTACCACGGCGGCGGCGCCGGGCACCGTCCGCTCGTCCGTCGCGGGGTGGTCGTCAGCCGCCGCCGTGG
>CAXUCL010000178.1:0-5144 GCA_964249395.1 uncultured Rhizobiaceae bacterium
ATTACGCGCAGAACTTCGTGGCCCTGTCCGAGCGCGTCACCGACCATCTCGCCTCGCCTGAGCCGGCAAGCCCGCGCGAGCGGCTCTGGCAGGTGCGCGCCGGCCGCGTGGTGATCGCCTCAGGCGCCATCGAGCGGCACATGGTTTTTGCGGACAACGACCGCCCGGGCATCATGCTCGCGGGCGCCGCCCGGACTTACCTCAACCACTATGGCGTCGCGGTCGGCCGCAATGTGGGCGTGTTCACCGCAAACGACTCCGCCTATGCGGCGGCGATCGACCTGAAGAAAGCCGGCGTGAACGTCGCGGCGATCGTGGATGTCCGCGCGAACGCGGGCGAGGCGGCTGAAACAGCGCGTGCCCTGGGCATCGAGGTCTTGCTGGGGGCCGCCGTGATCAAGACGGGGGGACGCCTGCGGGTGTCGTCCATGGCGGTGCGGCCGATCGGAGGCGGCACGGAGCGCGTGATCCCGGTGGATGCGCTGTTGATGTCGGCGGGCTGGACGCCTTCGGTTCACCTGTTCAGCCAGTCGCGCGGGCGCGTCGCCTTTGACGAGGCAAGCCAGCGCTTTCTGCCTGGAACCTACGCGCAGGACTGCGTGTCGGTGGGCGCTTGCAACGGCACGGACGGGTTGGCGGCGACGCTGGATGAGGCCTATGCGGCCGGCGAGAAGGCCGCGCGGCGAACGGGCGGCGGCGGCTCCGCGTCGCGGCCCGCCACGGTGGAAAGCGAGACGTTCGCAGGCGGCATGCTCGGCACCGCTCCCGGCGCGGAGCCGGGCACAACGGTCAAGGCGTTCGTGGACTTCCAGAACGACGTGACGGCCAAGGACATCCGACTTGCCGTGCGCGAAGGCATGCACTCCATGGAGCACATCAAGCGCTTCACCACCAACGGCATGGCCACCGACCAGGGCAAGACCTCGAACATCCACGGCATCGGCGTCGCGGCCGAGGCGCTCGGCATCACCATGCCGCAGGTCGGCCTCACCACGTTCCGCGCGCCGTTCACGCCGGTCACCTTCGGCACGATCGCCGGCCTCGGGCGCGGCGACCTGTTCGACCCGCTGCGCCGAACGCCGATCCACGACAGCGCCGCGGCGGAAGGCGCGGTGTTCGAGGACGTCGGCCAATGGAAGCGCGCCTGGTACTTCCCGCGCGGCGCCACGATGCACGAGGCGGTGAAGCGCGAATGCCGCGCCGTGCGCGAGCACGCCGGCATGTTCGACGCCTCGACGCTCGGCAAGATCGAGGTGGTCGGCCCGGACGCGAGCGCCTTCCTCGACCTCATCTACGCGACGCCGATCGCCTCGCTGGCCGTCGGGCGCTGCCGCTATGCGATCATGCTGTCGGAAGCGGGCTACGTCATCGACGACGGCATCGTCGCGCGCATCGGCGACAACCGCTACCACGTCACCACCACGACCGGCGGGGCGGCGCGCGTCCTCAACCACATGGAGGACTATCGGCAGAGCGAGTTCCCGCACCTCAAGGTCTGGTTGACCTCCGTCACCGAGCAATACGCGACGATCGCGGTGCAAGGGCCGAAGGCGCGCGAGATCGTGACGCCGCACTTCACCGGCGCCGACGTATCGAACGCCGCGTTCCCGCACATGTCGGTGGCGCTCGGTCGGTTCCTCGACGTGCCGTGCCGCTTCTTCCGCGTCTCGTTCACCGGCGACACGGGCTTCGAGATCAACGTGCCGGCCCGCTACGGCCGCGCCGTTTGGGACGCGCTGCGCGAGATCGGCCGGCCGCACGGGCTCGAACCCTACGGCACGGAGGCGATGCACGTCCTGCGCGCCGAGAAGGGTTACATCATCGTCGGCCAGGAAACCGACGGCACGGTGACGCCGGCCGACGCGGCGCTGTCCTGGGCGGTGTCGAAGAAGAAGGTGGACTTCGTGGGGAAACGCGGCATGGCGCGGCCGGACCTCGTCGCCGCCGACCGCAAGGAACTCGTCGGCCTGTTCACCCGCAACCCGCTCACCGTCCTGGAGGAAGGGGCGCAGATCGTCGTCGATCCAACCCAGCCGAAGCCGATGACCATGATCGGTCACGTCACGTCGAGCTACTGGTCGGAAACGCTCGGCCGCTCGATCGCGCTGGCGGTGGTCCGCAACGGCCGTGGCCGCAAGAACGAGACGCTGTTCGTGCCAATGCCGGACGGCGACGTGCCCGTCGAGGTGACCGACCCGGTGTTCTTCGACAAGGAAGGGGAGCGGCTGCATGGTTGAGGCCGCCACCGCCTCGGCGCCGCCAGTCGCTGTGCCGGCGATCCGTGCGCTGTTTCCGCTGGATGGGCGCTACCACGCCGGTTCCGGCGTCGCGCTGACGCCCGGGGCGCCGCGCACCCTGATCGCCCTGCACCTCGCCGAGACCGCCTTCGGCCCGGTCGGCGACGCGCTCGGCGTGTCGCTGCCGCGCCGGCCGAAGGCGAGCGCCGCGAGCGAGGGGATCGCCGCGCTGTGGCTCGGGCCGGACGACGTGATGCTGGTGTCCGACGACGCGGGCGACGACGCGCCGGACGCGTTGATCGAGCGGATCGAGGCGGCGGGCGGCCCGGACGTCTCGCCCGTCGACGTGTCGGACCGCTTCACCTCGATCGTCGTCGAAGGCCTGGCGGCCGAGGCGGTGCTGGCCGTCGGCTGTCCGCGCGACCTGCGGCCTTCGAGCTTCCCGGTCGGCGCGGCGAGCCGTACGGTGTTCGCGCGCTCCGAGGTCACGCTGTGGCGCACCGGCGAGGCGCGCTTCGAGGTGATCTGCGGCCGCTCCTTCGCGGACTACGTCTGGGGCTACCTGATCGAGGCTTCCCGCGCCCCGGCGGTGTAGCGTCGGATCGAACGGCGCTCGTGCTCGATCGAACGGGGTGCGGCACTCGTTTTGCGCAGGGCAATGCGCTCGCCTTGCGCCGCCTTCCCGTGCGAACCGATTTTAATCCCGGCACGGCGCGGCGCGACCCTTTACGGATCGGAACGCGCACAACAGAAAAGGCCGCATCCGAAACGGGTCCGGGCAGCCATCTTCGCGTCGTGGACCGCAGCCGCACGAGGCGAGGGGAAGTCATGATCCGCACCGAAACCGTCCGCAGCATCCTTTCGTGGTACGAGGGCGAGACGCCCGGCTTGAAGAGCAACCTGTCGCGGCTGCTGATGCACGGCCGCCTCGCCGGCACCGGGCGGCTGGTCATCCTGCCGGTGGATCAAGGCTTCGAGCACGGGCCAGCCCGCTCCTTCGCGCCGAACCCGGCCGCCTACGACCCACACTACCTCTACGAGCTCGCCATCGAGGCGGGCGTGTCCGGCTACGCCGCGCCGCTCGGCCTCCTGGAGCACGGCGCCGACGCCTTCGCCGGCGAGGTGCCGCTCATCCTGAAGGTCAACAGCGGCAACTCGCTCGCCGGGTCGTCCAGCGACCAGGCGCTGACCGGAACGGTGGAGGACGCGATGCGCCTCGGCTGCATCGGCGTCGGCTTCACGATCTATCCCGGTTCCGACTACGCCTACGACATGATCGAGGAACTGCGCGAGATCAGCCATCAGGCCAAATCCCGCGGCCTGCTCAGCGTCGTCTGGTCCTATCCGCGCGGCGGCAAGATCTCGAAGGACGGCGAGATCGCGCTCGACGTCATCGCCTATGCCGCGCACATGGCCGCGCTGATGGGCGCCACCATCATCAAGGTGAAGCTGCCGAGCGACCGCGTCGACCTCGCCGCCGCCAAGGGCGCCTACGAGAACAACGCGGTCCCGCACGCCACGATCGCCGACAGGGTGCGTCACGTCATGCAGGCGAGCTTTGCGGGCAAGCGCATCGTCGTGTTCTCGGGCGGCGAGGCGAAGACCCGCGAGGATCTTCTAGAAGAGGTCCGCGGCATCCGCGAGGGCGGCGGCAACGGCTCGATCATCGGCCGCAACTCGTTCCAGCGCTCGAAGGGGGACGCCCTGAAGCTGCTCGATGAGGTGATGGACATCTACGCCTGATGTCCCTGGGCTATCGGGGCGCCTGACAGTCGCGATCATCGGCCGTGACGCAAGCACGACCCGGTGAAGCCGACCGCGATACAAACGGCCGGGTGAGGGAGTCGTCGGGTGCTGCACTGCGAGAAGTTCTTGCTTTGCGCTCCCTCGTCCGCCCGCTGGATCGGGCGAGCCACGTCGCCGCTCCACCTGTTTGTCAAGCGATGCGTTGCCCAACGACGACCCGTTTGTCCAAGTGTGTCCGGGTTCCACCGAACCCATTAGCCAGCAAAGCGATGACGGTAATTTCATCGGTGTGCTGGTCCAGAACCCTCCGAACTTGCCCCAAAACGTTGCCCGTCCGCCACACTCGCCTGTCAAGCGTCGCGGTCGCCCCTTCCATGCCACGAAGTACAGGATCAAGTGGTGGGACAAGGCGTTCACCACCCAGCGGTTCTTGGCCGTGGCTGCGAAGCCGAACGAATTGTCACCGAACCGGCCGCCTAAGGTCGGGACCATACTGGAGTTCAGATCATGAAGCGTTTTGCCATTCTCCTCGCCGCGGCGACGGCTCTCGCCACCCCGACCTTTGCGGCCGACATCATCGCCGAGGAACCCCCGGCTCCCGCGCCGATGGAGGTCGAGACCTACAACTGGACGGGCCTCTACGTCGGCGGTCAGGCCGGCGTCGCGGGCGGCGGCTCGTCGGGCGCCATCGGCACCGATCTCGGCCTTGGCCTCGGCGGTCTCGGACTCGACACCTTCCAGGACGGCACCGACATCGGCTTCACCGGTGGCGTGCATGTCGGCTACGACTACCAGATCAACAACATCATCGTCGGCGCCGTGGCCGACTTCAACTACATCGACAGCGATCGCACCGTCGGGGTTGAACTGGGCGGGGACGAACTCTACTCGGCCGACGTCGACGTGAACTACTTCGGCACGGTGCGCGGCAAGGTCGGCTACGCGATGGACCGCGTCGCGCTCTACGCCACGGGCGGTCTGGCCTATGCCGACATCGACGCCGACGTGAACGGCACCGATGACGTCCTCAGCGTGGTCGGCGGTTCCGCCGAGACCGATACCGATACGGACGACATCGGCTACACGGTCGGCGCCGGCGTCGACTATCTCGCCACGCAGAACCTGTCGTTCGGTTTGGAATACCTCTACACCGACCTCGGC
>CAXUCL010000179.1:0-5113 GCA_964249395.1 uncultured Rhizobiaceae bacterium
GGCGATTGCCTCTCCCCGCGTCAGGCTTTCGGCCGCCGCGCCTTCGTCGAAGCGCCGCACGACTTCGGCGAGCGCGTCCGCCGCACCGCCGAGGCGCTGCCCATACTGCTGCGCGAACTCGGCGCCCTGCGCGAACAGGACCGCGCCGAGGCACGCGAACAGGACGCGCAGGACGAGCGCCATCGCCGCTCGCCCGCGCCCGTCCGCTACAGCCGCTCGACCTTGTCGGCGTGGATCACCTCGACGGTGGACGACACCACGTACGGCTCGCGCGCCTCGCGCCAGGCCGCGACGTGCTGCGTGGCGAAGTGCGCCTCCAGCGCCTCGCGCGAGTCCCATTCCTCGACGAACACCATGGCGGTCGGGTCGAACATCTCGGTCAGGAGGTCGTAGCGCCGGCAGCCGGGCTCGGCCCGCGAGGCCTCGATGCAGGGCCGCGCGGCGACCGTCACCAGCTCGCGCGTGTCCACCTCGATCTTCATCGTCGCGATCACGTAGATCATCCTGGTCCCTTCGTGTCCCGTGCCGGACTCACGGCGTCCGGCGCCGGTAGTTGATCGTCGAGAAGCGCATGTCGAGGGCGTCCACCATGAGGAGCCGGCCGACGAGCGGGCGGCCGACGCCGCAGACGAGCTTCACGACTTCCGCCGCGGCGAGCGTGCCGAGGATGCCGGTGACGACGCCGAGGATGCCGGCGGCGGCGCAGGACGGCACGAGCCCGTCGGGCGGCGGCTCGGGAAACAGGTCGCGGTACGAGGGGTTGCCGGCCTCGAAGGGCTTCAACGTCGTGAGCGAGCCGGAGAAGCGGTTCACCGCGGCGGTGACCAGCGGCTTTTCCAGCGCGCGGCAGCGGTCCGCCAAGAGGAAGCGGGTGGCGAAATTGTCGGAGCCATCGAGCGCGAGGTCGTAGGAGGCCAGGATCGCGTCGAGGTTCGAAGCGTCCAGCCGGACGGCGTGCGGCTCGACGGCGACGTGCGGGTTGAGGCGGGACACGGCGTCCGCCGCGCTGTCCACCTTCGGCCGGCCGAGGTCGGCGGTGCGGTGGATCACCTGCCGCTGCAGGTTCGACAGGGCGACCGCGTCGTCGTCGGCCACCCCGATCGCGCCGACGCCGGCCGCGGCGAGATAAAGGATCGCCGGGGAACCGATGCCGCCCGCCCCGACCACCAGCACGCGCGCGCGCCGCAACCGCTGCTGCCCGGCGCCGCCGATCTCGGGCAGAACGAGGTGGCGCGCGTAGCGCTCGATCTCGCGTTCGCCAAGGCGGGTCATGCCGAAACGCCGCCGTTCGCGACGGTGAGGTGCTGCGCCCGCCCGCCCAGCGCTTCGAACAAGCTTGCGTCGGTGCCGGTCATGAACGACTGGACGCGCAGGCCTTCGACGATGTCGAACAAGGCGGCGCGGCGGCCGGGGTCGAGATGGGCGGCGACCTCGTCGAGGAGCAGCACCGGCGCGATGCCGCTGACCGCGCGGGTGAGGCGCGCGTGGGCGAGGACGACCCCGATGAGCAACGCTTTCTGCTCGCCCGTGGAGGACAGGGCGGCGGGCATGGCTTTCGCCCGGTGGAACACGGCGAGGTCCGCCCGGTGCGGCCCTTCCAGCGCCCGGCCCGCCTGCGCGTCGGCGCCGCGGCCGGCGCGCAAACGCTCGGCGGCCCGCGTTTCGAGGTCGCTGGCGGCGATCCCTTCGATCGGGAACGGATAGCCGCCGTCGAGCGCGAGGTCGGCTCGCGGGAAGGGCGCGTCGGCGGTTGCCTGGTCGATCATGGCGCGCAGCAGCGCGACGAGCTCGGCGCGGGCGAGGGCGAGGGAAACGCCGAGCTCGGCCATCTGCGTCTCGATGGCGGCCAGCCACGCGTCGTCGAAGCGGGCCTCCGTGAGCAGGCGATTGCGCTGGCGCATCGCGCGCTCAAAGTCGGCCGCGCGCCGCCCGTGTCCCGTGTCGACCGCGAGCACCATGCGGTCGAGGAAGCGACGGCGGTCGCTCGCCGGGCCCGTGAACAGGCCGTCCATGGCGGGGGCGAGCCACAGGACGCGCAGGTGGTCGAGCAGCTCGTCGGCGCGTCCCGCCGCTGTCGCCTCGATCCGGACCGTGCGCTGCGGACCGCCGTCGCCGCTGTCCGGCTTGACGAGCGTCGCGAGCCGCACGGACCCGAGCGCCCCGACGGCCTCGGCGCGCACCGAGAAGCCCCCCGAACCGCCGGCCCGCGCCATCTCGCCATAGGTCGCGCGGCGCAGGCCCCGGCCGGGGGTCAGCAGCGACACGGCCTCCAGAAGGTTGGTCTTGCCGGCGCCGTTGTCGCCGCTGAGCACCACGAAGCGCGAGTCGAACGAGACGTCGAGCCGCCCGTAGTTGCGGAAGTCCGCGAGAGCGAGCCGCTCGATGCCGACGGCGGCGTCGTCCGGCGCGGGGGCGAGCGGGATGCCGGACCCGTCCGAAGGCTGGACGTCGACCGGTTCCGGTTTCGCCGTCACACCCGCATCGGCATGAGGACGTAGAGCGTGCCGGCGTCGCCGCGGTCGCGGATCAGGGTCGGGGAGCCGGGATCGGCCAGCATGAACACGGTTTCCTCGCCGGACAGCTGCCCGGCGATGTCGAGGAGGTAGCGGGCGTTGAAGCCGATCTCCAGGTCGTCCGCCTCGTAGCCGACGGGCAGTTCCTCCGTCGCGGTGCCGGCATCCGGCGAGTTGACGGTGAGCGTCAGCTGGCCGCCCGAAAGCGCCAGCTTCACGGCGCGGCCGCGCTCGGAGGAGATGGTGGACACGCGGTCCACCGCGGCCGAGAAGCTTTGACGGTCGAGCGTCAGCGCCTTCTCGTTGTTCTGCGGGATGACGCGCTGGTAGTCGGGAAAGGTGCCATCGATCAGCTTGGAGGTCAGCACCGCCGGGCCGATGGTGAAGCGTATCTTCGCGTCCGACAGCTCGACGGCGACGGTCTCGGCGCCCTCGCCGAGCAGCTTCTGCAGCTCGCCGACCGTTTTTCGCGGCACGATGATGCCGGGCATGCCCTCCGAGCCGGCGGGCGCGGCGATATCGGCGCGGGCGAGGCGATGTCCGTCGGTCGCCACCGCCCGCAGCCGGAGCTCGCCTTCGGAGGGAAGCGCGTGGAGGAAGATGCCGTTCAGGTAGTAGCGCGTTTCCTCCGTCGAGATCGCGAACTGCGTGCGCTCGATGAGCCGGAGGAGGTCGGCCGCGGGCATGGTGAAGGAATGGCTGAACGTGCCGGCGGTGATGTCCGGGAAGTCGGCTTCGGCCAGGCACTGGAGGCGGAACTGGACGCGCCCGGCCGAGACGGTCATCTGCGCGTTCTCGCTGTTGGTCTGCAGCCGCACCTCGGCGCCTTCGGGCAGCTTGCGGACGATGTCGTAGAGGAGGTGGGCGGGAACCGTCGTGCCGCCGGGCTGCTCGATCTCGGCGGGAACGGTCTCGGTGATGGCGAGGTCGAGGTCGGTGGCCTTCAGGCGCAGCGCCCCGTCGTCGGTCTTCAGGAGCACGTTCGACAGGATCGGGATGGTGTTGCGCCGCTCCACGACGCGGTGAACGTGGGCGAGGGTCTTAAGAAGGTTCGAACGCTCGATGAGGATACGCATGACGCTTGAGGCCCGAAAAACGAAGCGGATGCCGGGCCGCCGGCGCCCGGCCGGCCTTCCGGCGGAAGGGACTAATCTTCTAGAGGAAACCCGCGCGCGACGAAAGCCAGCCGGAGCCGGCGACGAAGGCGTCCTGCGGGTGAGATCGTGCGGGAATCGGCGGGAAGGACCAAAAGGTGCCGCGACCTCTCCGCCTCGTCATCCCGGCCCCCGAGCCGGGATCCATGCCAAAGCGTCCGAACCGCTGAACCATTGGACGGCGCTTCCTTTTCCGCCGTCCCGCCTGCCGCGTCGGCGGCAGGGATCCCGGGTCAAGCCCGGGATGACGAAGCGGAGAAGGTGGTGGAACGCGTCGGCGAAAAAAGGCCGCCGGGACCAACGGCGCCTCCGCGCGTTACTCCTCGATCATGCGGCGGATCAGGTCGAGCTCTTCGCCCAGCCGGGCGTCGCCGGCCCGCTCCGCCTCGATCTTGCGCACCGCATGGAGCACCGTCGTGTGGTCGCGCCCGCCGAAGCGCCGGCCGATCTCGGGAAGCGAGCGCGGCGTCATGGTTTTGGCCAGATACATCGCGATCTGCCGCGGCCGCACCACGGTGCGGGTGCGCCGCGCCGACAGGATGTCGGTCTTCGACACGTTGTAGTGGCGCGACACGAAGCGCAGAATGTCCTCGACGCGCACGCGCTTCTCGCTTCCCGTGCGGGTCAGCGAGTTGAGAAGGTCGTCGAGGTGCTCCGACGACAAGGGCTGGCCGACCGAATGGCGGAAGGCGATCTGGTTGAAGGCGCCTTCCACGTCGCGTCCCGAGCCGATCACGCGGCGGGCGATGGTTTCCACCGTTTGCGCCTCGATGCGGAAGGTCGGGTCGTCCGCGCGCATCGCCTCGATCCGGGTCTCCAGGATGGATTTCCGCATGGCGTAGTCCGGCGCGCCCATCTCGATGCCGACGCCGCCGGCGAGCCGCGAGCGCACGCGCCCGTCGAGCGACTCCAGCTCGTGCGCCGGCCGGTCGGCCGCCGCCACCACCTGCTTGGCCGAGTCGATCAGGGCGTTCAGCAGGTGGCAGAACTCGTGCTGGATCGATTTCCCTTGCAGGAACTGCATGTCGTCGATCACCAGGATGTCGATGCCGCGAAGGGTTTCCTTGAACGTCAGCGCCTGGTTGTCGCGAATGGCGGTGGCGAAGCGCCACATGAAGTATTCGGCCGTGAGGTAGACGACGCGCGGTCGGTCGGCGCGCGCGCGGGAGGCGTTGGCGATCGCCTGCAGGAGGTGCGTCTTGCCGAGGCCCACGGCGGCGTGGACGAAGAGCGGGTTGAAGCGCACGGCCCCCGGCCCGTTCTCGGCGATCGCCTTGCCGGCGGCGAGCGCGACGCGGTTGGCCGCTCCTTCCACGAAGGTCGAGAACAGGTAGCGCCCGTCGAGCGGCGAGCCGAACTCCGTCGTCGTCGTCGGCGGGGCGGCGCTCCGGTCGGCGCCGGCCGCCAACATGGACTCATGACGAGGCCGGTCGCCACGGCTGACTC
>CAXUCL010000180.1:0-370 GCA_964249395.1 uncultured Rhizobiaceae bacterium
GGAGGCCAAGCGCGACTCCCTGATCCGGGCGCACCTGCGCCGGTCCGTGCGGCCCGTTCGCGTCGAGGACGGCAGGCTGGAGATCCAGCTCACCGACGGCGCGCCCCGGTCGCTGCCCGGCGACCTGCAGAAGCGCCTTCTGGATTGGACGGGCCGTCGCTGGGTGGTAACGATCGCCTCCGGCGGCGGCGGGGCGACGCTGGAGGAGGAAGAGGAGCGCCGCCGCACCGCCCTCGTGTCCGACGCGGAGGTCGACCCGGAGGTCGCGGCGATCCTCGAGAGCTTTCCGGGCGCCAAGGTGATCGGCGTGCGGCTGCGCGACGGCGCGCTGGAAACCGCGGCCGCGGCGCGCGAGGCCATCTCCGACAGC
>CAXUCL010000180.1:380-5047 GCA_964249395.1 uncultured Rhizobiaceae bacterium
GGGGGCGCCGGCTTCCTGTCCGGGCGCCGGGAGCTCGGCCAGCAGCGCCGTCCGACCGCCGGCGGCGGGCTGGCCGTGCGCGGCGGCGACGACTTCGCCCGCCTCACCGACTACGACCCGACCCTGCGCGACGACGATTGAACGAAAGGACCCCCGCATGAAGGACATCATGGGCCTGATGAAGCAGGCCAAAGCCATGCAGGAGAAGATGCAGGGGCTGCAGGACGAGATCGCCGCGGTTTCCGTTTCCGGCCAGTCCGGCGGCGGCCTCGTGACGGTCACGCTGAACGGCCGCCACGAGATGACGGCGCTGCTCGTCGACCCCTCGCTCCTCAAAGCCGACGAGAAGGACATCCTGGAGGACCTGGTGCTCGCCGCCCACAACGACGCGCGCGGCAAGCTGGACGCCAGGATCGCCGAGAAGACGCAAGGCCTCGCCGCCGGACTGCCGCTGCCGGCCGGCATGAAGTTCCCGTTCTGACGGGCCGCGCTGCGTGGCAAAGCCCATCGCGGGCCCCGAGATCGAGCGGCTGATCCAGCTCCTCGCCAAGCTGCCCGGCCTCGGGCCCCGCTCGGCGCGCCGCGCGACGCTGCACCTCGTGAAGCGGCGCGAGCAGCTTCTGGCGCCGCTCACCGACGCGATGGAGCGCGCCCGCGACACGGTGCTCGTCTGCTCGAACTGCGGCAACATCGACACGCGCGACCCCTGCACGATCTGCGCCGATCCGAACCGCGACCGCTCAGCCGTGGTGGTGGTGGAGGACGTGTCGGACTTGTGGGCGCTGGAGCGGGCCAAGGCTTTGAACGCCGCCTACCACGTGCTCGGCGGCGTCCTGTCGCCGCTGGAAGGGATCGGCCCGGAAGACCTGACCATCGCCCGGCTGGTGGAGCGGGTCGCCGAAGGCGGGGTCCGCGAGATCGTCATCGCGGTGAACGCCACGGTCGAGGGCCAGACCACGGCGCACTACCTGATCGACCAGCTCGCCGGCTTCGACGTGCGCGTCACCCGCCTCGCTCACGGCGTGCCGGTCGGCGGCGAGCTCGACTACCTCGATGAGGGCACGCTGTCGGCCGCGATGCGGGCGCGCACGGCGTTCTAACGCTGTCCAAGCGGGTTCGCCGACGCCGCGCGCGTGCTTGGCCGAGGCGGCCCGGTTCTGGTATGGTCGGAACCGAAGACCAAACATCGGAGCATTCGCCCATGGACGTCAGCGTCGAGAAGCCTTGGGACGGGGTGGTGGACACGCTGGTGCGCAGCGGCCGCTACGCCTCGCCGCGCGCGGTCGTCGAGGAAGGGCTGCGCCTCGTCGAAGAGCGCGAACAAAAGCGTGAATGGCTGCGCGCCAAGCTGCAAAAGGCGATCGACGACGGCGGCAGCTACACGGACGAGGAAATTGGCGCTGCGCTCGATGCCGAGGCGGAACGGCTCCGGGCCGAAGGCTTCTGATCTTGCCGCGATTGCGCTACTCGGCGACGGCGCGCGCCAACTTCATTCAAATCCTAGCCCATATCTCGGTGCAGACTGGCGACGAAAGGACGGGGCGACGTTACGTCGAGAAGCTTCGTGCAAGATGCTTGGAGCTGTCGCGGTTGCCTGGCACGATGGGGCGTTCGAGGGCTGACCTGTCTTCGGAGTTGCGGTCTTCCGTTCTCGGAAACCACGTCATCTTCTTTCGTTACGTCGGAGCCTTCTTCGAGATTGTGGCCGTCCTCGAAGGGCACCGAGATATGGACGACTATTTCGGCACCCATCAATGAGGTTCCGCATCCGAGGGTTTCCGGGGCCTGCCTTGCTTGCGATTTGCTCCGGGTTGCTGTCCGCCGCCCCCGCCGCGGCGCAAACGGCGACCGAGACCGCCGCCTTCCGCCGGTTCCTCGAAGCCGACATCTGGCCGGCGGCGAAAGCGCGGGGCGTTTCGCGCGCGACGTTCGACACAGCCCTCAGCAAAGTGAAGCCGAACCTCGCCCTGCCCGACCTCGTCCTGCCCGGCGAAACGCCGAAGATCGAGGAGCGGTCGAGCCAGGCCGAGTTCCGCGACCCCGCCGCCTACTTCGACGAGGCGTCGCTCAAGCGCCTCGCGGCCAAGGGCCGGACGCTCGCCGCCGCCAACCGCGCGATCCTCGCGCGCATCGAGCGCCGAACGGGCGTGCCGGCGTCGGTCGTCGTCGCCATCTGGGGGCGCGAGTCGAACTTCGGCGCGGCGAAGATCCCGCACGACGCCTTCGCGGTGCTCGCCACCAAGGCCTGGGCCTCGCGCCGCAAGGCGATGTTCCGGGACGAATTACTCGCCGCGCTCGCGATCGTCGCGGACGGCGACCTACCCGTTTCCGCCATGCGGTCCTCCTGGGCCGGCGCGCTCGGCCAGCCGCAGTTCATGCCGTCGAAATACCAGGCCTACGCGGTGGACGGCGACAACGACGGCCGACGCGACATCTGGCGTTCGACGCCCGACACGCTGGCCTCGATCGCGAACTACCTGCAGCAATCCGGCTGGCAGGCGGGCCGCGGCTGGGGCCGGGAGGCGACGGTTCCCGCCGCCCTGTCCTGCATCGGCGAGGGACCGGACCGCGGCCGACCGACAACCGAGTTCGCCCGCGCCGGCGCGGCGCCCGTCGCGGGCGGCGGCTTCCCGAAGGCGGAAGGCCAGGCCATTGCCCACCTCATGATGCCGGCCGGCCGCATGGGGCCGGCCTTCGTCGCGACCCCGAACTTCTACGTCCTCAAGGTCTACAACAACTCCGACCTCTACGCCCTGTTCGTCGGGCAGCTCGCCGACCGCATCGCGGGCATGGGCGGCGCGTTCGAAACCCCGTGGCGTACGGCCGGGGGCCTCAATCGCGGCGACACCGCCCGGCTGCAGCGAACGCTCGAAGCGAGGGGACACGACGTCGGCGGCGCCGACGGGTTGCCGGGCTTCAAGACCAGGCGCGCCATCGGCATGGTGGAGCGGGACCTGGGACTGCCCGAAACCTGCTGGCCGTCGAAGGCGCTCGCCGACCGGCTGTGAGCCGTGCCTACTCGGTCGCCTGAACCATGGCTTCGCCGCCACCGAGGCAGAGGATCGGCAGCACCGAGTCCTGCGCGCCTTCCGTCGTGTCGGCGACGCTGGCGAAGTCCTTCGACGCTTCGGCGGTGTCGAAGTTGATGCCGTTGTCGGCGAGGAAGCGCGCCACCGCGTCGGGACGGATCGCGAAGTTGATCGACTGCGGGATGTCGCCGGTGGCGTCGGCGATCGCCACCGCGTCGAGCTTGGCCGTCACGACGCCGACGACGCGGCCGGTGAGGTCGACGAGCGGCCCGCCGGAATTGCCGGGCTGGATCGGCGCGGAGACCTGCAGGTAGCGTGCGTCGTTCTGCAGGCCGAGCAGCGAGGACACGTTGCCGCGCGTCACGTTCAGGCTGTCGGCGAGGATCGAGCGCAGCGGGAACCCGAGGGCGAGCACGTCTTCGCCAAGGCGCGGCGCGCCGCTGGCGATCGGAAGCGGTCGCCCGAGTTCGGCGTCGATCCGCACGAGCGCGAGGTCGTTGGTCTCGTCCACCAGCACTTGGCTCGCGGCGCCCTTGTCGCCGACGAGCACGGAGCGGCAGCTCTTCACCACGTGGGCGTTGGTGACGAGCCAGCCGTCGCGCGACACCACGAAGCCGGAACCGGAGGAATCGGTTTCGGCCGCGCCCGGCGCCGCGTCGCCGCCGAGCCCTTGCGCGGCGAAGCGCGCGGCCCGACCGCCGACGGCGCGCAGGCCCAGAGTCCGCTTCACCGACGGGTCGTTCAGGACGAGCGTACCACCGATGTCGTCGCCGTCGCCCGACGGCGGGTCGAAGCCGTCGACGGCGACGGCCGCGTAGGCGGCGACCGCGCCCGGCGCCGCATCCGTGTAGGAAACGCCGAAGCCGCGCAGGTCCCCATCGACGCCCTCGATCCGCATCAGGAAGGTGCGGCCATCGTCCGTGCCAGCCAACGTGAAGCCGGTGGCATCCGACTCGTCGTGGCTGATGGTGCGGGTGAGAGTGGGCGTCGCCAGCATCGCGCGGACCGCGGCGATCGTTTGGTCGGGGCCGGACAACCGGACGGTCTCGATCTCGACGCTGTTGTCTCCGGCGCGCCAAACGCGCCCGATCGGCGTCGGGCCGGCGTCGCGCACGAGCGCCAACGGCAGGGAAACGCGCGCGCCGGTGACCGCATCGTCGATCGTCTCGATCCCGACCGCCGCCCGCGCCGCGTCGCTGGCCGCGACGAGGTCGGCCAGGAACGGCGCGTCGATCACGCCGCTGGCTTCCTTGCCGTGCCGGGCCTGGAAGTCGCGCACGGCCCGGAGCGTCGCGGCGTCCACCGTACCGGCGAAGCGGCCGCGGTAGTCGCCCGTCCAGGCGAGGCGGGTTTGCAGGCCGACGCGGAAGGAGTGATCGGTGCCGCCGTTGTAGGCGTCGGCGAGTTCGGATGCGGGCGCCGCGGCGGCGGCGGGAAGCGCCAGGGGCGTCGCGGCCGCCAGCAGCGCGGCGGTGAATGCTTTGAATGCCCCCAGCATGTCCGGCCCCGAACCCCCAGCTCGATGACAGGGAAATGCGGCCTGTCAAGCTTCGATCCATCCATCCGTTAAAAATTCACGACTTTCGCGGGGACAACGGGGATACTGTCGAGAAGCGGCCGGATCAGGCGGGCCGGCGC
>CAXUCL010000181.1:0-5035 GCA_964249395.1 uncultured Rhizobiaceae bacterium
GGTCGACATCGGCATCTATTCCGTGAACGGGCTGATCTGGTTCTTCGGCGAGATCCCGGTGAAGGTTTCGGCCAGCACGTTCTCGCCGCCGGGCGACGCGCGCTTCCGCGAGGTCGAGGCGAACTTCGCCGCCGAGCTGGTGTTTCCGTCCGGCCGGCGCGCCAACATCTCGTCGGGCTACGTCGCCGACAAGAAGCGCATCGACCTGTGGGGCTCGAAGGCGGTCGCGGTGCTCGACCCGGCCACGGCCTACCGCGGCAACGTCCTGCGCGTGTCGACCGAGGCCGGCACCCTGGAGGCGGACACGCCGGACGCGAGCGACGTGCAGTTCGTGCGCGAGATCGACCACCTGTCGGCGGCGATCCGCGACGACAAGGCGGTGGAAACGCCGGGCGAGATGGGCCTGCGCGACGTGCGGATCATGGAGGCGCTCTACGCGGCCGCGCAGAGCGGGCGCTGGGTGGAGCTCAACCGCGACATGACGATGAAGGGGTGAGTCGACCCGCCACGGGCCTCGACGCGGCTCGCGGTCGTCGCCGGCCCCGCGACGCGGCTTGGAACCGACCCGCGCGACGCATCCTCGCGAAATCGCGTCCGCCTGCCGCAACCGGCGATTTCGAGCGTCGGTGGCAACGATATCGCAACGCGTCCGTGGGATGCTCGGCGTTCAGACTCCTTGAGCGCCCCTTCCCATGTTCCGACGTTTCTTCCGAAACCGCGACGGGAACTTCTCGATCATCACGGCCCTGACGGCCCTGCCGTTCGTGATGATGGTCGGCTGCGTGATCGACGGGGCGCGCTGGCACTCGGCGCAAGCCGTCCTGCAGAACGCCGCCGACCTCAGCGGGCTCGCGCTCGCCGCTTCCTCCGAGCAGGACGTGGAGAAGCTGCGGGCGACGGCCGAGAAGCTGATCCTAGCCAACACCGCCACGAAGCCGATCAAGAACGTCCGCGTGTCCCTGCTCGAGGCGAGCGAGGACGACGTGAAGCTGCGGATCGACGGCGACATCGACGCGACCTTCATGCGCATCCTCGACTACGAGACGCTCGCGTCCAA
Source organism: uncultured Rhizobiaceae bacterium (assembly GCA_964249395.1). Lineage (GTDB taxonomy): Bacteria > Pseudomonadota > Alphaproteobacteria > Rhizobiales > Rhizobiaceae > Plantimonas. The sequence goes on from CAXUCL010000181.1 coordinate 1,058, forward strand.
GGCCTATGTCGAGACCAAGCGGGCGCCGGTCCGCAAGATCGAGGTCGCCCTGGTGCTGGACACGACCTATTCGATGGAAGACCCCGCCATCCAGCCCCTCAAGATCAAGACGTTGAAGCTCGCAGCCAAAGCCTTGGTGGAGAAGCTGATCAAGGAGAAGGACGGGCCGATCAAGATCGGCCTGGTTCCGTATGCCGACTATGTCAACGTCGGGACAGCCAACCGTTTCGCCCCCTGGATCAGCGTCGAGGAAGACAAGGTCACGGGGACCGAACGCGTATGCACCCCTCACACGGAAGAAGTCTGCTCGAAATATTCCAAGAAGCAGTGCACGTCCAACGTCGACGGCGTGGTCAAGACGTACGAGTGCAACGACCAATGCATCGCCAGGGAATGGCGGACTTACAACAAATGCTCCGGCGGCTACACGTCGTACACGTGGTACGGCTGCGTCGGCTCCCGAACGTTCCCGATGTCGCGCCTGACCGACGAGTATCCGTCCATCCGATATCCGGGATTCGTCGCGGACAAGAAGAAATGCCCGGCGGAGATCGTCAACCTGACCACCGACAAGCCGCTGCTCACCTCGGCGATCGATAAGCTCTACACCAGCATCGGCACCAGCTACCAACCGCGCACCTACATCCCGGTCGGGCTGATCTGGGGTCAGAACATGCTGTCGCCGGACGCACCGCTCGAAGACGCGGAGCCGTACGACAAGCGCAACATCGCGCCCCGCAAGATCATGGTCCTGATGACGGACGGCGTGAACACGATGCGGTTCAAGAGCAACGGCACGCACGAAGACATCCCCGAGAAAACCAAGGCCGCGGATTTCGCCAAGGTCAATCAGGAGACGTTGGAGATCTGCAAATACAGCAAGTCGAAGAACATCGAAATCTTCACCGTCGCCTTCATGGTCAGCGATACGGCGGCGAACAAAGTGCTGCAGACTTGCGCGACGGACAACGCCAAGTTCTTCGACGCGTCCGACTCGAACAAGCTGATCGACGCCTTCGACGGCATCGCCACCCAGATCAGCCAGGTGAGGCTCGCGGAATGACGCGGTTCGGGCTCGGCACCTTCGCGCGCACCCTGCGGCGCTCGACCCGGCGGTCGGGGGACGGTGGAACGTCGCGCGGCCCGCTCCCCCGCCGCTTCGCCGGCGCGGTCGCGGGCAGCGCGGCGGTGGAGTTCACCTTTCTCGCCTTTCCGTTCATGCTGATCATGTTCGCGCTGCTCGAAACCGGCATCGTGTTCGTCGCCGACGTGTCGCTGACGCGCGAAACGCAGCGCATGGCGCGCCAGATCCGCACCGGCAAGATCACGAACGCAGCGACCAGCGAGGCGGCGTTCCGCAGTCAGCTCTGCGCGCCGATCTCGCACCTCTTCACCTGCGCCAACCTGCAGATCGACCTGCGCTCCCACCCGTCCTACGGCGACCTGCCGCGAAAGCCGCCCATCGCGGACGGCCTCTTGACGACCGGCTCCTTCGCCTTCCAGCGGCCGGAAGCGAACCAGATCATGACGCTGCGCGTCTACTACGAGCGGCCGCTCTACGCGCCGATGCTGAGCGGGCTGCTCGCCAACCTCGCCAACGGCCGGCATCTCATGGGCGCCGCCAGCATCTTTCGCACGGAGCCCTTCTGATGCCCGGCGCCCGTCCGATGCTCGGCGCCCGGCTGTTCCGGTCGCGCCGCCGCGGGTTCGCCGGCGACGGGCGCGGCGTCGCGGCCACCGAGTTCGCGCTCGTCGCGCCGCTGCTGCTCCTGCTCTACGTCGGCACCGTCGACGCCACGCACGGCTTCAACTTCTACAAGAAGCTCGACAACTGCACGACCACGATCGGCGACCTCGTCGCCCGCCTGGACCCGGTCAACGCCGCCGACATCCGCGCCGTCATGAACGTCCGCTACTCGATGCTGCCGGTGTTCAAGGAGAAGTCGCTGAAGATCCGGGTGACCAACGTGCTGGTAGAAACGGCGGACAAGGCGGTGGTGAAATGGTCGGTCGGCGAGAACACCGCCCCCTTGGCGAAGGGCGTGGCGGTCGACCTGCCGCCCAGCCTTCGATCGGAGGTCGGCTCGCTGTTCGTGATGACGGAGATGGACTACGCCTACGAGTTCCTCGGCAGCAGCTACGGCCTGCAGGGGCCGATGCCGCTGCGCGCCGTGGTCTACGGGCAGGCGCGCTCGCGCGCCGGCATGGACTGCGCCGACTGCTCCTGACCGCAGCGGCGAACGCCTTGGCTCACGCCGCCGCGACCGTCACCTCCAACGGCATGGCGGGCGCGGCGGCGGACGGGGCGAAGGCCCGGTTCCAGGCGTCGAGCGCCGCGATCTTGTAGGCTTCCGCCAGCGTCGGGTAGTTGAAGGTCGATTCCATGAAGTAGTCGATGGTGCCCTTCAGCGCCATCACCGCCTGGCCGATGTGGATCAGCTCGGTCGCCCCTTCGCCGATGATGTGGACGCCGAGCAGCCGGCGGGTCTTCTTGGAGAAGATCATCTTCATCATGCCGGACTGCAGGCCCATGATGTGGCCGCGCGAGGTTTCGCGGAAGCGCGCGATGCCGCACTCGTAGGGGATCTGCCGCTTGCGCACCTCCTCCTCGCTCATGCCGACCGTCGACATCTCGGGCACCGAATAGATGCCGTAGGGAAAGTGCTCCGGCAGCGGCGTCGGCTCCAGGCCGAAGGCGTGCGCGGCGGCCAGACGCCCCTGTTCCATGGCGGTGGAGGCGAGACTCGGGAAGCCGATCACGTCGCCGGCCGCGTAGATGTGCGGCACGGCGGTCTGCAGCGTCTTCGGGTTGACGGTCAGCCGGCCGCGGTTGTCGGTCTCCAGCCCGGTTTTGCCTAAGTCCAGCGTGTCGGTCGCGCCCATCCGGCCGGCGGCGTAGAGCAGGACGTCGCTCGTCACGTCGCGGCCCGACGCGATGCGGCAGACCGGGCGGCCGGAGCCGTCGAACTCGACCGCCGTCACCTCCGAGCCGAGCCGCAAGCTGACGTTGCGGTCGCGCAGCTCGTGCACGAACTCCTCGATCATCTCGCGGTCGATGAAGTCGAGGAAGGTCGGGCGCGGCTCCACCAGCGTCACCGCGATCTCGAGCGCGGAGAAGATGGTGGCGTATTCGACGCCGATCACGCCCGCCCCCACCACGGTCATCGAGCGCGGCAGTTCCTCGATCTTCAGGATCTCATCGGAATCGATCACCCGGCGGCCGTCGAACGGGATGGTGGCCGGCCGGTGCGGGCGCGTGCCGCAGCTGATCACGAAGCGGTCGGCCTCGAACCGCTCCGGCTCGGCGCTCCCGACGCGCTGGACGAGCAGCGTCGTCGGGTCGAGGAACCGCGCCTCGCCGGTGACCGTGGCGACGCGGTTGCGGGCGAACTGGTGGTCGAGCACGTCGACCTCGTGTTCCAGGATCTTCGAGCCGCGCACCCGCAGGTCGGCGGCCGAGATGTCCTTCTTCACCCGGTAGGCCGAGCCGTAGAAGCCGCGCTCGCGCCAGCCGGTGAGGTTCAGAACGGTTTCACGCAGCGATTTCGACGGGATGGTGCCGGTGTGGACGGACACGCCGCCCACCCGGTCGCGCTTCTCGACGATCAGCGCCCGCTTGCCGAGCTTGGCCGCCTGGATCGCGGCCCGCCGCCCGGACGGGCCGGAGCCGATGACGATGAGGTCGAAACGGGACATCGCGAAGAAGAGCTCCGGGCCGAAAACGGCCGGCGCCGCTCGCCGCGCCGCCGCCACCACGCGGCATTAATGTCTTAAAGCCGGCCCGCGACGCAAACGCTTTCGCGCGCGCAAGCGCCGGCCCGTCAATTCGTCGCGTCGCGCACGGCGTCGCGCCGCGCGGCGTCCTCGTCGACGCCTTCGACGCTCGCGTTGACGGACGAGGCACCGCCGCCGCCGATGGCCTCGCGCTCGACCTCGGCGTCCGGCCGGTCGGGATCGCCGCCGGCGGCGGTGCCTCGT
>CAXUCL010000182.1:0-5020 GCA_964249395.1 uncultured Rhizobiaceae bacterium
CTCGCGCCGCGTTTGCAGGCCGACGGTCGGCTGGCGCGCATCGAGGCGGAGGCCGCAAGCGTGCCGAACGGTGCGGGCCGCTTCTTCCGGATCGAGAAGGCCGGCCTTCCCGCCTCCCACCTGTTCGGCACGATGCACCTCAGCGACCCGCGCGTCCTCGACCTGCCGGACGCCGTCGACGCCGCCCGCGGCCAAGCGAGCACCGTCGTCGTGGAAACGCTCGCCGTCTTGGACAAGGCGGCGGCGAGCCTCGGCATCCTCGCCCGGCCGGACCTCGTTTCCCTGCCCGCCGGCCGGACGCTCGACGACTACCTGACGGCCGACGAGCGGCGCGAGGTGGAAGCGCATCTGGCCGCGAACGGCATGCCCTACGCCGCGATCCGGACGCTGCAGCCCTGGTTCTTCTCGATCGGCCTGATGCTGCCGGCCTGCGAGCTGGCGCGCGAAACGACGGGCGCGCAGCCGCTCGACGCGGTGATCGCGCTTGAGGCGAAAGCCGCCGGCAAGGCGCTGGTCGGGCTGGAAGCGGCGGCGGAGCAGTTCGAGGCGATGGCCTCGATGCGCATGGAGCTGCAGACCGCCAGCCTTGTCGCCCTGCTGCGGATGCGCGACCAGGTCCCGGACCTGTTCGAAACGATGACCGAGTTCTACCTCGCCGGCCGGATCGCCGCGATCACGCCGCTTACCAACACGATCATGCCGATCGAGGCGATGCCGGCGCCGGTGCAGGCGGCCTACCGCGACTTCGAGCGGATGATCGTCACCGAGCGCAACCACCGCATGGCCGAGCGCCTGGCCCCGCACCTTGCCAAGGGCGGCGTCTTCGTCGCGGTGGGCGCGCTGCACCTGCCGGACAGGCAAGGTCTGGTGGAACTGCTCAAAGCGCAAGGGTTTCGCGTTTCGCGCGCCGATTGACCGACCCCGTCGCGTCGCGCACCGCCCTCACCGCCCGCACCGCATCGTGAACGCCGCGCCCGTTGCCAGCGCTCAGCGCCGCGCGCAGTCTCGGCCGGCGTCAACCGCAACGGAGCGACACCCATGACTCATGCGATCAAAGCCGCGCTCGGCCTCGCGCTCGTGGCGGCATCCGCCGCCCCGGCCTTGGCCGACTGCGCCGGTCACACGGTTGAAGGTCCGGCCAAGCCGGTGGTGACGGCCGATTCCGGCACGCAGCCGCCGGTCGCGACCGACAGGAAGGGCTGATCGGGGACGGATCGAAGACGACGAGCCCCGGCGGGGCGATCCCACCGGGCCTTTTTCGCGTCTTCTGCATCTACCGGCAGTCCCGCTCGGCGTGACTGACGCCTCCGCGCTGCAACCGCACCAACTCGGTTCAGCATTTCCGGTTCGTCATCCCGAGCTCGACCCGGGATCCATGCCGGAGCGCATCCGCCGCCGCGCTGGTGAACAGGAGGCCGGTCCGTCGGTGCCGTGCTCGGCGTTCGGTGCCGGGTGTATGGATCCCGGCCCGGGGGCCGGGATGACGAAGCGGTGGGGCGGACCAGGCCGGGACGATGCAACCGCAAGCGGCCGAGGGAACCCGCGGAACGCATAGGGCCTGCCGGCTCGACAAACGGCGGTCAACCCGCTGCCGCCGCAACGAGACCGTTTCTCGTCCTACAGGTGGATCGGCTTGGCGAAGGTGGCGAAGGCCGCCTCGCGCACCGCTTCCGACAGGGTCGGATGCGCGTGGCAGGTGCGCGCCAGGTCCTCCGCCGAGCCGCCGAACTCCATCAGGACGGCGCACTCGGCGATCATGTCGCCCGCCCCGAAGCCGATGATGTGGACGCCGAGCACCCGATCGGTCTCGGCGTCGCTCAGGAACTTCACGAAGCCGTCGGTGTGCAGCATCGCCCGCGCCCGGCCGTTCGCGGTGAACGGGAACTTGCCGCTCTTGTAGGAAACGCCCGCTCCTTTCAGCTCCTCCTCCGTCGCGCCGACGGAGGCGACCTCGGGCGAGGTGTAGACCACCGACGGGATCACGCCGTAGTTCACGTGGCCGGCCTGGCCGGCGAGCAGCTCGGCGAGCGCCACGCCCTCGTCCTCGGCCTTGTGGGCGAGCATCGGCCCGGCGACCACGTCGCCGAGGGCGTAGACGCCCTCCGCGCCGGTGCGGTAGTGCCGGTCGATCTCGATCCGGCCCGCCTTGTCGCGCTTGACCCCGACCTCGTCGAGGCCGAGCCCCTCGGTGAAGGCGCGCCGGCCGGTCGCGACCAGCACCACGTCGGCCTGGAGCGTTTCGGCGTCGCCGCCCTTCACCGGCTCGAAGGTGACCGCCGCGCCGCCGTCGTCCCGCTTCGTGATGCCGGTGACCTTGGCCGACAGGCGAAAGTCGAGGCCCTGGCGCACCATCAGCTTCTGGAAGGCGGCCGAGACGTCGTTGTCCATCGGCCCGAGCACCTTGTCGAGATATTCGACCACCGTCACCTTGGCGCCCAGCCGCGACCAGACCGAGCCGAGCTCCAGCCCGATCACGCCGCCGCCGACGACGACCATGGTTTCGGGCACCCGCGGCAGGGCGATCGCCTCGTCGGAGGAAACGATCGCCTCGCCGTCGAAGGAAACGTCCATGCCGGGAATGCCGGCGACGACGGAGCCGGTCGCGATGCAGATCGCCTTGGTTCGAAGGGTGCGCGGCTCGCCGCCGCCGTCCACCGGCGTTACCTCCACTTCGCCCGGCCCCGCGATTCGGCCCGCGCCGCGGATGCCCTCGACCTTGTTCTTCTTGAACAGGTAGGCGATGCCGTCGACGTTCTGCCGGACGGTCTCGTCCTTGTGGGCGAGCATGGCGGGCAGATCGAGCTCGGGCGACACCTTGATGCCGAGCTTGGCAAAGGAATGGCGCGCCTCGGCGTACATCTCGGAGGCGTGCAGCAAGGCCTTCGAGGGGATGCAACCGATGTTCAGGCAGGTGCCGCCGAAGGTTTTGCGCTTTTCCACCACCGCGACGCGAAGCCCGAGTTGCGCGGCCTTCACCGCGCAGACGTAGCCGCCGGGGCCGGAGCCGATCACGACGAGGTCGAAGGGTGGGGCGGAGGTGGCGGCATCGGGCATGAAAAACGACTTCTTTGACAAGCGCCGGCGGGCGGCGGATCAGGCGATCTGGAACAGGACGAGCAGGATGCCGGCGAGCGAAACCCCCCAGGCGAGGGTGCGCACGTAGGGCACGCCGAACACGTACAGCGGCAAATAGGCGATCCGACCGAGGAACCACAACCAGACACCGACCTGCGACCAGGCGCCGGTACGGCCGGAAACCACGGCGATCAGCACCGCGGCGACGAAGGCCGGGTAGGTTTCCCGGAAGTTCAGCAGCGCCCGCTCGGCGCGCGCGGCCGTCAAGCTGAGCGGCTTGGCTTGCCCGTCGCGCGGACCGGCGTTCCAGTCGAGGCCCCGATCCTTGTTGGCGAGCTGCGCCTGCGTCATCAGGTAGACGAGAAGCAGCAGCACCGACCAAGCGAGCAAGGTCAGTTCGATCGGCAGGTCAGTCATGGTGGCGAGCATGCGAGCGGAGTCCTTCTGGAGAAGCGGCGGGTCGGTCCGTGCGGAAGGCCCATGGGTCGGACAGGTTCCCGTCCAACGGCCGGACGGCTCGCCCGCCGCCGCGGTTCGGCCGATCGCGAGGCGGACCGGACCGGGAAGACGAGTTGCGCCTCGTTCGATGAAGCGGCGACAGGAACGACCCGTTCATTCAGCCGCCTGCTGCGCCCGCCATGCGTCCTCTTCAGCCGCGATCCGTTCGGCCGCCTTCGGATCGGCCCTGGCGCGCAGCATGTCCGGACAGATGTCGATCTCCGTGTCGCCGGGTCCCGGCCAATAGATGCCGTGCCCGAACGCGTGGAGCCGCACGTCCCTGAAAACGGCGGGATCGGCGAGCGGCCCGTAGAAGCCGCCCGCGCGCAACAAGTCGCGGAAGTCCACCACCGCGTCCAGCCCGTCCGTCCAGGAAACGCGCAGTCGATGATCGTCCAGCGCTTGCGCCGCTTCCACGCGATAGTCCGACATCAGTCGATCCTTTGCGGCGAGCGACCGTTGCGGGCTTCGTTCCAAGCCGCCTGCAGCGCCGGCGCGTGTTCTTTCGCCCAATCAACGAGCTTGCGCCGCATGGCGGCCGGGCCGCTCCCGCCGAGCACGGCACCCGACCCGATCTCGACCCGCAATGTATGTTCGCCGAGAAACGCATGAAAGTGCGGCGGAGCGTGATCGTTGAGGAAGATCACGACCCGGATGCCGTCGACGATCGCGACCGTCGGCACGCGCCGGTCAAAGGTCGAGCACCAGCCGTTCCGGGTCCTCGAGGCTGTCCTTCACCCGCACCAGGAACGTCACCGCTTCCTTGCCGTCGACGATGCGGTGGTCGTAGGAAAGCGCCAGGTACATCATCGGCCGGATCTCGACCTTGCCGCCGACCGCCACCGGCCGCTCCTGGATCTTGTGCATGCCGAGGATGCCGCTCTGCGGCGCGTTCAGGATCGGCGTCGACATCAAGGAGCCGTAGACGCCGCCGTTGGAGATGGTGAAGGTGCCGCCCTGCATGTCGCTCATGCCGAGCTTGTTGTCGCGCGCGGCGAGCCCGAGGCGGCCGATCTCCTTCTCGATCTCGGCGATGGTCATCCCATCCGCGTTCCGCACCACCGGCACCACGAGGCCTTTGTCGGTGCCGACCGCGACGCCGATATGGGCGAAGTTCTTGTAGACGATGTCGGTGCCGTCGATCTCGGCGTTCACAGCCGGGATTTCCTTCAGAGCGTGCGTCACCGCCTTCGTGAAGAAGCCCATGAAGCCGAGCTTCACCTTGTGCTTCTTCTCGAACAGGTCCTTGTAGCGGGCGCGCAGCTGCATCACCGCCGTCATGTCCACCTCGTTGAAGGTGGTCAGCATCGCGGCGCTCGCCTGCGCGTCCTTCAGGCGCTTGGCGATTGTCTGGCGCAGGCGGGTCATCTTCACCCGCTCCTCGCGCCCCGCATCGTCGGCGCTCGCCGACGCCCTCGGCTGCGCCGGAGCGGCCGGCGCCCCCGGC
>CAXUCL010000183.1:0-5012 GCA_964249395.1 uncultured Rhizobiaceae bacterium
CGCGTAGGCGAGGCCGCCCATGGCGCCCGGCGCAAGCGCGGCGCCGGCGGGTGACGGCAGGAAGTCGAGCGTCAAGCGCGTTCGTCGCGGACGGCGGGCGATCCGCAGGAGCGCGCGCCCGACGAGCCACAGCCCGAACAAGGACACGAGCGCGAAGGAGGCGACCTCCAACCAGCCGGAAACAGCCGTCATGGTGACGCCCGTGCCGCGCAGCACGAACCAGCCGGTCAGCCCGACGAGGATCGCCATCACCGCCTGCAGCGCGGCCGACAGAAAGGACAGAAGGATGCCGCGCCCGAGCTGCACGCGGTCGGCGAGCACGTAGGACGAGATCACCGCCTTGCCGTGGCCGGGACCGGCCGCGTGGAACACGCCGTAGGCGAAGGACAGGCCGACCAGCGCCCAGGTCCCGCCGCTGCCGGTCTTCATCGCGACGAGCGCCTTGTTCAGCGCCTGCAGGAACTGCCGCTGCCACGCGTTGATCTGGAGGAACAGCCCGCCGAACACGCCGCTTCCCGGGCCCGTCCCGCCGTTCGCGTCCGCCGTGCCGATGCCGAGCGAGGATTTCGCGAGCGCCGGCTCGACGACCACGAGGCCCGCCGCGACGAGCGCCAAAGCGACGCCCAGCGGTTGGCCGGTCAGCCGCACTTGATTTCGGCCCGCGTCGCCAGGACCTGCGCGTAGTTCACGCCGTCCTCCGGCACGGTCTCGTCGGGTCCGAGCGCGGCAATGGACGCCATCCACTCCCCGGCCGCCTCGTCCTCGTCCGGCACGGTCACGGTCCGCACGCACGTGGAGGGCATGTCGACGAGCTGGAAGCCGTCGTCGGCGAAGTCGAAGGCGGTGAAGAAGGACTCGTCGAAGTTGGCGACCGTCACCGGGCCGGCCTTCAGGTCGATCGCCTCGGCCGGCCGCATTTCGAAGAACACGATGAGCTGTCCGTCCTGGAACAGCGAGCGGACCTCGGCCGGCGGCGCCATCTTCACCGGCGCGCCGCCGACGCGCTGCACGAAGGTGTAGAACGAGTATTCGGCGATCGACTCCTTCACCGTGTCGGCCACCGCCTGCAGTTCAGTCTCGTCGAGCCCGCCGTTCTTGTTGGCGTCGTAGTCGAGAACGACGCTGGTGGAGAACAGCTCGTCCATGCGCCAGATGTTGCGGACGGCGGCGAGCGCGCCGGCCTTGTCGCCGACGATCTCCATCCGGGCCTGCGCGAAGACGTGCGGATGCGCGGAAGCCGCCACGGGCAGCGCCAGGAAACCGGCGAGCGCGCCGGCCAGAACCCGTTTCGATGCCATGCCGATGCGATCCACCCCTTCGGTCCCGCCGGCTCCGTGGCCGACAAGCATGGCCGAATTTTAGCGCCCGCCGCCTTGCCGCAGCTTGGAGCGGCCGAAGGGAGGCGATGACGGTCGAGGATGGAAATGTCCTTCGCGCGGGATCGCCTCGATCTTATTCCTCCACGAACACCTGCGCCCCGACATGCACCCGCTCGAACAGGTCCGACACGTCGACGTTGCGCATGCGGAAGCAGCCGGCCGAGGCGGCCGAGCCGATGGAGCGCGGCGAATTGGTGCCGTGGATGCGATAGGTGCCCCAGCCAAGGTTCATCGCCCTGACGCCGAGCGGGTTCTTCGGCCCCGGTCCGACGGACACCGGCAGGCTCGGATTGGCGGCGCGCATGTCGGCGGTGGGGACCCAGGTCGGATCGAGACGCTTCTTCGACACCCAGGACTGGCCGAACCATTGCTCTTCCGGCCGGCCGACGGCGACGTCGTATCGGAGCGCGACGCCCGGCGCGACCACGAGGTAGAGCTTGCGCTCGGCCGTGCGGATCACGATCGAGCCCGGCTCGAAGCCGGCGTCGAACGCCGTTTGCCGGACCTTCGGACGGGCCGGTGCGGCAAACGCGTCGGTGCTCGGGGCCGTCGCGAGGACCGCCGCCGCCGCGCAGAAGGCCAGGACCGCCGAGCGAACTCTACGCATGATTTGAGCCTCGACAGGTGAACGTGGACGCTTTTCGCCCACGATAACGGGCGCCGCAGCTTCGGCGAAGGACGTTACGGACCCGTTGCCGTCGATCGCCGCGCCGCTGTGACCTTCACGCCAGCCCGGGCGCGGATCGCTCCGGGTCGGCCGGCGGCCCGTCGACGGTCCCGACCTTGACGGCCTCGTCCCCGTCGCAGCGGTGATCGCGGAACCAGGCGGCCAGGAAGTCCACGAACAACCGCACCCGCGTCGGCAGGTGGCGGCGGTGCGGGAACACGGCGTAGATGCCCGCCCCGTCCGGCACGAACGCCTCGAGGACGCTGACCAGCCGGCCGTTGGCGATGTCCTCGCGCACCACGAACTCCGGGATCAAGGCGAAGCCGAGCCCAGCCCGCACCGCCGTCCTGACGGCGACCGGACTGTTCACCGTGAACCGGCCGGACACGGAAACGGCGACGGGCGCCCCGTCCGGCCCGCTCAGAACCCAGTTCGAGACCATGCGCGAATTGGTGTCGATCACCGCCGGCATGCCCGCTAGGTCGGCCGGGTGCGTCGGGCGGCCGACGCGCTCGATCAGGGCGGGACTCGCGCAGATGCAGAGCGCCAGGTCGGCGAGCTTCCTGGCAATCAGCGCCGAATCGGTCAGCCGGGTCATGCGGACGGCGACGTCGAAGCCCTCGCTGAAGAGGTCGACGAAGGTGTCATCGAGCCGGACGTCGAGCGCGATGGCCGGATAGGCGACCGCGAAGTCCACCAGGCAGCGGCCGAGCGCGGCGTCGCCGAAGGTGCGCGCGGCCGAAACGCGGATGGTGCCGCGCGCTTCGCCGGTCGCCTCCCGCGCGGTCTCGGCGAGCGCGTCGAGTTCGGCGAGCAGCGCCGACGCGCGGGCGAGATAGACCTCGCCGGCCGCCGTCGGGGCGATCTGGCGCGTGGTGCGGTTGACGAGCAGGACACCGAGTTCGTCCTCCAGCTCGCGCACGTATTTCGACAGGAGCGCTTTCGAGCGGCCAGTTCGGCGCGCCGCGGCCGAAAAACCTTCGGCCTCCATCACGGCGATGAAGGCGCGCATGCGCGTCAGCGTGTCCACGGCATCTCCCTCGCCTGGCCCGCGGTCGACCTGTTGCCGGAACGGAACAGCGAGCCTGCCATCGAACAGGCGGCGGCGAAACCGGGCGACCCCCGAAATTTCGGCGTTGCGTGTGACGGGGCCGGATCTTATATCGCCGCTTGCCCAAAGTCGCACGAGCCTGTGGGCGTCCCCCGATCCGCAAATGCGCGGGTTATCGGGCCGGTCCTGGGGATCGATCCCCAGTCGTCCTCGCGAGCTTCGCGAAGACGAGGACGCCTTGAAGCAACGACGGTGCGGGCTTTTTTGGTCTCTCCCGGTTTCCACACCCGGGAATACTGAAGAGGCACACCTTCCTTGCCCGAAGTGCGGCGGGTTCAAGCCCTCCACGCCAAGGCAGCTCATCGCGACCGGGCGCTCCTCATGCGTCCGGTCGCAGCCGTCGCGGTTCGACGGCGGGTTTCGCGCGCCTTTATCGGGTGCCGCGACGCCGCGCCGCCGTGTCGCTCCATGAACGCCCCGAGCCGGAGCCGCCCCATGGCCACGCAGCGCATCCTCGACTTCCTCGCCACCCGACGCCCGAACGGTCCCTGTCTCGTGGTCGACCTTGACGTGGTGGAGGCGAACTTCGCCGCCTTCCGCCGCGCCCTGCCCGACTCGGCGATCTACTACGCGGTGAAGGCGAACCCGGCGCCGGAGATCCTGCGCCTGCTCGCGTCGCTCGGCTCGTCGTTCGACTGCGCTTCCGTCGCCGAGATCGAGATGGCGATGGACGCCGGCGCGCTGCCCGAGCGCATCTCCTACGGCAACACGATCAAGAAGGAGCGCGACGTGGCGCGCGCCCACGCGCTCGGCGTGACGCTGTTCGCGGTGGACTGCGTCGCCGAGGCCGAGAAGGTTGCCCGCGCGGCGCCCGCCGCCCGCGTGTTCTGCCGCGTCCTGACCTCGGGCGAAGGCGCCGAATGGCCGTTGTCGCGCAAGTTCGGCTGCGTGCCGGCGATGGCGATCGAGGTGCTGAGCCGAGCCGAGGCGCTGGGCCTCAAGGCGACCGGCGTGTCGTTCCACGTCGGCTCGCAGCAGACGAACCTCGACGCCTGGGACTCGGCCGTTGCCGATGCGGCGGCCGTGTTCGACGCGCTGGCCGAGCGAGGCATCCAGCTGACGCTGGTCAACATGGGCGGCGGCTTCCCGACCCGCTACCTCAAGGACGTGCCGAGCGCGGCCGAGTACGGCCGCTCGATCTTCGACGCGCTGCGCCGCCATTTCGGCAACCGCATCCCGGAAACGATCATCGAGCCGGGCCGCGGCATGGTGGGCGACGCGGGCGTCATCAAGGCCGAGGTCGTGCTGGTGTCGCGCAAGTCGGCGGCGGACGAGAACCGCTGGGTGTTCCTCGACATCGGCAAGTTCGGCGGCTTGGCGGAAACCATGGACGAGGCGATCCGCTACCCGATCGTGACGGAGCGGGACGCCGACGCGAAGAGCCCTTGCGTCCTCGCCGGCCCGACCTGCGATTCGGCGGACGTGCTCTACGAGAAGCTGCCCTACCCGCTTCCCGTTTCGCTGACCGTCGGCGACGAGATCCTGATCGAGGGAACGGGCGCCTACACGACGACCTACGCGTCGGTCGCGTTCAACGGCTTCGAGCCGCTGCGATCCTACGTAATCTGACCCGGCGCTCCGGCGCGCGGGGCGAGGGCCCCGGCGCCGGAACCAGCCGACCGGTGCGCTTCTTCGGCTCCCATCGGGGTTGAACCGCAATGTTCGCGCATGCTTCCTTCGCCGCGCCCGCCCGCCTGCCCGCCGCTCCGGCCGTCGCGCCGGCCGTTCGTCTCGTCGTTGAGGACGAAGCGGACGCTTGCGCGCGCGAAGCGCTGCTCGATGCGGCGATGGGCGGCGAAGCGCGCCGCCGCAAGTCGTCCGAAGCGATCCGCCGCGGCCGCCTGCCCGCCGACGG
>CAXUCL010000184.1:0-4999 GCA_964249395.1 uncultured Rhizobiaceae bacterium
CACGGGGGCGAGCCGCGGCATTGGCGCGGCGACCGCGCGGGCGCTGGCGTCCTCCCGGGACGCGATCATCGGCCGGCCGTAGGCGATGCCCTCTTGGTAGACGAGGCCGAAGCTCTCGTAGCGGGACGGCGCGAGAACGGCGTGCGCCGCCTCGTATTCGCGCGCCAGGTCGCCTTCCGCGATGCGCCCGAGCGGCACGAGTCGCGCGCGCGTGCTCGCGGCGAGATCGCCGGGCAGGTCGGCGGCCGGCACGCCCGCCAGCCGGACGACGAAAGGCAAGCAGGTCCCGGCCGCGCATTCGGCGTCCAAGAGCGCGACGGCCGCGAGGATCGTGTCGAAGCCCTTGCGCGCTTCCGCCCGGCCGACGAACAGGAGCCGCACGGGGTCGCCGGGGGCGAGGCCGGGATAGCTGGCGCGGCGCGCCCGGCTTAGCGTCTCGGGAGACAAGCTCAGCCCGATCACCGCGCGGGGCGTTCCGTCCTCCCGCAACCCGTATTCGGCGGCGACCCGCTGGCCGTGATCGGCCGTGTTGGCGATCAGCCCCGCGCTGCGGCGCGCCTGGAAGCGCTCCAGTCGGTCGGCCGCGGCAGCGTCGAACCGGTCGCGAAGGGTCGATGCCGGGTCGCGCGAGAAGGCCGCGGGCGTCGAGTTGCGCGTGACGAGCGGCATCGAGGGGCGAACGGCCAAGAGCGCCGCCGGCGCGTACCAGTTGGTCGCCTCCAGAACGTCGAAGGGCTCGGCCGCATGTTCGGTCAGCACCGCGCGGCGGAAAGCGGCGGGCGCGGCGAGGTGGCCGATCCCGCCGAAGCGTCGCAGCCGCGCCAGGGCGGCGCCGGCCGGGATCGCGCAGCCGATCACCCGGACGCCGTCCACGGTTTCGCGTCCCGTCCGATCGAGCGTGAAGACGGTCGCGTCGGCGCCGGCCGCCGCCAGGCTTTCGGCGATCTCGCGCGCGGCGGTGGACAGGCCGCTCGGCGCGGGCGGGTAGTCCCAGGCGAGGAGCGCGCATCGCATCAGTTGGCCCGGAGCCGGCGGTAGATCGCCAGGTAGTCGGCCGCCATGCGGTCGGAAGTGAAGCGTTCGGCGAAGCGGCGCCGCACCCCCGCCCGGTCGATCGTTCCGATCCGCCCCAACGCTTCGGCCGCCTGCGCCTCTGTTTCCACGACGAAGCCCGTGACCCCGTTCTCGACGATCTCCGGCACGCTGCCGCGGTTGAAGGCGACCACCGGCGTGCCAGAGGCCATCGCTTCGATCATCACGAGGCCGAAGGGTTCCGGCCAGTCGATCGGGAACACGAGCGCCTCGGCGCCGCCCAGGAGCTCGCCCTTCGCCCGGTCGCCGAACGGCCCGAGATAGGTCGCGTCCTCGCCGAGCAGCGGCCGGACGGCACGCTCGAAGTAGCCGGGGTTGCCGACGTCCACCGTGCCGGCGAGCCGGATCGGCCGCTCGGCGGCGCGCGCGATGCGGATCGCCGCGTCCGGCCGCTTCTGGTCGGTCATGCGCCCGACGAAGGCGACGTAGCCGCCGGTCCCGCGCGAGAACGGGTAGCGGTCGCGCTCGATGCCGTGGTAAACGACGCCCGCCCGGTTGGCGGCGGGAATGCCGTCGTTCTGCGCGGCCGAGATCGCCGCCACCGGCAGGTCCGGGAAGCTGCCGAAGAACAGTTGCCGGTCGAGCTCGTCGACGCGCCAGTGGATCGTGGTGAGGCTTCGGCCGCGCCGCTCGCCCATCAGCACGGCGTGGAAGAACTCGCCGTGGAAGTGCGCGACGTCGAACCGGTGCAAGCGAAGTCGCAGGTCCTCCATGCGCGCCGCCTCCAGCGCGGCGGGCACCCCCGGCGGCACGGTGCCGTATTTCCTTTCCAAGCCAAAAAGACTCGGCAGCGCGCCGACCCGCGCTACATCTGTCGCACTGTCCGACGCGGCGAACAGCGTTACCTCGACTCCGGCACGCCGCAAGGCGAGCGACAGATCATGGACGATCCTTTCGGTTCCGCCGTGATCCAAGGGAGGCACCGGAAATATCGTCGGGGCGACTTGGGCGACGCGAATCGTTTCTCCGCTTTCGAGCATGTCGGCTCGGATCTCCATTCCTCGGGCTTCGAGTTCATTGTACGAGAGGAGCGGTCGATGTTCATCCTGCACGTCGCCTTGCAGGGGTGCTTGCGCGGGCACGACGTCGAATACGGCCTGACGGCGGACACCGGCGGCCACATCCGCTACCTTCTGGACCTCGCGGAAGCGTCCGCCAAGTCCGACGCGGTGTCCCGCATCGTGATCGCGACGCGGCGCTTCGAGAGCGCCCTCGGCGCCGAATACGCCGCGCCAGCCGAGCGCGTGTCGGAGAAGATCGAGATCCGCCGCCTGCCGACCCGGCGGTCCGGCTATCTGCCCAAGGAAGACCTGCACGCCGAGGTCGAGTCCTTCGCCGATGCCCTGGTCGCCTTCATCGAAGCGGAGGCCGCACCGCCGGACATGCTGCACGCGCATTACGCCGACGCAGCCGCCGTCGCGGCGATTGTCGAGCGAAGGCTCGGCATTCCCTTCGTGTTCACCGGCCATTCGCTGGGCCGCGTCAAGCGGGAAACGCTCGGCCTCGACAGGCGCGGCGACGCGAGCCTCACCAGGCGCATCGCCGACGAGGAAACGGCCCTGCAGCGTGCCGCCGCCGTGATCGCCTCGTCGCGCGACGAGGCCGAGGTGCAGTACGCGTCGTACCGCGCCTACGCGCCGGGACGCATCCGCATCCTGCCGCCGGGCAGCGACCTCGCCCGCTTCGCGAACGCGCGGACGACCGCAGCGGTGGACGCGTCGATCGACCGCTTCCTGCGCGAGCCGGGCAAGCCCGCGATCCTCGCCCTCGCCCGGCCGGTGGCGAAGAAGAACCTTGCCGCCCTCGTCACGGCCTACGGCGAATCGCCGACCCTGCAGGCCCAGGCGAACCTCGTGATCGTCGCCGGCACGCGCGGCGACTACGCCGACCTCGACGGCGACATGGCCGAAACCGTTCGCGAGCTCCTGCACCTCATCGACCGCCACGACCTCTACGGCCGCGTCGCCTATCCGAAGACGCACCGGCCCGACGATGTGCCGGCGATCTACGCCTACGCGCGCGACCGGCGCGGGGTGTTCGTGAACCCGGCGCTGAACGAGCCCTTCGGCCTGACGCTGCTCGAAGCGTCCGCCGTCGGCCTGCCGCTGGTCGCCACCGACTCGGGCGGACCCAACGACATCATCGAGACCTGCGGCAACGGCGTGCTGGTGGACCCTCGCTCGCCGGCTGCGATAGCCGAGGCCGTGTCGCGGATCTTAAGCGACGCCGCGCTCTGGGACCGCTACGCCGCGGCCGGCGCGATCGCCGCCCGCGCCTACGATTGGGACCGGCACGCGGCGCGCTACCACGGCCTCCTGCGCTCGCTCCTCCATCCGGTGCCGGGACTGACCAGGCCCGAGCAACTCTTGGTCTGCGACATCGACAACACGCTGATCGGCTGCCGCGAAAGTCTCGCGAGCTTCGGCCAATGGCGGCTGGAACAGGAAACCCTCGCCTTCGGCGTCGCGACCGGCCGCTCCTTCCACAGCGCCATGGCGATCCTGGAGCAGCAGGAAACGCCGCGTCCGCAGGTGATGATCACCTCCGTCGGGTCCGAGATCTACCATCTCGACCCGAACGGCACGACCTATTCGCTGGACGGCGACTGGGCGGCCATCGTCTCGAAGGGCTGGCGCCGCGAGGCGGCGCGCCATGCGCTGGCCGACCTGCCCGGCCTCCACCCGCAGGCGCCGCTGGAGCAGCGCGGCCACAAGCTCAGCTATTTCAGCGACGGCAGCCGCGCGATCGTCGGCCGCGTGCGCGCCCGCCTGGAGGCGGCGGGCCTGCGCGCGTCCGTGATCCACAGCCACGCGCGCTACCTCGACGTCCTGCCGGTGCACGCCTCCAAGGGCTCGGCCGTCGATTTCGTGCGCCGCCGCTACGGGCTCGGCGCCGACGCCGTGTTCGTCGCCGGCGACTCGGGCAACGACATCGAGATGCTGCGCACGATGCCGCAGGCGATCATCGTCGCGAACTTCTCCGACGACCTCGCCAGCCTGCCGGACCTGTCGCACTCCTACGTGGCGCGCGAGAAATACGCGCGCGGCATCATCGAGGGCGTCCGGCACTTCCGCGACCGGGCGCGACCGGCGTGCGAACCAGCGTCCTGACGCTCGTCCGGGGCCGGACCGCGCAGCTTCGCAACCTCCTCCAAAGCCTCGCGCTTCAGACCGTCGCCCCCGACGAGGTGGTGATCGCCTGGATGCAGGACGAACAACCGGACGATCTGCCGGACCCCGGTTGTCTGGTGCGGCACCTGCAGGTTCCGGGCGAGCCCATGCCGCTGGCGGCGGCGCGCAACCGCGCGGCGGACGCAGCCGGCGGCGAGCTTCTCGCGTTCCTCGACGTCGACTGCATCGCCTCGCCAGGCACGATCGGCGCCTACCGAACGGCGGCCGGCGGACGCGAGGGCCTGTTCCTCGGCGAGGTCCTCTACCTGCCGGCCGGCGCGCTCGACGGCGGGCTCGACTTCGAGCACCTCGACCGCGTCGGCCGCGTCCACCCGTCGAAGCCGCCGGCGCCGCTTGACGGCGTGCGCCGGGAGCCGAACGCCGGCGAGCTCAGGGGCCTGTCCTTCGCGCTGCCGCGAGCCCGCTACCACGCCGTCGGCGGCATGGACGAGGCGTTCAACGGCTACGGGGGCGAGGAGACCGACTTCGCCGCGCGGCTGGCCGCGTCCGGGCTGCCGTTCTTCTGGACGGCCGGCGCGCGCTGCTACCACCAGCACCACCCCGTCGTCGTGCCGCCGCTGCATCACTTCGACGACATCCTGCGCAACGCCGCGCTGTTCCATGCCCGGCACGGGCGCTGGTGCATGGACTACTGGCTCGGCCAGTTCCGCGACGCCGGCCTGATCGACTGGACGCCCGGGGCGCCGGCGCGCGCCCGGCGGCCCCCGCCGCGCGCC
>CAXUCL010000185.1:0-4995 GCA_964249395.1 uncultured Rhizobiaceae bacterium
GCGGAGTTCGGTGCCGCCCCGGCCAGGCTGTCGCCGGTCGGGCTGCGCATCCCGCCGATCGAGGCGGCGGGCCGGCACCCGAACGTCCAGGCCGAAGCCGTCTTCCAGACCGGCCGGATCGAGGTGCAGGACGAGGGCTCGCAGCTCGCCAGCCTCCTGGTCGGCGCGCGAAGCGGCGAGACCGTGCTCGATTACTGCGCCGGAGCGGGCGGCAAGACGCTGGCGCTGGCGGCGGCGATGGGCGGCGGCGGCCAAGTTCACGCCTTCGACGCCGACCGCCGCCGGCTCGCGCCGATCTACGAGCGGCTGAAGCGGGCCGAGGCGGCGAACGTCGTCGTTCATAGTCGCGTGAATGAGTTGCTGCCGCTGGAGAAGGCCTGCGACCGGGTGGTGGTGGACGCGCCCTGCACCGGGTCCGGCACCTGGCGGCGGCGGCCGGACGCCAAATGGCGGCTGTCGCCCGCCGCGCTGCGCAAGCGCGTCGCCGAGCAGGACGCGGCGCTCGACGGCGCGGCCGCCTACGTCCGGCCGAACGGCGGGCGGCTCGCCTTCGTCACCTGCTCGGTGCTGCCGGCCGAGAACCGCGCCCGCGTCGACGCCTTCCTCGCGCGCCATCCGGACTTCGCGCTGGAGGACGCCGTGCAGGTCTGGCGCGACGAACTGCCGAACGCGCCGCTCGACGCCCGCGCCGAGGCTTTCGCCGGCGGCGCGGCCCTGACGTTGACGCCGTTGCGCACCGGCACCGACGGCTTCTTCTTTGCGCCGCTGGTGCGGCGATGACGACGGCCCGCTCGCTGCTCGTGCTCGTGGCGCTCCTCCTTCTCACGGTCGGCGGCGGGCTGTTGATCGGCGTTTCGAACCCGCCGGGCGACTGGTATGCCGGCCTTGCCAAGCCCGCGTGGACGCCGCCGAATTGGCTGTTTCCCGTCAGCTGGACGCTGCTCTACGTCCTCGTCGCCGTGGCCGGCTGGCTGGTGTTCCGCGGCGGGCCGCGAACCGCGCAAGTCCTCTGGGTCGGCCAAGTGGCGGTGAACTTCGCCTGGTCGCCGAGCTTCTTCGGCGCGCAGCGGATCGGGCTCGGCCTCGCCGTTGTGGCGACGCTGCTCGTCCTGATCCTCCTGTTCATCGTTGCGACCTGGCGGACGCAGCGGACGGCGACGCTCCTGTTCCTGCCCTACGCGGCATGGGTCGCTTACGCCACGGCGCTGAACCATTCGATCTGGCGGCTGAATTGACCCGCGCTCGGCCCGCATCCGCCGCGTTGACAGCTGGCCGCACCGAACCGCATCCTGTCGCGACGCCGCGTTCGAGAGGAAGCTAGGGATGAGGTCTTCGCGCGCCACGTCGCGGCTTCGCCCACTTTCGCCGCCCTCCGCCGCAACGACGGCGCGACCGTGACTTCGGCGGTCATGGCGGCAGGCGACCTAGTCCTTGACACGCTCGGCGGCCGGCGCGTGCTGTTCGTCATGGCGGCCGTGGCCGAGTACGGGCCAGCATTGCGCGGTCGCATCCGCCCCGTGATCACTGGCGTCGGGCCGGTGGAAGGCGCGCTCGGCGCGGTTATCGCCTTGTCGACGCTGCGTGCGAACGGCTTCCCGCCGGACCTCGTCGTGTCGCTCGGCTCGGCCGGCTCGCGCGTCCTGGAACAGGGCGAGGTCTACCAGGTGTCGGCCGTGTCCTGGCGCGACATCGACGCCTCGGCGCTCGGCTTCCCGAAGGGCGTCACGCCCTTCCTCGACCAGCCGCCCGAGATCCCGCTGCCGACGCCGATCCCGAGCATCGCCGCGGCGCGGCTGTCGACCGGCGCGGACGTGGTGTCGGGCGCGCGCTACGACGCGATCGACGCCGAGATGGTCGACATGGAGACCTTCGCGGTCCTGCGCGCCTGCCAACGCTTCGGCGTGCCGCTGGTCGGCCTGCGCGGCATCTCGGACGGGGCAGCGGACCTCCACCACTACGACGACTGGACGTCGCTGCTGGCGCATCTCGACGAGCGCCTGGCCGACGCCGTCGACCGCCTCGCCGTGGCGATCGAGGCCGGACTGATCTGAAGCTTGCGAAGCAGGGGTCGCCGCCGTAAAGCCCCGCGATGACCGCCCACCCAGACACCGTCCTGATCGTCGACTTCGGCTCCCAGGTCACCCAGCTCATCGCCCGGCGGGTGCGCGAGGCCGGCGTCTATTCCGAGATCGTGCCGTTCCAGTCGGCGGAGGAGGGGTTCGCGCGGCTCAAGCCGAAGGCGGTGATCCTGTCCGGCTCGCCCGCCTCCACGACGGAGGACGCCTCGCCCCGTGCCCCGGCCGCGATCTTCGAGGCGGACGTGCCCGTGCTCGGCATCTGCTACGGGCAGCAGACGATGTGCGCGCAGCTCGGCGGCCGGATCGAGGGCGGCCTCCATCGCGAGTTCGGCCGCGCGTTCCTGGAAGTGAAGCGCGCCTCGCCCTTGTTCGACGGCGTCTGGGCGGAGGGCACGCGCCACCAGGTCTGGATGAGTCACGGCGATCGCGTGACGGCGCTGCCGCCCGGCTTCGAGAGCGTCGCCGTGTCGCCCGGCGCGCCGTTCGCGGCGATCGCCGACGAGGCGCGGCGCTTCTACGGCGTGCAGTTCCATCCGGAGGTCGTCCACACGCCGGACGGGGCGAAGCTCATCGCCAACTTCGTTCATCGCATATCCGGGCTGCCGGGCGACTGGACCATGGCGGCCTTCCGCGAGCAGGCGATCGGCGAGATCCGAGCCAAGGTCGGCCGCACCAAGGTGATCTGCGGCCTGTCCGGCGGCGTCGATTCCTCGGTCGCGGCCGTGCTGCTGCACGAGGCGATCGGCGACCAGCTCACGTGCATCTTCGTCGACCACGGCCTCCTGCGGCAGGGCGAAGGGGAAGAAGTCGTCTCGCTGTTCCGCAACCACTACAACATTCCGCTCGTCCACGCGGAGGCGGCGGACCTGTTCCTCGACGCGCTCGCCGGCGAGACCGATCCGGAGAAGAAGCGCAAGACCATCGGCCGCCTGTTCGTCGAGACCTTCGAGCGCGAGGCGCAGAAGCTCGGCGGCGCCGAGTTCCTGGCGCAGGGCACGCTCTACCCGGACGTGATCGAGAGCGTTTCCTTCACGGGCGGCCCGTCGGTGACGATCAAGTCGCACCACAACGTCGGCGGCCTGCCGGAGCGCATGAACATGCGCCTGGTGGAACCCTTGCGCGAGCTGTTCAAGGACGAGGTGCGCGCGCTCGGACGCGAGCTCGGCCTGCCGGACAGCTTCGTCGGCCGCCATCCGTTTCCGGGCCCGGGCCTCGCCATCCGCTGCCCCGGCGCGGTGACTCGCGAGAAGCTCGCGATCCTGCGCATGGCGGACGCGATCTTTCTCGACGAGATCCGGAAAGCCGGGCTCTACGACGCGATCTGGCAAGCGTTCGCCGTGCTCCTGCCCGTGCAGACCGTCGGCGTCATGGGCGATGGGCGGACCTACGAGTTCGTTTGCGCGCTGCGGGCCGTCGGCTCCGTCGACGGCATGACGGCCGACTTCCACCCCTTCGACATGGAGTTCCTCGGCAACGTGGCGACGCGCATCATCAACGAGGTGCGCGGCATCAACCGCGTCGTCTACGACGTGACCTCCAAACCCCCCGGCACGATCGAGTGGGAATGAGCCGTCAGCCGTCCGGCGCGCGGCAGACGTCGACCCACGCGGCGTCGCAAAGGTCCGCCAGGCGGTCGGGGGCGATAGGCACCGCGCTTCGCGCCGAGCCCGCTGCCGGCAGCACTTGCGTGAACGCCCGCAACGACGCGTCGCAATAGACCGGCAGCGGCGTCGCGAGGCCGAACGGGCAGACGCCGCCGACCGGGTGGCCGGTGAGCGCCTCGACCTCGTCGAGCCCGAGCATCGAGACCTTGCCGCCGAAGGCCGCCTTCGCCTTGGCGTTGTCGAGCCGCGCGTCGCCGCGCGCGACGAGCAGGAAGCGCCGCTCGCCAACGCGCAGCATCAAGGTCTTGGCGATCTCGCCTTCCGTGACGCCGAACGCCGCCGCCGCGAGCGGCACCGTCGCGGTCGAGGTTTCGAGCGCGACCACGGAAAGGTCCGGCGCTCGCGCGGCGAGGAAGTCGCGGACGGTCTGGAGGCTCATGGAACGCGGCTCGCGTGATCGGCTTCAGCGGCCTGCATCCGCCAAGCGCGAACGCTCCGCAAGGCCGGGAGCGCACGACACTTTCGTTTCGGGGGAAAAGCGGTAGAACGCGGCGGACCGATCGCGCGAGCCGCCGCGCCCGCGATCCATACCCCCGGACGACCCGATGAGCGACGAGACATTCTTTCGCGAGGTGAACCAGGAGATCCGCGAGCAGCGCGTCCAGGACGTCTGGAAGCGTTGGGGACGCTGGCTGATCGTGCTCGCGGTTCTCGCGGTTCTGGCGACGATCGCCATCGTCGTCTGGCGCGAATACCGTCAATCCGAGGCCGATGCCGCCGGCGACCGGTTCATCGCCGCGGTGGATCTGGCCGACGCCGGGGAGCTCGACGAGGCCGCGACGGTTCTGCAGGCGATCGCGGGCGACGGGGCCGGCGCCTACAAGACGCTGGCCGATCTGCGGCTCGCGTCCATCCGCGCCGAACAGGGCGACGCGAAGGCGGCGCTGGACGGCTTCTCGAAGGTCGCGGACGATGCGAACGCCGCCGACTCCCTGCGCGACATGGCCGCGATCCGCGCCGCCTACCTCCTCGTCGACACGGGGACCGCGGAGGACGTGCGCGGCCGCGTTGCGCGGCTTGCCGGCGACGAGAACCCGCTGCGCTTCGCCGCGCGCGAAACGCTCGGTCTCGCCGCCTGGAAGGCCGGCAACCTGGAGGACGCGCGGCGCTTCGCGACGCAGAACCGCGACGACCAAGCGGCGCCCTCCGGCGTCGCGCTGCGCGCCCGCGTGCTGCTCGACCTGATCGATGCCGGCACGACGCCGGCCTCGGCTGCGGCGGACGCGGCCGCCGCGACGCCCGAAACGCTGCCC
>CAXUCL010000186.1:0-4960 GCA_964249395.1 uncultured Rhizobiaceae bacterium
TGGCCGGCAGGAAGCCGGCGAACAGGAAGCTGTCGCTCGGCAGGCCGGAGGCGAGGAGCGCGGCGAGCGGCGCGGACGCGCCGGGCACGGGAAAGACCGGCACGCCCGCCGCGATCGCCTCGCCCACCAGCCGGAAGCCGGGGTCCGACACCAGCGGCGTGCCGGCGTCCGACACCAGCGCGACGCTTCGGCCGGCCCGCAGCGCCGCCAGGAGGACGGGGCCGGCCTCCGCCGCGTTGTGCTCGTGATAGGCCGTCGCGCGGCGGCGGACGCCGTAGCGGTCGAGGAGGACGCGGGTCGTGCGCGTGTCCTCGCAGGCCAGCACGTCGGCGCCGGCGATCGCCTCCAGCGCCCGCAAGGTGACGTCGGCGAGGTTGCCGATCGGCGTCGCGACGAGGTGGAGGCCGGGGTCCAGGCGCGGCGCGGGAAACGCGTTGCCGCGGATCGCGAAGCTCGGCTCGTCCGGCCCGTTCATCAGCAGAGGTCGGCCACCACGGCGTCGAGCACCATCATGCCGGCCGGCGTCGCGCGGATGCGGTCGGGCCCGAGGCGCTCGATCATGCCGTGATGGGTGAGGTCGGCCTCGCTCGCCGCGTCGACGTCGCGGCCCGCGAGCCGCCGCCAGCGGGCGAGGTCGATGCCCTCGGCGAGCCGCAGGCCCATCAGCAGCAGCTCGTCGGCTTCCTCGCCGCGCGTCAGGAGGTCGTCCGTCACGATCCCGCTGTCCCAGTCCTCGACCATCCGCAGCCAGGTTTCCGGATGGCGCTCGGTGGCGACCGCGTGGCGCCCGTTCTCGCCCATCAGGCGGCCGTGCGCGCCGGGGCCGATGCCGGCGTAGAGGCCGTAGCGCCAATAGGTGAGGTTGTGGCGCGACTCGGCGCCGGGCGCGGCGTGGTTGGAGATCTCGTAGGCCGGCAGGCCCCGGGCGCGCGTCAGCTCCTGCGTCAGCTGGTAGAGGTCGGCGGACAGCTCGCCGTCCGGCACCACGAGCTTGCCGCTGGCCCGCAGCGCGTGGAAGGGCGTCCCCTCCTCGATGGTGAGCTGGTAGAGCGACAGGTGGTCGGCTGCGAGGTCGATCGCGCGGGACAGCTCCGCTTCCCAGGCCGCCACCGTCTGCCCGGGCCGGGCGTAGATCAGGTCGAAGCTCAGGCGCGGGAAGATCTCGCGCGCCAGGCGAACCGCATCGAGCGCTTGCGCGACGTCGTGCAGCCGGCCGAGGCGGCGGAGGTCCGCGTCGTGGAGCGCCTGGACGCCGAGCGAGACGCGGTTGACGCCCGCCAGGCGGTAGCCGCGGAAGCGCTCGGCCTCGACGCTGGTCGGGTTGGCCTCCAGCGTCACCTCGGCGTTCGGGGCGACGCGCCAGTTCGCGGCGACGGCGTCGAGGATCGCGCCCACGGTTTCGGGCCGCATCAAGGAGGGCGTGCCGCCGCCGAGGAACACGGAGGTGACGGTCTGGTCTTTGCTGCGCGCGGCCATCGCTGCGATCTCGCGCGCGAAGGCCTTGGCGTAACGCGCCTGGTCCACCGCCGCGTGGCGGACGTGACTGTTGAAGTCGCAATACGGGCACTTGGCCGCGCAGAACGGCCAATGGACGTAGACGCCGAAGCCCGGGTCGCGCGGCGGAAAGGCGGCGACGCTGGAGTTCGCCGGCGCGACGGAACAGGCGCTCATCCGGTTGATCCCGGCAGGACCTCGTCCGCGAACAGCTTGAAGGCGCGCGCCCGGTGCGACAGGGCTTCCGGCTCGCCCGGCCGCCAGCCGTGCTTTTCCGCCGCGCTCATCTCGCCGAAGGTGCGAGGGTGGCCGTCGGGCAGGAAGAACGGGTCATAGCCGAAGCCGAGGTTGCCGCGCGGCGGCCAGACGATCCAGCCGTGGACCTCGCCGCGGAACTCCCGTGTAGCGCCGTCGGCTCGCGCGAGGCTGATGACGCAGACGAAGCTCGCGCGGCGTCGCTCGGGCGTCGCGGCGCCAACCGCCTGCAGCTTCTCCTCGACGTTGCGCATGGCCTGCGCGAAGTCCTTGGTCGCGCCCGCCCAGCGCGCCGAATAGATGCCGGGATCGCCGCCGAGCGCCTCGACGCAGAGGCCGGAATCGTCGGCGAGCGCCGTGAGGCCGGAGCTCGTGGCGGCGGCCAAGCTCTTGAGCCGGGCGTTCGCCTCGAACGTCGTGCCGGTCTCGTCCGGCTCGGGCAGGCCACGCTCGGCGGCGGACACCACCGCGAAGCCGAAGGGGCCGAGCAGGTCGCGCAGTTCGCGCACCTTGCCCGCGTTGTGGCTGGCCACCAGCAGCGGCCCGGCGGCGGGGTCGAGCCGGGTCATCCGACGGGCGCCGCGATCGCCGCCTTCTGCAGGGCGACGAGGTCGGCGATGCCGGCTTTGGCGAGCGCCATCAGCCGGCCGAACTCCTCTTCCGAGAACGGCGCGCCCTCGGCCGTGCCCTGGATCTCGACGATGCCGCCCGAACCCGTCATCACGAAGTTCGCGTCGGTCTCGGCGGCCGAGTCCTCCACGTAGTCGAGGTCGATCACCGCTTCGCCGGCGTGGATGCCGCAGGAGATCGCCGCCACGTGATCGCGGATCACCTTCTCGCGCCGGATCATCGCCCGCGCTTCCATCCAGGCGAGGCAGTCGTGCAGCGCGACGAAGCCGCCGGTGATCGAGGCGGTGCGGGTGCCGCCGTCCGCCTGGATCACGTCGCAGTCGACGACGATCTGCCGCTCGCCGAGGGCCGCGAGGTCGATCACGGCGCGCAGCGAGCGGCCGACGAGGCGCTGGATCTCCAGGGTGCGGCCGCTCTGCTTGCCGCTCGCCGCCTCGCGGCGCATGCGCTCGCCGGTGGCGCGCGGCAGCATGCCGTATTCGGCCGTCACCCAGCCTTTGCCGGAGTTCTTCAGGAACGGCGGCACCCGCTCCTCCAGGCTCGCCGTGCACAGGACGTGGGTTTCGCCGAACTTCACCAGGCAGGAGCCTTCCGCGTGGCGCGACACGCCGCGAAGCAGCGACACGGCGCGCATGGCGTCGAAGGCGCGTTTGGATGGCCGCATCGGTTCGAGGTCCGCCGCTGTGGGGAAAGTGCGCCCAGCTTCTAGCCGGCGCGGCACGCGCGCGCAACGAAGGTGACGCCGGCCGGCGTCCGACCTTATATCAACGGGAACACCGGCGGATCGGCGAAGGCAGGCGGCGCGAAACGGCGATGAACGACATCAGACGACCCCCTGCGGAGCGCTTCGCCGGCCCGCTCGACGAGCGCTCGCGCGACATCTTCCGCTTGATCGTCGAGTCCTATCTCGACGTCGGCGAGCCGGTGGGCTCGCGCTCCTTGTCGCGGCTGCTCGCCACCGCCCTGTCGCCGGCCTCGATCCGCAACGTGATGAGCGACCTGGAAGCGCTCGGCCTGATCTACGCGCCGCACGTGTCCGCCGGCCGCCTGCCGACCGAGCTCGGTTTGCGCTTCTTCGTGGACGCCTTCATGGAGGTCGGCGACCTGCCGCAGGAGGAGCGGGCGCAGATCGAGGAGAAGGTCCAGCAAAGCGGCGACCGGCGCTCGATCGGCGCGCTTCTCACGGAAGCCAGCCAGATGCTGTCCGGCCTGTCGCGCGGCGCGGGACTGGTGCTGACCGCCAAGACGGACCTGCGCCTCAAGCACGTCGAGTTCATCCGGCTGGAGGCGACGAAGGCGCTCGCGGTGCTGGTGGGCGAGAACGGCGACGTCGAGAACCGCATCGTCGAGCTGCCGGCCGGGGTCGCCGCTTCGCAGCTGGTGGAAGCCTCGAACTTCCTGAACGCCCACATCGTCGGCCGCACGCTCAACGAGGCGCGCGGGCGGATCGAGGCGCTGAAGGCGGAAACGGCCGCGGCGCTCGACGCCCTGTCGCGCCAGCTGGTCGACCAGGGCCTGGCGCTCTGGTCGGGCGCTGTGGCCGACCAGCCGTCGCGGCTCATCGTGCGCGGCCGGGCGAACCTTCTGGAGAACGTCACGGCGGCCGACGACCTGGAGCGGCTGCGCCTCCTGTTCGACGACCTGGAAACGAAGAGCGGCCTGATCGAGCTCCTGGACCTGGCCGAGGCCGGCAACGGGGTCCGCATCTTCATCGGCTCGGAGAACAAGCTGTTCTCGTTGTCGGGCTCGTCGCTGGTGATCGCGCCCTACGGCGACGCGGCGGGCGTCGTCGGCGCGGTGGGCGTGATCGGCCCGACGCGGCTGAACTATCGCCGCATCGTGCCGATGGTGGACTACACCGCCCGCGTCGTGTCGCGCCTCCTGCAGCGGGACGCGCCGGCGCGCCGGCCTTGATTTCGCGCGAAGCCCCATCGATATCGGCGGCAGGACGCGAGGCGACGGAAGGGTGACCATGACGAGCGACAACGGCCAAGGGGCCGAGGCGGTGCTGGACGAGGCGATCGGCGGCGAAGAGACGGCGGCGGACGGCGCGGCGCAGGCGCGAAGCGGCTTCTCGAACGAGGCCGCGGCCGCCTTCGTGCGCGACGCGGCCGAGGCGCGGATCGCCGAGCTGGAGGCGGAAATCGCCGAAGCCAAGGACCGGGCCTTGCGCACGACGGCCGAGATGGAGAACCTGCGACGGCGCACGGAGCGCGAGGTCAAGGACGCCCGCACCTACGCCGTCGCCAGCTTCGCGCGCGAGATGCTGGCCGTGATGGACAATCTCGGCCGCGCCATCGCCGCGGTGCCGGCAGAGGAGCGCGCCAGCGGCACGAACGGCCTCACCCACCTGATCGAGGGCGTGGAGCTGACCGAGCGCGGGCTGCTCGCGACGCTGGAGCGGTTCGGCGTGAAGAAGCTGGAGCCGTTGAACGGCCGCTTCGACCCGAACTTCCACCAGGCGATGTTCGACGTGCCGAACGCGGACGTCCCGAACAACACGGTGGTGCAGGTGGTGCAGGACGGCTACGCGATCGGCGAGCGGGTGCTGCGGCCCGCGATGGTCGGCGTCGCCAAGGGC
>CAXUCL010000187.1:0-4940 GCA_964249395.1 uncultured Rhizobiaceae bacterium
CGTCGATCTCGCGGCCAACCGGCACCCGAACCACCGCCACCGACTCGCTCGCCAAATCCGCCGCAGCGATCTCCTCACGCGACACGGTGCGGGTTTGCACCCGAACCCGGCCGACGATCTCGCTCCGCTTGTCAACCCGAACAACCTCGTCGACGAGGAAAACGGTGGGCCGGTCCCCGTCGGCGGTGGTTTCCGCCGCTGCGGACACCTTCGCGTCCTTCGCGCTCGTGCCTGGCTCGTCGTTCATGCTGTTCCCGGTTTCAACGAGACGGTGCGAGCGGGCCGGCAGACGCCCGGCAGCGCGAAGAGGCCGTCGCGCGTCGTCGTTCGAAGACCTGCCGGTGCGCTCCCGTCGCGTCGTCAACCAAGCGGGCCGAGTCGGGGTTCCTGTCGTCCGGCCCGGCCGGAACGTTTCCGGCGCGCTTATTTGCGCAGCCGACGACACGCTTGTGGACGGCGGCACCGGCCGGCTGCCGGAGAAGTCCGATCGGGGCGGACGGCGACAGGAGGGCACCGCCTCCCGTCGCGCCTTCGCGCGCCGATCATGGGCATCATCGCCGACGTCATGCGCCTCGGCGGGGTCCCCGGGCACCACCAACCGGTCTATATGGGCGTCATCATCGCGATCGCGATGCTGCTGCAACGCGGCACCGGCCGGTTGAAGCACGGAACGCCGCGGCGGCGGCGGCGAACGGCCGGAAGAAACCATGCGGCGCGACCTGACCCTTTCGATCGACGTCGGCACCGGCAACGTCCGCGCCGCGCTGGTGGACGCGGACGGGCGGATCGCGGCGACGATGGCGCGCGAGCACGAGCGGATCGTGCCGAGCTTCGGCTGGGCCGAACAACGCGCCGCGGACTGGTGGACGGGCGCGTGCGAGGCCGTGCGGCGCGTCCTCGGATCCGTCGAGAACGGCGCGGCGCGCGTGTCCTGCGTCGCCGCCTGCGGGCAGATGCACGGCACAGTGCTGGTCGACGCCGACGGCGAGCCGACGCGCGCGACCGTGCCCTTGGGGAACGACGAGCGCACCGCGGGACTCGTTTCCGAGTTCGAGAAGCGCCACGCCGCCGAAGCCTACCTGCCGCTGACCGGCAACCCGGCGACGCCGGCTTGGCCGGCCTTCAAGCTGCAATGGCTGCGCAGCGAGGACGCGGCGGCCTACGAGCGCGCCACGCACGTCCTGATGCCGAAGGACTTCGTGAACCTGCGCCTCACCGGCGAGCGGGCGATGGACTCGGGCGACGCGTCCTGCTCGTTCCTGATGAACCCCGACACGCGCGCCTGGTCCAGCCACATGACCGAGCGCCTCGGCATCGATCCCGCGCTGCTGCCGCCGATCCGCGAGCCGGCCGAGATCCTGGGAAGCGTGACGCCCGCGGCGGCGCGCGACACGGGGCTGGCGCCGGGAACGCCCGTGATCGTCGGCGGCGCCGATCATCCGGTGGCGCTGCTCGGCTCGGGCGTTTGCCGGCCGGGGCTCGCGTCCGACGACACCGGCACGTCCTGCACGCTGACGCTGATCGCCGAGCGCCCGCTCCTCGATCCGGAAATCTGCAACGTCGCGACGCCGGACGGCCGCTGGGGCGCCTTCGTGCTCCTGGAAACCGGCGGCGACGCGCTGCGCTGGGCGCGGCAGGCCTTCCACGAGGGGGCCTTGAGCTTCAGCGAGAGCGTCGAGCGGGCGGCGCAGGCGCCGGCCGGGGCCGACGGCCTGTTCTTCATGCCCTACCTTACCGGCGAGCGTTTGGGCCACCATCGCAACGCGCGCGCCGGCTTTCTGGGGCTCACCGCCGGGCACGGATCGGCGCACCTCTACCGCGCGGTGATGGAAGGCGTCGCCTTCGCCGCCGCCCGGCACCTCGGGATCATGGAGAAGGCGGCGGGAACGCGGCTGGAACGCGTCGTCGCCCGCGGCGAGGCAGCGAAGGTGCCGTTGTGGCTGAGGATCAAGGCGAGCCTCTACGACATGCCCATCGTCGTGCCGCAGGAGGCCGAAGCCGCCGTGGTCGGCTGCGCGATCCTCGCCAACGTCGCGACGGGGCGCTTCCCCGACCCGGCGAGCGGCGCCGATCGCTTCGTGCGCTTCGCCGAAGAGGTCGCGCCCGATCCGGCCTGGGCCGAGCGCTACGACCGCATGCAGCCGGTGTTCAACCGCATCCATTCGAACGGGTGGGACTACTACGACGAGCTCGACCGGCTGGCGGCGAACTGACGGGGCGCGCCGCGCCGTCGCGGGAAACGACCATGGACGACCGTTCCACCCCCTACCGGCCCGACCCGTTCGCGGACCAGCGCGTCCCGGGGCCGCACGACGAGCGCGGAGGAGACCGCCGATGAACGACGCGAACAAGGACGCGCCGACGAAAGGCGCGAAGGCCCACGCGGCGACGTTGACCGTCGTGGCGGGCGGCGGGCCGCCGTCGTCCACGGAGGCGTCGCCCGCGTCCGCCGGGCATCTCGGGCGCAACCCCGGCACCGCCTTGCAGCCCGAATGGTTCAAGGGCGTGCAGGTGAACCTGTCGGCCGTGGAGCGCCGCGCCGCCACCACGGCCACGCGCCGCACGGTGAAGAAGGAATACCAGGCGGCCTGGCTGGTGAAGGCCATCCAGTGCATCGACCTGACGACGCTCGGCGGCGACGACACGCCCGGCCGCGTCCGCCGGCTTTGCGCCAAGGCCCGCCGGCCGGTGCGCGACGACATCGTCGAGGCGCTGGGCCTCGCCGACGCGCCCCCGACCGTCGGCGCCGTTTGCGTCTATCCGACCATGGTGGAGGCGGCGGTGCGGGCGCTGGACGGCTCCAGCATCCCGGTCGCCTCCGTCGCGACCGGCTTTCCCGCCGGCTTGACGCCCTTGCCGCAGCGCCTGGCCGAGATCCGCTACGCCGTGGACCGGGGCGCCGGCGAAATCGACATCGTGATCAACCGCGCCCTGGCGCTGAACGGCGAGTGGGCGGCGCTCTACGACGAGGTCAGGGCGATGCGCGAGGCGTGCGGCCAGGCGCACCTCAAGGCCATCCTCGGCACCGGCGACCTCAAGACGCTGCGCACCGTCTACAAGGCCTCGATTGTGGCGATGCAGGCGGGCGCCGACTTCATCAAGACCTCCACCGGCAAGGAGGACGTCAACGCGACGCTGCCGGTCAGCCTCGTCATGGTGCGGGCCCTGCGCGACTACGGCGACCGCACCGGCCACGCGGTCGGCTTCAAGCCGGCCGGCGGGCTGAAGTCCGCCAAGGACGCTCTGTCCTGGTTGATCCTGATGAAGGAGGAGCTCGGCCGGCGCTGGCTGGAGCCGGACCTGTTCCGCCTCGGCGCGAGCTCGATGCTCGCCGACATCGAGCGCCAGCTCGAGCACTTCGCGACCGGCCGCTATTCGGCCGGCCACCGCCACGCTTTGGCCTGAAGGATCAACCGCCATGCCGTCCGTGAAGGAGATCCTGCAGACGATGGACTACGGCCCGGCGCCGGAGGCCGAGACCCACGTCACCGACTGGCTGCGGAGCCACGCCGGCGGTTTCCGGCACTTCATCGGGGCCGAGTTTGTCGCTTCCGACGGCGGCGCGACGTTTGCCGTCGAGAACCCGGCGCGCGGCACGGAGCTGGCGCGGGTCGCCGTCGGCACGGCGGGCGACGTCGACCGCGCGGTAACCGCCGCGCGCGCCGCTTATCCCGCCTGGAGCGCGCTCGCCGGCCACGAGCGGGCGCGCTTCCTCTACGCCATCGCCCGCACGATCCAGCGCCGCGAGCGCTTCTTCGCCGTGCTGGAGAGCCTCGACAACGGCAAGCCGATCCGCGAGTCGCGCGACATCGACGTGCCGCTCGTCGCCCGTCACTTCTATCACCACGCCGGCTGGGCCGAGCTGGTGGAGACCGAGTTCCCGAACCACCGGTCCGTCGGCGTCTGCGGGCAGATCATCCCATGGAACTTCCCGCTGCTGATGCTCGCCTGGAAGATCGCGCCGGCAATCGCCTGCGGCAACACGGTGGTGCTGAAACCCGCAGAGTTCACGCCGCTGTCCGCGCTCGCCTTCGCGGAAGTGTGTCGCGAGGTCGGCCTGCCGCCGGGCGTCGTCAACATCGTCACCGGCGACGGCGACACGGGCGCGGCGCTCGTCGCGCACACGCACGTCGACAAGATCGCCTTCACCGGCTCCACGGAAGTCGGACGGCTGATCCGCGCGGCGACGGCGGGGTCGGGCAAGAAGCTGAGCCTCGAGCTCGGCGGCAAGTCGCCGTTCATCGTCTTCGCCGACGCCGACCTGGACGGCGCGGTGGAGGGCGTCGTCGACGCCATCTGGTTCAACGGCGGCCAGGTCTGCTGCGCCGGCTCGCGCCTGCTCCTGCAGGAAGGGATCGCCGAGC
Organism: uncultured Rhizobiaceae bacterium; assembly: GCA_964249395.1. Classification (GTDB taxonomy): domain Bacteria; phylum Pseudomonadota; class Alphaproteobacteria; order Rhizobiales; family Rhizobiaceae; genus Plantimonas. The sequence continues at coordinate 4,365 of CAXUCL010000187.1, forward strand.
GCTTCCTCGCCAAGCTCAAGCGGCGGATGGGAACGCTGCGCACCGGCGAGCCGCTCGACAAGTCGGTGGACGTCGGCGCCATCGTCGCGCCCGCGCAGCTCCGGCGCATCCGCGAGCTCGTCGCGAAGGGCGAGGCGGAGGGCGCGAGCGTCCACCAGTCCGGCGACGCGCTGCCCGAATGCGGCTCGTTCTATCCGCCGACGCTTTTGACCGGCGTCGAGCCGGCCTCGACGGTGGCGGAGGTCGAGATCTTCGGGCCGGTGGCCGTGGCGATGACGTTCCGCACGCCGGGCGAGGCGGTGCAGATCGCCAACCACACGCGCTACGGCCTCGCCGCCACCATCTGGTCCGAGAACATCAACCTGGCGCTCGACACGGCGGCGCGGATCGAAGCGGGCGTGGTGTGGATCAACGCCACCAACCTCTTCGACGCGGCCGCCGGCTTCGGGGGCTACAAGGAATCCGGCTTCGGCCGCGAGGGCGGGCGCGAGGGCCTGGCCGAATATCTCGTGCCTGCGTGGCAGTTGGCACTGGCGGACGCCGACGAGGCCGTGCCGGAGCCGCTCGGCGTAAGCC
>CAXUCL010000188.1:0-4143 GCA_964249395.1 uncultured Rhizobiaceae bacterium
GGAGCGGCACGACGGTGCGCAAGCGCGAAGGCGACGGGGCGACGCCGGTCGCGACGATGGCGCTGCTCGCGGCTTGGCGCCGCTCCGGCCGCTTGGCTGTCCTGCGCACGGCGCTGCCGCTGCGCTGGTCCCGGCCGACGGACGGCTGGTGCGACGCGCCGGCGCATCCTGCCTACAACCGCCCCGTCCGCCTGCCGCACCCCGCCAGCGCCGAAACCCTGCGCCGGCCCGACCGGCTCTACGACTTGGTGGTGGTGCTCGACTGGAACGTGCGCGCCCGGGCGCGGAACCGGGGCAGCGCGATCTTCCTCCACGTGGCGAAGGAAGGCTACGAGCCGACGGCGGGCTGCGTCGCGCTCCGGCCGAGCGACATGCTGCGCCTCGCCCCCTTCCTGCGGCCAAGGGTCCGGTTGCGCGTTCTCGGTTGAGTTCGGTGGGAACGCCGGACGGCGGGGCACGGTTTCCTCTCAGAGGCCGCCCCCGCCGGAGTTCGTTCCATGAAGCGCAGCGAGATCACCGACCGCCCGACCGTCGAGCCCTACAACTCGCCGACCGGCGGCTGGGGCTCCTTGAAGTCGGTGACGGAGAAGACGCTCGCCGAAGGCTTGTCGGTCGAGACGTTCCAGAAGATGCTCACCAAGCAGAACAAGGCGGACGGCTACATGTGCGTTTCCTGCTCGTGGGCCAAGCCCGCCGAGCCGCATCTGGCCGAGTTCTGCGAGAACGGCGCCAAGGCCACGGCCTGGGAGGTGACGCGCAAGCGCACGACCCGCGACTTCTTCGCCCGCCACACGCTCGGCGAGCTTCGCGACTGGACCGACTACGAGCTGGAGAAGGAGGGGCGGCTGACGACGCCGCTGCGCTACGACGCCTCGCTCGACCAGTACGTGCCGGTGCGGTGGGCGGACGCGTTCCGCGAGATCGGCGCGGAATTGAACAAGCTCGATCCGAAATCGGTGGTGTTCTACGCCTCCGGCCGCGCCTCGCTGGAAGCCTCGCACATGTGGCAGCTCCTCGCCCGCATCTACGGCTCCAACAACCTGCCGGACTCCTCCAACATGTGCCACGAGTCGACCTCCGTCGGCCTGCCCAAGTCGATCGGCTCGGCCGTAGGCACCGTGCAGATCGAGGACTTCGACAAATGCGACATGATGTTCTTCTTCGGCCACAACACCGGCACCAACGCGCCGCGCCTCCTGCACCAGGTGCATGACGCGCGAAAGCGCGGCGTCCCCGTGGTCACCTTCAACCCCTTGCAGGAACGCGGCCTGATCCGCTTCAAGGACCCGCAGTCGCCCGTCGAGATGCTGTCGCCCGACGAGGGCGTGAAGATGTCGAGCGACTACTTCCCCGTCCGGCCCGGCGGCGACATCGCCGCGATGGCCGGCATGGCGAAGGCGGTGCTGGCGCTGGACGATGCGGCGCGAGAAGCGGGCGCCCCGCGCGTCCTCGACACGGAGTTCATCGCCGAGCACGGTCACGGCTTCGCGGAGTTCGAGGCGTTCCTGCGCGGCGTCGAGTGGGGCGAGGTCGAGCGCGTGTCGGGCCTCGCCCGCGCCGACCTGGAGCGGGTCGGCGCGCAATACGCCCGCGCCACGGCCGTGATCGCCAACTACGGCATGGGCCTGACGCAGCACCGGCACGGCGTCGAGAACGTCCAGATGCTGTGCAACCTCCTCCTGATGCGCGGCAACGTCGGCAAGCCGGGCGCCGGCATCTCGCCGATCCGCGGCCATTCCAACGTGCAGGGGCAGCGCACCGTCGGCATCACCGAGAAGCCGGAGCTGGCGCCGCTCGACAAGTTCGAGGCGATGTACGGCTTCGCGGCGCCGCGCTACGAGGGGCTCACCACGGTGAAGGCCTGCCGGGGCATCCTCGACGGCACGGTGAAGGCGTTCATCGCGCTCGGCGGAAACTTCTCGCGCGCCGTGCCGGAGCAGCGGCTGGTGGAGGAGAACTGGGGCCGGATGCGGTTGTCGGTGCAGATCGCCACCAAGCTCAACCGCAACCACCTGCTTCCGGGCGAAGTGACGTTCCTCCTGCCCTGCCTCGGGCGGATCGAGGAGGACATACAGGCCACCGGCCCGCAGCACGTCTCGATGGAGGACTCCACCGCCTGCATCCACGGCTCGCTCGGCTGGCGCAAGCCCGCGAGCCCGGAGCTCCTGTCGGAGCCGAAGATCGTCGCCGAGCTCGCCAAGGCGACGGTGCCGGGCCGATCCACGGTGCCCTGGGACGAATGGGTCGGCGACTACGCAAAGATCCGCGACGCGATGGCGCGCATCTGGGACGACTTCCACGACTTCAACGCCCGCTTCCTCCAGCCCGGCGGCTTCCACCGCGACCTTCCCGCCTGCCGGCGGGAATGGAAGACGGAGAACAACAAGGCGAACTTCATCGTGCCGCCGGACGGGCTCGACGTGAACCCGGACATTTCCGTGGACGGGACGACGGTGTTCAACCTGATGACGGTGCGCTCGAACGACCAGTTCAACACCACGGTCTACGGCTACGACGACCGGCTGCGCGGCATCAAGGGCACGCGCATGATCATCCTGATGAACGAGGCCGACATGGCACGACTGGGCCTGGCGAACGACGACCGGATCGACCTTCGCACCCATGCCGACGACGGGGTGGAGCGGCGCGTCGAGGACTACCGCGTCCACGCCTTTTCCGTACCGCAGGGAGCGGTGGCCGGCTACTTCCCGGAGCTGAACCCCCTGATCCCGCTCTGGCACCACGACGCGAAGGCGCACGTGCCGGCGGCAAAATCGGTGCCGGTGGAGATCATCCGGCGGGCTTGATCCAGAGCGGTTCAATGGTGCGGCTTCGCTTGTCCCGTCGCCTTGGTGCGGTCTAGGATCGTTCGAGTTCGCCTCGATCGGAGTCCCATGAGCGGCAGGCCGAAACACGGGCCGGTGACGGCCGACGCGTTCCTGCGCTGGATCGAGACGCAGACGGAACGGTTCGAGCTGGTGGACGGCTGGATCGTCCGGATGATGACGGGCGCCCGGCAGGGCCACAACGTCGTCGCTCTGAACGCCGCTGCAGCGCTGCTACCGCAGGTGAAGCGACACGGTTGCCGCACCACCGCGAACGACACGGCGGTCAAGGTCGGCGCCACCGGCATCCGCTATCCGGACATCGTGGTCGATCGCGGACCGCGCGACCCGGACGCGCTGGAAGCGTCGCGGCCGACAATGGTTGTGGAGGTCGCCTCGCACGTCCACGATCGACGCGACGAGCAAGCTGGAGGAATACCGGAGCCATCCGGACATCCGCCTCATCCTGTCGATCGAGCCGGACATCGTGTCGGCGAAGCTCTACCGCCGGGACGAGAGCGGCGGCTGGACGATCGAGCAGTACGACGACCTCGGGCAGGTCGTTTCGATGCCGGAGATCGGCTCCGAGCTGGCGCTCGCCGACGTCTACGACACGCTGAACCCGGTCGTCCGCCCGCGATTGCGCCTCGTCGAGGAGTCGTGAGGCGGCGGTCGGTCGCCGCTCGGACAAGCAAAAGGCTGGAAGGCGGCGAGCCCTCCAGCCTTCACGGGGTCGGGCCGGCCGACGACCGGCCGGCCGAGAGGTGTCAAGCGGACTTCAGGCGCTTCGACTTGCCCTGCAGCTCGTCGATGAGCTTGGAAGCGTCGCCCTTCGACAACTTCTCGTCGAACGGCGTGTCGGTCTCCTCGCAGAGCGTCTTCAGATAGGACATCTGCGCCCCGGTCATCGGCTCGCCGCCGGTGGTCCAGTCGTCCGGGTCCTTCTCGGCGTTGGACGGGGCGTCGATCTTCGGGTTGCTCATCGGTCGGGTTCCTTCGGTGGATGTTCGCTGAATGTTCAGGGCGGCGCTTCGGTTCCGGGGAAGACCGGCCGTTCGCGTCAAAGGCTGGTCGGGTCGAGCCCGCCGAGGCGGCAGACCGCCTCGAACTCCGCCGCCGTCACCGGCTGCACGGACAAGCGCGCGTTCGTCACGAGCGCCATGCCGCGGCAGGCGGGCTCGGCCTTGATCGCCGCGAGCGGCACGGGGATGGGCAGATCGGCGAGCGCGCGCAGGTCGACGCAGTCCCACGGCCCGCCCTCCGCGGTCGGGTCCGGGCGGGGGGCGCGCGCCCCCACCCCCCCCCCCCCCCCCCCCCA
>CAXUCL010000188.1:4153-4936 GCA_964249395.1 uncultured Rhizobiaceae bacterium
ACGCGGGGCCTCGGCGAGCTGCGCCGTCTGGGAGCGGCGCTCGGCGGCCGGCCCGAGACGCTCGCCGGCTTGTCGGGCCTCGGCGACCTCGACGACGCCGACCACCGCCTTGTGCTCGACCGAATGGTAGAAGAAGCCGCGCTCGCCGACCTGCATCGCGCGCATGAAGTTGCGCGCCTGGTAGTTGCGTACGCCGTCCCACGCCTGGCCGCGCTCCCCGCACGCCTGCTGCTGCGCCCAGGACCAGGACGCGGGCTCCGACTTGAACAGCCAATAGGCCATGCGGGTCTCAGGCGTCCGGGTTGTTGACCGCCCACTTCCAGCGCCGCACGGAAACGGTGGCGAACAGGCCGGCTTTGGCGTAGGGGTCGGCCTCGGCGATCGCCCGCGCCGCGTCCGCGGTGTTCGCCTCCACCACGAGCATGCTGCCGACGGACGTCTCGTCGTCTTCAAGGAACGGCCCGGCGAAGCGCAGCGCCGGCCCGAGGCTTTGCAGATAGGCGATGTGGTCGGGCCGGGTCGCGACGCGCAGGTCGCGCGCGCCTGGCCGGTCGTCGCAGAGAATGGCGAACAGCATCGGGTCCTGCCGAATGTTTCACGTGAAACATTCGATTAACCACGCGGCTCGGGGCGTTTCAATCCGCCTCGCGCTTCAAGGGCCGCGCGAGCAGCGCCTGCACGGCCGCGTCCACCGACAGCTCGGCCGACAGAATGGCCGCGACCGTCCGCACGATCGGCGCGTCGCCGCCGTGCCGCGCGGCGAGCGCTGCGGCGATGCCGGCG
>CAXUCL010000189.1:0-4882 GCA_964249395.1 uncultured Rhizobiaceae bacterium
GCGTTCATGCGGCTCGCCGGGTCGGACGAGTCGAAGCGCATCATCGGCGAGTTCTTCAGCCGCCGGAAGTAGTTGCCTTTCTGGACCGCGGGCTTCCAGCCCGCCGGTTTGCCGCGCCGGGGGCGCGGCGGCCGCCAGCCGCTCCTCGTTCGGCGGCAACCTCATGCGCGGCCTCGTGCTCGGCGGCTTGCTCGGCGTCCTGCTCGGCGCGGGTTTCGGCGGCCTGGCCGGCTTGTTCGGGCTGCTCGTGCAGGGTCTGGTCATCGGGCTGATCGTCTGGCTGGCGATCCGCTTCTTCCGTTCGCGCCGGCAAACGCCGGCGATGGCTAGCGGGCCGCAACCGATGCAGCGCTCGACCTACGACGAGCGACCGCAGCCGGCGCCGGGTGGGCTCGGTGGCCTCGGAACGCGTCTTGGCGGCGGCGCGGCGACGAGCCGTCCCGCCAATCGCGACGAGATCGGCGTCGGATCGGCCGATTTGAGTGTCTTCGAGCGTCGGCTCGCCGGACTGCAGGACGCCTATTCGCGCGAGGACTACGCTGCGCTCGAGCGCATCGCGACGCCGGAGATGGTGAGCTATCTTGCCGAGGAGCTGGAGCGGAACGCCTCGAACGGCGTGCGCAACGAGGTGTCGGACGTGAAGCTGCTGCAGGGCGACGTCGCCGAAAGCTGGCGCGAACGCGACCGCGACTACGCCACCGTGGCGATGCGCTACGAGGCGGTCGACGTGACTCGCGAGCGCGACACCGGCCGGATCGTGTCAGGTGACGACCGGCCGACGGAGTCGACCGAAGTCTGGACGTTCCTGCGCGACCGCGGCGACGAGTGGAAGCTTTCGGCGATCCAAGAGGCCTGATCGGCTTCCGATCCGCCGGTGATCGAAACGGGCGCTCACGCAGCGCCCGTTCTCGTTGAGAAGCGTCGCCTCACGCCGCGCGAAGCATGTCGTGCGGGTCGAGGACGTATTTCACCGCCGCGCCCTTGTCGAAGTCCTGATAGCCGCTCGGCGCGTCCTCCAGCGAAACGACCTTGGCGTTGACGATGTCGGCGATCGGCAGGCGGCCGTGCAGGATCGCCATCATCAACTGCCGGTTGTAGCGCACCACCGGCGTCTGCCCGGTGTGGAACGACTGCGCCTTGGCCCAGCCGAGGCCGAGCCGCAGCGATAGGCTGCCCTGTTTGGCGGCCTCGTCCACCGCGCCCGGATCTTCGGTGACATACAGGCCCGGCACGCCGATCGAGCCGGCGGCGCGCGTGATCTCCATCATCTGGTTCAGGACGATCGCCGGCTGCTCGCCGCCCGAGTGTCCCCGCGCCTCGAAGCCGACCGCATCCACCGCGGCGTCCACCTCCGGCACGCCGACGACCTCGGCGATCATCTCGCCGAGCCGATCGTGCTTCGACAGGTCGATCGGCACGAAGCCCATCTTCTCGGCGTGCGCCAAGCGCTCGGCGTTGAAGTCGCCGATCATCGTCACGGCCGCGCCGAGGATCCGGCAAGAGGCGGCAGCCGCGAGCCCGACCGGCCCGGCGCCCGCCACGTAGGCGACCGAGCCGACGCCGACGCCCGCCTTCACCGCGCCGTGGAAGCCTGTCGGCAGGATGTCGGACAGCATGGTGAGGTCGCGGATCCGGGCGAGCGCCTGGTCGCGGTCCGGGAACTTGAGCAGGTTGAAGTCGGCGTAGGGCACCATGACGTAGCGCGCCTGCCCGCCGATCCAGCCGCCCATGTCGACGTAGCCGTAGGCGCCGCCGGCGCGCGAGTCGTTGACGTGCAGACAGACGCCCGTATCGCCGGTCTTACAGGTGCGACAGCGGCCGCAGGCGACGTTGAAGGGCACCGACACGATGTCGCCCTTCTGCAGCATCTCGACGTCGGCGCCCGCCTCGATCACCTCGCCGGTGATCTCGTGGCCGAGCACCAGGCCCGCCTGCGCCGTCGTGCGGCCGCGCACCATGTGCTGGTCAGACCCGCAGATGTTGGTGGACACGACCTTCAGGATCACCGCGTGCTCGATCTTGCGGCCGTGCGGGTCCTCGAACTTCGGATCGGCAATATCCTGCACCTCGACCTTGTTCGGCCCGAGGTAAACGACGCCGCGATTGCCCGACATGAACTGCTCCTCCGGTTGGCGGTCCGCCTGTCGCACCGAACTCCCGCTTCGGCGCACGAACCCTGAGCCAAGATTGGCAGCGCCGCCGAAAAGGAAACGTCCGCGGCGCGACGGCGGATGTCGCCGCACGCCAATTCTAGCCTGCCTCAGAATCCGCCGTAGCGCATCGCTGCGACGAACGTCGTCGCGACGCCGATGACCACCAGGTGCGGCAGGCGGAGCGCCGCGACGCCGGCGGCGATCAGCGTCAGCCGCTCGACCCACGTCCCGTCGACGAAGCCGGGCACGGCGATGGTCACGAGTACGGCCGCCGGCACCGCCTCCAATGCCTGCTCGACTCGCGGCGGCAGCGTCTTGAAGCGCGCGACGGCGAGGTAGCCGCCGACGCGCGTCGCGTAGGTGAGCGCGGCACCTCCAAGGATCACCCACCACATCGGACTCAAGGCGACGCTTCCGTCTTCGGCTTGCGGGCGGCTGCGTAGGCGATGCCGGCCAAGCCCCCGAGCGTGACGTGCCAGGGCGAGCCGACGGTCGCGTAGAGCGCACCGGCGAACAGCGCGCTGATCGCGGCGACCGGCAGGAAGTTCGAGCGAGCGCGGAAGTCGGTGACGAGCACGAGGAAGTAGACGGGCAAAATGAAGTCGAGCGCGGCGGCGCGCGGGTCCGCGACGAGTCGGCCTGAAGCGTAACCGAGCCAGCAGGACAGCACCCAGCAGACGTAGAGAGGCACCGCGTAGCCGAAGTAGAAGGATTTGGTCAGCGGCCCGCGTTCGAGCCTCGCCTCGGCTGCTCCGAAGGTCGGATCGACGAGGAGAAAGAAGGCGAGCGCCTTCTGGGTCGGCGAAAAGCGTCCGAGGTGGCGACCGATCGAGGCTGAGTAGAGCACATGGCGGAAGTTCAGCGCGAAGATCGACAGGAGCGCCGCCCAGACCGGCGCGCCCTGCCCGATCATCTGCAGCGCGGCAAGCTGGCTGGCACCGGCATAGATCAGGCCGCCGAAACCGAGCGTCTCGGCAAGCGTCAGCTTCGCCTGGAAGGCCAGCGTTCCGAACACAGCGCCGAACGGCACCATCACGACAAGGACGGGCAGAACCTGGCGCAGGCCGGCGCGAGCTTCGTGCAAGAAGGGTGAGGACAACGGCGACCGGCGGCGGACGATGGATCGGCTGCCGCGTTCTACCCGCCGCCCGAAGGGAGGTCGAGTCGCGGCGTCGCGGAAGACTAGGCCGCGCGCGCGATCATCAACGCCGAATGAAGCATGGCCGAAAGCCGCCGGCGCTCGTCGTCGCCCGAAACGATCAGCCCCCGGTGGTCGCCCGCAAAAATTGCCTTCATGTGGCGGCAGTTGGCGCGGAAGCGGGCGCCGGGGCAGGAGCAGAACAGCTGCCGGTCGCCGCCGCCGTCGACGCGCAGCACCATGTCGTAGGGCTTGCCGGTCGAGCCGGACACGCGAAAGCTCAGGACGTTCTCCAGCGGCGGGGCGCCGTTGCGCGCGGCCAGCGCCCGCGCCGCGATGCCGCCTGCGTGGCGCGCCGACGTCGCCGCGACGGGCTTGGCGAGGCCGAGCCGCTCGGCGAGATGCGCGACGCAGCCGGCGTCCGCCTCTCGCACGCCGTGCAGCGCGATCATCGCGCAGGCATAGGCATCCTCGCCCGCGTGGTGGTGCGTGAAGCCGATGTCGAACTTCGCGGCCAGTGCCGACAAGCGCCGGCTCGGCTCTTCCGGCCACAAGCGCCGCGCCATGGAGACCGTGCAGAACGACGCGAACGCCGGTGCGGCGAGGCCGTAGAGCGACAGCGTCGCGGCCAGCACGCGGCAATCGAACGAGGCGTTGTGGGCCAACACCAGCGCGCCGTCGAGGCTGTCGCGGATCTCCTCCCAAACGTCCGGAAACTCGGGCGCACCCAGCACGTCCGACGGCCGGATGCCATGGATGCGGATGTTGCCCGAGTCGAAAGCGAGGTCGCGCGGCCGGATCAACGAATAAGCGCGGTGCGTCACCGCGCCGTTCTCGATGAAGGCGAGGCCGATCGCGCAGGGGCTGGCCGGCGAACGGTTCGCGGTCTCGAAATCGATGGCGACGACTGTCATGGGCGGCTCCGGCACTCGCGACCGCCCATCCGGCCGCGCCGATCCGCCTGTAGAATCAGCCTTCGCCGATCATGGCAAGCCATTCATCCTCGGTTATCACCCTGACGCCGTGCTTCTCGGCGTCACCGAGCTTCGAGCCGGCGCCGGGTCCCGCGACCACGAGGTCCGTCTTCTTCGACACCGAGCCGGACACCTTGGCGCCGAGCGCTTCGGCACGCTTCGTCGCCTCCGGCCGCGTCATCCGCTCCAGCGAGCCGGTGAACACCACCGTCTTGCCGGCGACCGGCGACGCGGACGGCGCTCGCGGCCGGTCGTTGGTGGTGCCGACGCCCGCCTCGAGCAGCGCCTCCACGGCTTCGCGGTTGTGCGCCTCACCGAAGAAGTCGATCAGGGACTGCGTCGCCACGGGGCCGAGGTCGCCGTCCTTGGCGAGCGCAAGGTAGGCTTCGCCCGGCGCTTCGCGCTGCGCTCGGCCGATCGCCTCGCGCAAGGCCGCGACGTCACCATACCGTTCCGCAAGAACCTTGCGCTGGTTCGTCTTCAGGGCGAGGTGCGGATCGGCGAACGGGTCCCATTCGGCGTCTGCGAGCTTTTCCAACGGCACGGTGAGCATTCGCTCGAAGGTGTTGCCGCCGACGGTGCGCAGGCTGCCGAGCTCCCGCCACCCCTCCCCCGCC
>CAXUCL010000190.1:0-4861 GCA_964249395.1 uncultured Rhizobiaceae bacterium
GTTCCGGGCGCGCGTCGGCTTGCCGACCGCGGGTCCGCGGTGTACGCAGAGCCGCGCCGGCGGGCCCCGTGCGCGCCGTCGTTCGCTCGGTTCGCGAGCGCCCGCGCCGGCGAGGGTAACGTCGGAATGGGACACGCCTTGTCGCGATGCTCGTCCGACGATCCAGCGCAGCGGCCCTGTTTCCAACCGGCGCCGAACGGCCCGTCGACGTCACTTCGACGCCGGCGGCGAGATTTTGCGAGAAACGGAACGTGACGACTGAACTCTTGACAGCGCCCGCCCTGCCCAAGGCGCCGACCGGGATCAAAGGCTTCGACGACGTGACGTTCGGCGGGCTGCCCGTCGGCCGGCCGACCCTCGTCTGCGGCTCGGCCGGCTGCGGCAAGACCTTGTTCGCCGTCACCTTCCTCGTGAACGGCGCGACGCTGTACGGTGAGCCCGGCGTGTTCGTTTCCTTCGAGGAGCGCAGCGCCGATCTCGCCGCCAACGTTTCCTCGCTCGGCTACGATCTCGACCGGCTCGTCGCGGACAGGAAGCTCGTCATCGACCACGTGCGCGTCGAGCGCAGCGAGATCGAGGAAACCGGCGAATACGACCTCGAAGGCCTGTTCATCCGCCTCGGCCACGCCGTCGACACGATCAAGGCCAAGCGCGTCGTGCTCGACACGATCGAGACCCTGTTCGCCGGGCTGTCCGACGCTTCCGTGCTGCGCGCGGAGCTGCGCCGCCTGTTCGGCTGGCTGAAGGACCGCGGCCTCACCGCGGTGATCACCGGCGAGCGCGGCGAGGGCCAGCTTACCCGGCAGGGCCTCGAGGAATACGTGTCCGACTGCGTCGTCCTGCTCGACAACCGGGTGGAGGAGCAGATCACCACCCGGCGGCTTCGGATCGTGAAGTACCGCGGCTCGGCGCACGGCACCAACGAATACCCGTTCCTGATCGACGGCGCCGGCATCAGCGTCCTGCCCGTCACCTCGGCGGACCTCGACTACGACGCGTCCGACGAGGTCATTTCCTCCGGGGTCGCCGGGCTGGACGCGATGCTCGCGCCGGGTGGCTTCTTTCGCGGCTCCAGCATCCTGCTGTCCGGCACGGCCGGCACCGGCAAGACGACGCTCGCCGCGCACCTCGTCGACGCGGCCTGCGGGCGCGGCGAGCGCGTGCTGGCCTTCGTGTTCGAGGAAAGCGGCGGGCAGATCGTGCGCAACGCCCGCTCGGTCGGCCTCGACCTCGCGCGGCGCATCGAGAGCGGGCTCCTGCGCTTCGAAGCCGCGCGTCCGACGCTCTACGGCCTGGAAACGCATCTGGCGCGCATGCACCGCGACATCGAGGCGTTCGAGCCGCGCCTCGTCGTCATCGATCCCATCTCGTCGCTGCGCGGCCCGGACGTCGAGTTGCAGGCGACGCTCGTGCGCATGGTCGACATGCTGAAGAGCCGCGACATCACGGCTGTCTTCACCAGCCTTCGCACGGAGGGCGCCTTCGGGCAGGCCGGCGACCTCGGCCTGTCGTCGCTGATGGACGTGTGGATCAAGCTTCTCGACATCGAAGCCAACGGCGAGCGGTCGCGCACGCTCTACGTCATCAAGGCGCGCGGCATGAGCCATTCCAACCAGGTGCGCGAATTCCAGATGTCGGCCGCGGGTTTGAAGCTCATCGACGCCTATATCGGTCCGGCGGGCGTGCTGACCGGCACGGCACGCCTCGTGCAGGAGGCGCAGGAAGAGGCCGCCGCGTTGCGCCGCCAGCAGGATGGGGAGCGCCGCCAGCGCGAGCTGGCGCGGCGCCGTCAGTCGATCGAGCGGCAGATCGCGGAGCTCCGGGCGAGCCTCGAAGTCGCGGAAGAGGAGGAGCAGGTGGTTCGCGGCGAGGACGAGGGCCGGGACGCGCTCCTGGCCGAGGAACGGCTCGCGGTCGCGGCCCGGCGGAGCGCGGCGGAGTGAGCGAGCCGATTTCCTCCGGTGACGACATCGATCCCGGCCCCTACCACCTGCGCCTCTACGTCGCCGGCCACACGGCGAAGTCCATGGCCGCGCTGGCCAACCTCAAGCGCATTTGCGAGGAGTTCCTGCCGGGCCGCTACGACATCGAGGTCATCGACCTCGTGAAGAACCCGCAACTGGCGGCGGGCGACCAGATCCTCGCCATCCCGACGCTGGTGCGCCGCCTGCCGGAGCCGCTGAAGCGCATCATCGGCGACCTGTCCAACACCGAGAAGGTGCTCGTCGGCCTCGACATCCGGCCGAAGGCGCGACTCGTTTGAGCCTCGCGCCCGGCGACGGGTCCAATCCGGAGGAGCGCTACCTCCTGCGCTTGTTCATCGCCGGCACCTCGGCGCGCTCGCGCCGGACGATCGAGAACCTGTCGCGCATCTGCCGCGAGCGCCTCCACGGCCGGTTCGACCTCGAGGTCGTCGACATCTACCAGCAGCCGCACCTCGCCGAGGAGTTCCAGGTCGTGGCGGCGCCGACCCTCCTGAAGCTGCGGCCCCTGCCCCTGCGCCGCATGGTCGGCGACCTGTCCGACGAGGCGCGGGTGCTGCGGGGGCTCGGCCTGCCCACCCCATCCGCCGAGACGCCCGATGAACGCTGACCGATCCGCGCTCGGCCTTGCCGATCCGATGCTCGCCCGGGTCCGCGAGCTGGAAGCGCGGCTGGAGGAAAGCGAGGAAACGCTCGCGGCGATGCGCCGGGGCGACTTCGACGCCGTCGTGGTGCAGGGAGACAACGGCGAGCGACAGATCTACACGCTGGAGAATGCCGACCGGCCGTACCGGGTCCTGATCGAGCAGATCCAGGAAGGCGCCCTGACGCTCGGCACCGACGGCACGGTGCTCTACTGCAACCGCCGCCTGACCGACATGTTCGGGCTGCGGCAGGAGCGCATCATCGGCGAGGCCCTGCAGTCGTTCGTGCGGAGCGAGGACCGCGCCGGCCTGGCCGAGCTCCTGCGCCAAGCCGCCGACGGCGCCATCGCGCGCGGCGAGCTCACCGTGCTCGCCCCCGGCCGCGACCCGCTGCCGGTGTCGGTTTCGCTCAGCCAGCTGCAGCGCGAGGGGTCGACGCCGATCCTGTGCGGCGTCCTCACCGACGTCGCCGAGCAGAAGCTGCACTTCGACGCGCTCGCCGAGGCCAACGCGCGGCTGCGGGCCGAGATCGCCGAGCGCGGGCGCGTCGAGGAGGCGCTGCGCCAGAGCCAGAAGATGGAAGCGGTGGGACAGTTGACGGGCGGCCTCGCGCACGACTTCAACAACCTGCTCGCCGGCATTTCCGGCTCGCTGGAGCTGGTGCAGGCGCGCATCAGCCAAGGGCGCCTGGCCGACGTCGACCGCTACGTCGTCGCCGCGCAAGGGGCGGCCAAGCGCGCGGCCGCCCTGACGCACCGCCTCTTGGCCTTCTCGCGCCGCCAAACGCTCGACCCGAAGCCGACCGCGGTCAACGCCCTCATCATGGGCATGGAGGACCTGATCCGGCGCACCGTCGGGCCGGGCATCACGGTCGAGAGCGTCGCGGCCGGCGGCGTGTGGAACGTCCTGGTGGACCCCAACCAGCTCGAGAACGCGCTCCTGAACCTGTGCATCAACGCCCGCGACGCCATGCCGGGCGGCGGCCGGCTGGTGATCGAGACCAGCAACTGCCGCTTCGACGCGACGGAAGCGCGCGAGCGCGACCTGCCCCCCGGCGAATACGTGTCGCTGAGCGTGTCGGACGACGGCACCGGCATGCCGGCCGACGTGGTCGCCAAGGCCTTCGACCCGTTCTTCACGACCAAGCCGATCGGCGTCGGCACCGGGCTCGGCCTGTCGATGATCTATGGGTTCGCCCGCCAGTCCGGCGGGCAGGCGCGGATCCGGTCGCAGGTCGGCGAAGGCACCGTCGTCACCCTGCACCTGCCCCGGCACCTCGGCGACACCGAAGGCGCCGCCGCGCGCCCCGAGGCTCTGGACCCGCCCAAGGCGGAAGCGGGCGAAACGGTGCTGGTGATCGACGACGAGCCCCTGGTGCGGATGCTGGTTGTCGACATCCTGGAGGAGCTCGGCTACGCGGCGCTGGAGGCCGGCGACGGCCCGGGCGGGCTGAAGATCCTGCGCTCGAACAGCCGCATCGACCTTCTCGTCACCGACGTCGGCCTGCCGAACGGCATGAACGGCCGGCAGGTGGCGGACGCGGCGCGCGAGCTGCGGCCCGGCTTGAAGGTGCTGTTCGTCACGGGCTACGCCGAGAACGCCGTGCTGGGCCAGGGCAACCTCGAGCGCAACATGCACGTCGTGACGAAGCCGTTCGTGATGGAGGAGCTCGGCCGCAAGATCCGGTCGATCATTTCCGATCCGGCGTGACGATCCCCGCCGACGGTCGCGACCATACCGGCGCGACCCGATCGCGTGGCCCCTGGATCGATGGCGCGCGCGGCGCCTTCGTTCCGTTCGCAGACGCCCGCCGGCCGAACCCATAAGGAACGCGCGTTTACTATCGTCCGGTCGGTCGGGCTGAGTGCTGGGCAGCCGACCATGACCCACGAAACGTGAGTCTCGGCGGTTGCATCTCGAAGTCCTTACATCTCGTCCCGGTTCGGCAGTCGGCCATGCGGAGTGACGCCGTTCACGACGTCGGGCAGGATGTGCGACAGGTGCTGCAGGAGGTCGGTCTGCGGCATCCCCGTCTGCTGCGACAGGTGGTCGACCGTTTCCGGTCCGAGCGCCTGGTTGAGGTCGTGCGGGGCGATCGGTTGGTTGGCGCCGGTGCCGATCCAGGAGTTCATCGCCGCGCCGTGGCCGTTTTGCTGGAACCGCTCCAGAAGCCCGCCGAGGCCGCCCAGCCCGCCACCGACGCCCGGGCTCGCGCCGCCGCCGGCCAGACCGCCG
>CAXUCL010000191.1:0-2798 GCA_964249395.1 uncultured Rhizobiaceae bacterium
CCCCGCGCGAGCCGAGCGTTCGCGCGTCCACCGGCGAGGCCGGCTGGCGCCTGCGCGAAGCGGAACCGGACGCGGCGCCCGGCCCCGGCGCGGCCGCAGCGCCCGCCTTGTCCTGGGCCGAGCGGATGCGCGCCGGCCTCCAGCGCTCGTCGGGCCAGCTGTCGGCGTCGATCGGCGCGTTGTTCACCAAGCGCCGCCTGGACGAGGCGACGCTGCAGGATTTCGAGGACGTCTTGATCCGCGCCGACCTCGGGGTGGAAACCGCGATGCGGATCGCCGGCCGGCTCGGGGAGGGCCGTTTCGGCAAGGAAGTGTCGCCCGGCGAGGTGCGCGCGGTGCTGGCGGCGGAGGTCGAGGCGGTGCTGAAGCCGGTCGCCCTGCCGCTGGAGCTCGACCTGGAGAAGAAGCCGCACGTGATCCTCGTGGTCGGCGTCAACGGCACCGGCAAGACCACCACCATCGGCAAGCTCGCCGCCAAGCTGAGCCGCGCCGGTTTGCGGGTCACGCTCTGCGCCGGCGACACGTTCCGCGCCGCGGCGGTGGAGCAGCTGAAGGTCTGGGGCGAGCGCACGGGCTCGCCGGTGATCGCGAAGGCGACCGGCGCGGACGCCGCCGGCCTCGCGTTCGAGGCCTACGACGCGGCGGTGGCCGACGGCTCGGACGTCCTGATCATCGACACGGCGGGCCGGCTGCAGAACAAGGCGGAACTGATGGACGAGCTCGCCAAGATCGTGCGCGTCCTGCAGAAGCGCGAGCCCGACGCGCCGCACACCGTGCTGCAGACGCTGGACGCCACCACGGGCCAGAACGCGCTCAGCCAGGTGGAGATCTTCCGCAACGTCGCGGGCGTCAACGGCCTGGTGATGACCAAGCTCGACGGCACGGCGCGCGGCGGCATCCTCGTCGCCATCGCGGCCAAGCACCGGCTGCCGGTGTATTTCGTCGGCGTCGGCGAGACCATCGACGACCTCGAGCCCTTCCGCGCCCGGGACTTCGCCGAAGCCATCGCCGGCACGGCTGGGGCCGGCGCGCCGATCCCCGTCGCCTGATATCCGCCGCTTTTCGTCCGGCAGCCTGCGAGTTCGAGGACGCATCCGCCATGACCACCGAACGCATCATCGAGCCGCGGCCGAACGCGCCGGCCAGGCCCGCGATCAACCCGCTCCTGAAGTTCGCGCTGGAGCTCGGGCCGCTGCTCGTGTTCTTCTTCGCCAACACCCGCAGCGACTGGCTCGCGGCGCGCTTTCCGGCGCTGGCCGAGCTCGGCGGGCCGATCTTCGTCGCCACCGCGCTGTTCATGGCGGCGACCGTGCTCGCGCTCGCCGTGTCCTGGGCGCTGACCCGGACGCTGCCGATCGTGCCGCTGGTGTCGGGCGTGTTCGTGGTGGTGTTCGGCGGCTTGACGCTCTGGCTGCAGAACGACGTGTTCATCAAGATGAAGCCGACCATCGTCAACGGCATCTTCGCGAGCCTCCTGCTCGGCGGCCTGTTCCTGTTCGACCGGCCGCTGCTCGGCTACGTGTTCGACCAGGCGTTCAAGCTCGACGACGCCGGCTGGCGCAAGCTGACGCTGCGTTGGGGGCTGTTCTTCATCGCGCTCGCCGTCGTCAACGAGGTGGTCTGGCGCAACTTCTCCGAACGGTTCTGGGTGAACTTTAAGGTCTGGGGCACGATGCCGATCACCATGGCGTTCATGCTCTGCCAGATCCCGCTCCTGCAGCGCCACGCGCTGCCGGACGCCGGCGCCAAACCGCCGAACGAGCGGTAGCGCGCCGGACCCTCGAAGCGGCCAAGCGCCCGCGGCGATCGCGTCCCCGGCGCCTCCCGCATCCTTTCGTCCCGTCCGTCGTTGCGGCCCGAATTGTTGCAACGAGGGAGGCGCGCGCGATGGCGTCGACGGCGGAGAAGAGCGATCCCGAACTCTGGGAAGAGGTCAAGGCGAAGGTCACCGAGGGTGACAAGGGCGGCAAGCCGGGCCAGTGGTCGGCGAGGAAAGCCCAGCTCGCGACCCACGAATACCAGGCGGAAGGCGGCGGCTACGAGGGCGAAAAGGACGAGAACAACAGCCTGCACCAGTGGACGAAGGAGGAGTGGGGCACGAAGTCCGGCGCCAAAAGCGGCGAGACCGGCGAGCGCTACCTGCCGGAGAAGGACCGCAAGCGGCTGACGGAGGAGGAATACGCGCGCACCAGCGCCAAGAAGCGGCGCGACACGAAGAAGGGCAAGCAGTTCTCGTCGCAGCCGAAGGACGTCGCCGCCAAGACGTCGAAGGGTCGGAACAAGACGGAGCGCGGTTCGGCCAAGAACGAGCGCAGCAAGGCCGACCTTTACGCCGAGGCGAAGCGGCGCGAGGTTCCGGGGCGCTCGAAGATGTCGAAGGCGGAACTCGCGAAGGCGCTGGGTTAGGCGCACGGCCGGGAAGGCTGGGGCTCACCGCAATACCGCCGACCGCGGCTGCCCGAGGCACGGCGACGGATCGCGGGGCGGAGCCTCCGGAGCCGCTTCTCATGGCTTGGGTCCCCACCCATATCCGGCGCGACGAAACCGTTGCGCCACGAAAGGGTGTCCCGTTGATCGACGTCCAGAAGCTTCTCGGCCAGTTCCTCGGCGGCATGCCGGGCGAGACAGCGCGCCGCGGGTCGCTCTGTTCCGACGTGTCCGGCGCTCGACCCGGCGCCGGCGGGCTTGAAGAGCGCATCGGCGCGCTCGCGCGCGGGCCGGGCGGCGGCCTCGTTTCCGGCGCGCTGGCGAGCGGCCTCGCCGGTCAGCTGTTCAAAGGCCGGGGCCAACGCCGGATG
>CAXUCL010000191.1:2808-4724 GCA_964249395.1 uncultured Rhizobiaceae bacterium
GCCTTGATCGCCGGCCTCGCCCTGAAAGCCTACCAAGCCTACCAGGCGAACGAGCGGCGCGGCGGCGCGAACGCCTCCACCATGCCGCGCCCCGCCGCCGTGCCGGAGGTCGAAGGCTTGCCGGTGGCGGGCGGCACCCGCTTCCTGCCGCGCGGCGAGGAGGACGGGCGCGCCCGGCTGATGCTGTCGGCGATGATCGCCGCCGCCAAGGCCGACGGCACTATCGACGCCCGCGAGCAGGAGCTGATCTTCGAGCGCATCGGCGCGGCCGACCTCGACGCCGCCGAGAAGGGCTACCTGATGGACCAGATGCGCCGGCCCTTGTCGATCGACGACCTCGTCGCGGCTGTGAGCGGCCTGGAAGAGGCGGTGGAGGTCTACACCGCCTCCGTGCTCGCCATCGACCCGGACCACCCAGCCGAACGGGCCTATCTCGACCTCCTGGCGGCGCGGCTGAATCTCGATCCGACGCTCGTCGCCGAAATCCGCCGCACGACGCAGGCGGCCGCGAGCGGGGACTAGCCGGCTCGCGGGAGCGGAGCGTTTGGCGGCGACCGGACGCCGGGACGGCGCGTCGAACGCGGCCTCGACGTCACTTCGAAACGGCGATCACCGCGGCGGTGCTGGCGGCCGTCACGGCCGCCGTGGTCAGCGGCCCCTGCAGGAGGTTGAACGCTTTCGCGACGTTCACCGACCCGGCGTTCGGCGCGTAGAGCTGGTCGCCTTTGCGCATCGCGAAGGACTGCGTCAGGAAGAAGGTCTGCGTTTGCGACAGGTCGATGCGGTAGACCACCGGCACCGGCGTCGCGCGCAGGTCCTCCGGCGGCAGCGCGCCGAGGCGGCGGGCGGTTTCCGCCGGTTCGTAGCGGAACAGGTAGAGCTTGCGCGGGTTGGCGCGGTCGTCGGCCAGACCGCCCGACCGCGCGATGGCCTGGGCGAGGGTCAGCTGTCCGGTCTCGAACGGGTATTCGCCCGGCTTGCCGAAGGCGCCGAGCGAGATGAAGGTCGGCGAGTCCTTCTGGACGAAGATCTGGTCGTTCGGCTGGACGAAGACGTTCTCGGCCGGGTCGGCGATCAGTCGGTCCAGCGAGCGGCTGACGCGCTGGGAGCCGCGCAGCAGCGTCACCGTGGTTTCGCCCGGCGCCGAGGTCGGGCCGCCGGCGGTGGCGATGGCGTCGAGCAGCCGGTCGCCCTGGCTGGTGAGCTGGAAGCGTCCGGCGTTGTTGACGCCGCCGTTCACCGTGTAGCCGCTGCCGCCCTGCTCGGTGACCTGGACGGTCGCCTGCGGCGCGACGGAGGAGCCCTTCAGCGCGGCCGCGATGCGGTTCTGCAGGCTGGCGGGCGACGAGCCGGCGGCGCGCAAACGGCCGGCGAACGGCAGGCTGACATAGCCCGCCTCGTCGATCCGGAACCGGCCGAGCGGCAGGGTCTTGCTGCTGGCCGCCGACAGGAGGCCTTCCTCGCCGGTGTCGAAGATCGTTACCTCCACGAGGTCGCCGGGGCGCAGCGTGCTGCTGTCGAAGCGGCTGTTGCCGAGCGAGGCGAAGCTCGAAGGTTCGACGCCGCCGGCGACCGCGAGCGCACTTTGGCTGAGCTCCACCACGGGGAACTCGCCCTGCGGCGCGTTGCTGGCGGTGCGCTCCAGCCGCCCGGCGGATGGGCCGGCGGCCGGCGTCGTGCAGGCGGCGAGCGCCAGCAGAAGCAACGGCGCCGCCAGCCGGACGCCCCGCAGCGTCGATCCCGCGCCTGCCACGGAACGCGTCTCGATCATTCCCCGATGCCCCTCCGGCCGGTCCCCACGCGGTCCGGCCACCGTTTTCCCGTCGCCCCAGCACAACCACGGATCGGCCCGATCCGCGACGGTTTTCTCATGCCGGCCGCGCCGCGACAGGCGGAAAAGCTGCGCGATCGTTAAC
>CAXUCL010000192.1:0-4684 GCA_964249395.1 uncultured Rhizobiaceae bacterium
ATGCCTGGTCCGCGACGCGCGCGACCTGCAGCAGGCCGTGACGCTCGGCTTCCTGGACGGGCTCGCCGCGCCCGCCGCCGAGGCCGCCCCGCCGCCGGCGCAGGCGCACGACGGCTGGCCCGACCTCGCCCGCCGCCTGGCGCAACCGCCGCAGCTGCGCGCCAACGCCGCCTGAAGAAGGAGAACCGACGATGACGACCTTCGCCCGCACCGCACGCCTCGCCGAACCGGCCGGCCCGACGCGCACGAGCGTCAGGACCTCGTCGGACGCGCTCGAAGCCGCCCAGCCGCGACGCTCGGATCGGACTTCCGCGCCGTTTCGACCATACGTCTGACGTGACCGGATCGCCGACGATCCGACCCGACCGCCTTCCTCACACCCAGGGACGCTCAACCGCCAGGCGTTGCTCGAAGCGCGCGATGCCGTCCGCCTTCTCCAGCGTCAGGCCGATGTCGTCGAGGCCGTTCAGGAGGCAGTGCTTGCGGAACGGGTCGATGTCGAACCGGACCTCGCCGCCGTCCGGGCCACGGATCGTCTGCGATTCGAGGTCGACCGAGACCCGCGCGTTGGCGCCGCGCGCCGCGTCGTCCATCAGGAGCGCCAAGACCTCCGGCGACACCACCACCGGCAGGATGCCGTTCTTGAAGCAGTTGTTGTAGAAGATGTCGGCGAACGAGGTCGAGATCACGCAGCGGATGCCGAAGTCGCCGAGCGCCCAGGGCGCGTGCTCGCGCGACGAGCCGCAGCCGAAGTTGTCGCCGGCGATCAGGATCACCGCGTTGCGGTAGGCCGGCTTGTTCAAGACGAAGTCCGGGTTCTCGGCACCGTCCGGCCCGTAGCGCAGGTCCGCGAAGAGGCCCTTGCCCAGTCCGGTGCGCTTAATGGTCTTCAGGTAGTCCTTCGGGATGATCATGTCGGTGTCGACGTTGATCACCGGCATGGGCGCGGCGACGCCCGTGAGGCTCGTGAACTTCTGCATGGCGCCCGTCCTCGCGACTTGGCTTTCTCCGGCCGCACCCGATACACCTTCGCCGACGACGAGGAAAGAAACCGCCGCGGCGAAGCCGCCGCGTCGGATCGGAAAGGAACGGGTTTGCGGCGAGTCCGAACGGCGTTGCGCAAGGGGACGATGGCGCTGCTCGCGCTGGCGGCCGGCCTCGCCGTTCTCCTGGCGGCGGGCGTCGTCGTGCCGGCCGGCGGCGTCGCGGCGCACGACCGCGCCACCGACGGCGCGCCGGCGCACACCGTCTACGTGGTGGCAAATCCCATCCACACCGACATCGTCCTGCCGGCGACGCCCGAGCTCATCCGGCGCTTCGGCTTCCTGGCGCGCGACGGCCTGCCGCTCGGGCATCCGAACGTGCGAGCGCTGGCGATCGGCTGGGGCGGGCGGACCTTCTACACCGAAACGCCGACCTGGGACCGGCTGACGGCGCGCGCCGTGTGGCGCTCGGCGACCTGGGACCGCTCGGTGATGCACGTGGCGCTCGGCGGCGCGATGCGCGTCGGCGACACCGCGAACGTGCGGACGCTCGCCGTGTCCGCAACCGCGCACGAGGCGCTCTTGCGCTTCGTCGAGGCGAGCTTCGCGCGGGAACCGGACGGCGCGCCGCGGTTGCTTCCCGGCGCCGGCTACGGCGCCTTCGACCTGTTCTACGAGGCGGAGGGCGGCTTCAACCTGTTCCTCGGCTGCAACACCTGGACGGCCGCCGCGCTCCGGGCGGCCGGGGTGCCGACCGGCTGGTGGGCGCCGCTGCCGCCGAGCCTGTTCTGGGGCCTGGACCTGCACGGCGCCGGTTGACGCTTGCGAGCGGTCGAGGCCGGCCCCTTTTCGGCGACCGGCGCGCATGGCATCATGACGGCATGGAGCCGAACCCCGACATCAGTCATGAAGACGCCGTGGCGTCTTCCCCAGAAGAGCCGACCGCGGAGGTGCGCCTCTGGCAGCAAGCGAAGATCGAACATGCGCTGCGCGAAGCCGACGCGGGCCGCTTCGCCTCGGCCGAACGCGTTCGCCAGGTCATCCAGAAGTTCGTCCCGAATGGATGAACTGTTCTGGACGGAAACGGCCATCAGCGACCTGAACGACATCGGCGACTATATCGCTCTCGACAATCCAAAGGCCGCCGACAGGGTGGTGCGACGCATCGCGGAGTCGGTTGCGGCTCTGGCCTATCATCCAAGGATGGGTCGCGAAAGCGGGGACGGCCGGACCCGCCGCCTCGTCGTAACCGGCACCCCTTACGTCGCGACGTACCGGTTGCGAGAACGGGTCGAAATCCTCACGATCTTTCACGGCTCGCGAAAACGACCGGACGAGTCCGCCGGTTCGTGAAACGGCGCCGCAGCGACCGAGCCGCATGACGCCACCCTACCCCGCCAGCGCCTCGATCCGCTCCATGTCGTCGTCGGACAGGCCGAAATGGTGGCCGATCTCGTGGATCAGGACGTGCGAAACCAGGTCGCCCAGCGCTTCGGCGTGCTCGGCCCAGTAGTCGATGATCGGGCGGCGGTAGAGCAGGATGGGGTTCGGCAGCTCGCCGGTCTGCGCGACGGTGGCCTCGGCCACGGGCCGCCCCTCGAACAAGCCGAGGATGTCGAACGGGGATTCCAGGTCCATCGCCTCGACGATCTGGTCCTCCGGAAAGTCGGCGACATGGAAGCGGATGTCGCCGGAAAGCCGGCGGAACTCGTCGGGCAGGCCGGCATAGGCGGCGAGCGCCAGCGCCTCGATCTCCTCCAGGCTCGGCGCGTGTTTGCGCGCCCAGTCGCCGCTCTGGTCGAGCCTCGCCATCGCCCCTCGCTTCCCGCCACGCCGTCCGGCCGGCGGAACGGGTTCTAACGCGCGGCGGCGAACAGGCCAGGTGCCGGACGGCGCGACGCGAGGCGCCGCCGCCGCTCGCGCCACGCGCCGACGCGCAGCTGCACGAGGCAGCCGAAGATCAGCAGCGCGAGCTGCAACGGCAGCGACGCGGGCAATCCCGACGCCATGAGCCCCTGCGCGGCGGTGGACAAGACCAGCCCCGCCGCGAACACCGGCAGGCTGTGCCGGCCGATCACCAGCAGCGGCTCGGCCACCGGCGCGCGCGCCAAGCGGCGCACCGCGTCGAGGTTCCAGAGCACGTAGACCAGCGCCAGCGCGTTCAGGACCCGCAGCGCGCCGCAGAAGGGCTTCGACACCATCGCGGCGGTGAGCGCGTGATGCTCCGCGACGAGGGCGCCGCCGAGGCTGGTGAAGTGCAGGACGAGGTTCGCCGGGATCGCGACGAGAACGAAGAGGAGCGCGAGCGCGAACGCGTGACGCCCGAACGGCAGCGGCTCCCGCCCGCGCTTCAGCCGCGCGCCGAGCAGGAAGCCGAGCACGAACACCAGCTGCCAGGACAAGGGATCGAAGAACCATTCGCGGTTCGTTTGCGCGAAGTTCGGCAGGTTGACGTGCTCGAAGCCCGCCGCACACCAGAGCCCGACCGAGGCGCCGAGCAGCAGTCCCGCCGACCGCGCTTCCAGAAGGATCACGATCGGCAACGCGCCGAGCAGCAGGACGTAGAGCGGCAGGATGTCGAGATCGGCCGGCATGAAGCGCAGCGCCAGGACGTTCGCCGCCAGGGTCGGCAGGGCGTGAAGGCCGTCCACCTGCCAGGCGGCCAGAACGGCCGGCCCGATCAACGGGCGGGACGGGTCGGTGGCCGACGGCAGGAAAGCCGCCGCGAGGAGGGCGCCGACGAGCAGGAGGTGCGTGGCGTACAGGCGCAGCGCCCGCCCGTAGATGCGCCGCAGCGGCACGGCGTCGAGGCGGCGGGGGGGGCCCGCCGGCCGGTAGGCGAGCGCCGCCGACATGCCGGCCATCAGCACGAACAGTTCCGAGGCGTCGGCGAAGCCGCGGCTCTGCTGGACCGCGGCCGAGAAGGCGAAGTTGCAGTGGGCGGCGAAGATCAGCAGCAGCGACGCGCCGCGGATCAGGTCGATGCGTTCTTCCCGCGGTCGCTGCTTCGTCATGACGTGTCCGGCCGGGATGCGCTGCGCCAGCCATGGCACAACGGCGGGCGACGCGCAGCCGCGGATCAACCGGATGTTTAACGGTGGCGGCTCCAGCGCGCGGCGCGGCGGCGCCGACCGTTCCGGATCAGGTGCCGCCGCCGGTCCGCTTGGCTTCGTCCTGCGTCGTCACGCGCCCGCTCGGCGCGGCCGTGTTGTTCGTCGGGCCGGCGCCCGCGCCGACCTGGGCGGGCGGCGTTTCGTTGTTGCAGGCGGCGAGCGCTGCCGGGGCGACCAGGACGGCGGCGAGGCAAAGGCGGCGCAGGATGGGCATGGCGGGCGCTCCGGTTCGGACGAAAGGTTCGGGCCGCCAACGGTAAGCGCCGGGCGGGGGTTGCCTTTCCGCCGCGATTCCGTCTGCGCGCGACGACCGCCCGTGCGGCGCGGTCAGGACGCGGCGAGGTAGAAGGTCTCCATCCGGCCCTTGCCGCGCAAGGCGACCGGCGGCCTCGCTTCGAAGCGGAAACCCGAACCGGCGGCGGCTTTCGCCGCGGCGGACACGTGGACGCGGCCCGGCTCGCAGGCTTCCTCCAGGCGGCTCGCGAGGTTCACCGTGTCGCCCCAAACGTCGTAGAAGAACTTCTTGGTGCCGATGATGCCGCCGACGGCCGGGCCGGTGTGGACGCCGATGCGCACCGCGAGCTCGCC
>CAXUCL010000193.1:0-4654 GCA_964249395.1 uncultured Rhizobiaceae bacterium
TGAGGCCGTTGGCGAGAAAGGCCAGCGACACGGCGAGGCGGTGGCGGGCGTCGTCGCGCGCCTCGGCCGGCGCGCGCGGCGAAAGGCCGTAGCCGGAAGGCGTCTCGAGCTTGGTCATGCCCTCGTCCTCGATCTCGAATTTTCCGCGACGGCGCGGGGCCGCCCCCGGACCGTCGCGGCGACGCCGGGAACGGGTGCGCAATCGTCCGCCCGCACGACAACGACGCCCTGCGCCTCGAACGGCGCGAGGCGGCTCGGGTCGCAGGCGACGCCGATCACCAGCGTGCCGACCCAGCCGGCGGGGGCGACGGCGAACGGGGCGGCCGTGCCGAGCTTGTCGTCGGTCGCCGCGACGATCACGCGCGCCGCGCGGCCCGCCGCGGCGGCTTTCAGCTCGGCTTCCGCGAAGTCGTGCGCGGTAATGCCGGCCTCCGCGTCGACGCCGCAGGCTCCGAGGATCGCGACGGCGGGGCGCAGGCGCTCGATCTCCCGCATCGTTCCGGGGCCGAGACAGGCACCGGTGCGCGGATCGAGACGGCCGCCGAGCACGATGGTCGCGATGCCCGGCTTCTCGGCCAGCACCGCGGCGACCGCCGGCGCGTTGGTGGCAACCGTCAGCGAGGCGGTTTCCGACAACGCCTGCGCGACCGCGACGTTGGTGGAGCCGGCATCGATGAACACCAGCGAGCCGGCCGGCACGAGACCCGCCGCGGCGCGTCCCAGCGCGGCCTTGGCGCCCGCATGGATGCCGAGGCGCCGGCCGATCGAGCCGTCCTCCGGCGCCACCGGCAGCGCTCCGCCGTAGACGCGGCGGCACAGCCCCGCCGCCGCCATTTCGCGCAAGTCGCGCCGCACCGTGTCCTCGGACACGCCGAACACCTCCGCCAAGGCGCCGGCGAGCACGCGGCCGTCGCGGCGCAGGCGGTCCGCGATCGCGGCGCGACGCTGGAAGGTGAGCAGATCGGCTTCGGCCATGGCGACGCTTCATGCACAACCCGATGCAAACATGCAAGATCGTGCAATCGAAACGTCGAAGGCGGTTTTCGAGTCACCCCGCCGTGAGCACCGCCAGCAGGTCTTTGGCGTCGATCGGGTCGCCGGCCTTGACGTGGACCGCTTCCACCGTGCCATCGCGGTCGGCGTGGAGCACGGTTTCCATCTTCATCGCCTCGATCGACAGGAGCACGTCGCCGGTTCGGATCTTCTGGCCGGCGGCGACCGCGAGCGTCGAGACGACGCCTGGCATCGGCGCGGCGACGTGGAGGGCGTTGCCGGGCTCGGCCTTCGGCCGCGCCTTGTTGCCGCCGTTGCTCGCGCGGTCCGGCACCTTGATGCGCCGCGGCTGGCCGTTCAGCTCGAAGAACACGGTCTTCTTGTTCTTCTCGTCCGTGTCCGCCGTCCCGAGGCAGCGGACCACCAGCGTCTTGCCGCGCTCGATCTCGACGAGGATCTCGTCCTCGTGGGCGATCCCGTAGAAGTAGTTCGGCGTCGGCAGCGCCGACACCGGGCCGTAGGTTTCCTGCGCGGCGTGGAAGTCGGCGAAGACCTTCGGATACATCAGCCAGGACGCGAAGTCCCGGTCGCTGAGCTTGGCACCGAGCTTCTCCTCCGCCTTCGCCCGCTCCGCGTCGAGATCAGCGGGCGCGATGAGCGAGCCCGGCCGCGCCGTGACCGGCGCTTCGCCCTTCAGGACTTTCCGCTGCAGCGCCGGCGGCCAGCCGCCCGGCGGCTGCCCGAGGTCGCCGCGCAGCATCGACACCACCGAGTCCGGAAAGGCGACGTCGCGGCTCTCGTCCTCGACGTCGGCGACCGTCAGGTCCTGCGCCACCATCATTAGCGCCATGTCGCCGACCACCTTGGAGGACGGCGTCACCTTAACGATGTCGCCGAACATCAGGTTCACGTCGGCGTAGGCTTGGGCCACCGCGTGCCAGCGCGTTTCCAAGCCCAGCGAGCGCGCCTGCTCCTTCAGGTTGGTGAACTGCCCGCCCGGCATCTCGTGCAGGTAGACTTCTGAAGCCGGCCCTTTCAGGTCGCTTTCGAAGGCGGCATACTGGTTGCGCACCGCTTCCCAGTAGAAGGAGATGCGCCGGATCGCCCCCGGATCGAGGCCGGGATCGCGCGGATGGCCGATCAGCGCCTCGTTCAGCGAGCCGAGGCAGGGCTGCGAGGTGTTGCCGGACAGGGCGTCCATCGCCGCGTCCACCGCGTCGACCCCGGCGTCCACGGCGCTGAGCACCGTCGCCGCCGCGATGCCGCTGGTGTCGTGTGTATGGAAGTGGATCGGCAAGCCGACCTCCTCCTTCAGCGCGGTGAACAGGGCGCGCGCGGCGGCGGGCTTCATCAGGCCCGCCATGTCCTTGACGCCGAGGACGTGGGCGCCGGCCCGCTCCAGTTCCTTGGCGAGCGCCACGTAGTATCGGAGGTCGTATTTCGGCCGCGCGGCGGACAGGAGGTCGCCCGTGTAGCAGATCGCCCCCTCGCACAGCTTGCCGCTCTCCACCACCGCGTCGATCGAGACGCGCATATTCTCCACCCAGTTCAGGCAGTCGAAGACGCGGAACAGGTCGATGCCGTTCCGGGCGGCCTGGTCCACGAAGTAGCGCACGACGTTGTCGGGATAGTTGGCGTAGCCGACGCCGTTGCTCCCACGCAGCAGCATCTGCAGGAGGATGTTCGGCGCCCGCTCCCGGATCAGCCCCAAGCGCTCCCACGGGTCCTCGGTGAGGAAGCGCATGGAAACGTCGAAGGTCGCCCCGCCCCAGCATTCGAGGGAGAGGAGCTGCGGCAGGCCACGCGCGTAGGCGTCCGCGGCGCCCGCGATGTCGTGGGTGCGCATGCGGGTGGCGAGCAGCGACTGGTGGCCGTCGCGCATGGTGGTGTCGGTGACGAGCACCTGGCGCTGCTGAAGCATCCAGTCGGCGAAGCCCTTCGCGCCGAGCTGTTCGAGGCGCTGGCGCGAGCCGTCGGCGATCTCGGCATGGAAGGCGGGGGCGACGGGCGGGGCGATGTCGCGTGAGGGCCGCGGCCGGCTCCGGGTTTCCGGATGGCCGTTCACGGTGACGTCGGCAAGGTAGGTCAGGAGCTTCGTCGCTCGGTCGCGCCGCTTCACCTGGGCGAACAGCTCCGGCGTCGTGTCGATGAAGCGCGTCGTGTAGCTGTTGCTGCGGAACGCCGGGTGCGCGACGATCGCCTCGAGGAAGGTCAGGTTCGTCGCGACACCGCGGATGCGGAACTCGCGCAAGGCCCGGTCCATCCGCGCGATCGCCTCGGCCGGCGACGGCGCCCAGGCCGTGACCTTCTCGAGCAGCGGGTCGTAGAAGCGGGTGATGAAGGCGCCGGAATAGGCCGTGCCGCCGTCGAGCCGGATGCCGAAGCCCGTGGCGCCGCGATAGGCGGTGATGCGGCCGTAGTCGGGAATGAAGTTCTGTTCCGGGTCTTCCGTCGTGATGCGGCACTGCAGGGCGTGGCCGTTCAGGCGGATGTCGGCCTGCCGCGGCACGCCCGACTCCGGCGTGCCGATGCGGTGGCCGTCGAGGATGTGGATCTGCGCCTTGACGATGTCGATGCCGGTCACCGCTTCCGTGACCGTGTGCTCGACCTGGATGCGCGGGTTCACCTCGATGAAGTAGAAGGCGCCGGTGTCGGCGTCCTGCAGGAACTCCACCGTGCCGGCGCCGACGTAAGCCGTGGCCTCGGCGAGCTGCCTCGCGTAGCCGGCGATCTCGCGGCGCTCGGCGTCCGTCAGGTAGGGCGCCGGCGCGCGCTCCACGACCTTCTGGTTGCGCCGCTGGATCGAGCAGTCGCGCTCGAACAGGTCCACCACGGTGCCGTGCCGGTCGCCGAGCACCTGCACCTCGACGTGGCGGGCGCGCTCCACCAGCTTCTCCAGATACACCTCGTCCTTGCCGAAGGCGGCTTTGGCCTCGCGCCTGGCCTCCGTCACCTCGCGCGCGAGGTCGGCCTCCGCCCGGATCGCGCGCATGCCGCGCCCGCCGCCGCCCCAGGACGCCTTCAGCATCAAGGGATAGCCGATCGCGCTCGCGAGCCGGGCGACCTCCGCCAGGTCGTCCGGCAACGGACCCGTCGCCGGCACCACGGGGACGCCGATCTCCACCGCGAGGTTCCTCGCCGCCACCTTGTTGCCGAGCCGGCGCATCGTGTCGGCGCTCGGACCGATGAAGGTGAGACCGGCGTCGACGCAGGCGTCGACGAACTCGGGCGACTCCGACAACAACCCGTAGCCCGGATGGATCGCGTCGGCGCCGGACAGCCTCGCCACGCGGATCACCTCCTCGATCGACAGGTAGCTCTCGATCGGCCCGAGGTCGCGGGGCAAGTGCGTGCCGCGCCCGACCTGGTAGCTCTCGTCCGCCTTGAAGCGGTGCAGCGCCAGCTTGTCCTCCTCCGCCCAGATCGCGACGGTGCGAAGCCCCAGCTCGTTCGCGGCGCGAAACACCCGGATCGCGATCTCGGAACGGTTGGCGACGAGGATCTTGGCGATGGGCATGGGCGATTCGATCCGGCGTGCGAGCGAGCGAACAGGCCACGACGTAAGGCCAAGTCGCGCTTGGTTGCAATGCAGCAAAGCCGTTGCGGCCGCGGGGGGGGGGGGGGGGGGGGGGGGGGGGGGGGGGGGGGGGGGGGGGGGGGG
>CAXUCL010000194.1:0-4651 GCA_964249395.1 uncultured Rhizobiaceae bacterium
ACTCACAAGAGAAGAATCCTTTTCCAAAAGGATTTCTTTGAAGAAGAGGGAAGGCGGAATGGCCGACAGGGCTCTCCTGCGGGTGCTGAACGGCGAGACGGTGAACCCCCCGCCGCTCTGGCTGATGCGCCAGGCCGGCCGCTACCTGCCCGAATACAAGGCGACGCGGGCGAAGGCCGGCTCCTTCCTCGACCTTTGCTACAATCCCGAGCTCGCGACGGAGGTGACGCTGCAGCCGATCCGGCGCTTCGGCTTCGACGCCGCGATCCTGTTCTCCGACATCCTCCTGATCCCGGACGCGCTGGGGCGAGGCCTGCGCTTCGTGGAGGGCGAGGGGCCGCGCCTCGTGCCGCTGGATCTGGCCGACGTCGACCGGCTCGACCCGGCCCGAGCCGAGGCGCACCTTGCCCCGGTGATCGAGGCGGTGGGGCGCATCCGCGCCGCCCTGCCGGCGGAAACCGGGCTGATCGGCTTCTGCGGCGCGCCCTGGACGGTGGCGACCTACATGATCGCCGGGCGCGGCACGCCGGACCAGGCGCCAAGCCGCCTGTTCGCGTATCGCGACCCGGAGCGGATGGACCGGCTGCTCGAACTCTTGGCCGAGATGAGCGCCGCCCACCTCCTGCGCCAGCTCGGCGCCGGGGCGGACTGCGTGCAGGTGTTCGAGTCCTGGGGCGGCGTGCTCGACGAGAGCTCGTTCCGCCGCTTCGCGATCCGGCCGATGAAGCGCATCGTCGAGCGGGTGCGCGCCGAGCGGCCGGCGGCGAAGGTCATCGGCTTCGCCAAGGGCGCCGGCGCGATGCTGGAGGCGTACCGCCGGGAAACCGGGGTCGACGCCGTCGGCCTCGACTGGACGGTGCCGGCCGCGACGGCCCGCGCGCTGCAGCAGCATGGCGCCGTGCAGGGCAACCTCGACCCGCTGCGGCTGGTGGCGGGCGGCCGGGCGCTGGACGAGGGCGTCGACGCGATCCTCGCCGAGCTCGGGGCCGGCCCGCTGGTGTTCAACCTCGGCCACGGCATCACGCCGGACGCGCCGATCGCCCACGTCGAGGCGCTGGTGCGCCGCGTCCGGGGCGGCAAGGCGACCGCGGTGCTTGGGAGACCGGAATGATCGCGGACGTCGACGCCTGGGTGACGGTCGTCCACCTTTTGGCGATGATCGCGTGGATGGCGGCGATGCTCTACCTGCCGCGCCTCTACGTCTACCACGCCGAGGCCGGGCCGGGCACGCCGCAGGCCGAGACCTTCAAGGTGATGGAGCGGCGCTTGTTGCGCGGCATCGCCAATCCGGCGATGCTCGTCACCTGGGCCGCCGGCCTGTTCCTCGCCTGGCACGTCTACGGCTTCCAGGGCGGCTGGCTGCACGCCAAGATCGCCTTGGTGGTGGCGATGTCGGGCCTGCACGGCTACTTCGCGGCGGCGCGGCGAAAGTTCGCCGAAGACCGCAACACGCGCTCGTCGCGCCATTGGCGGATCATGAACGAGGTGCCGTTCGCGATTCTGGCGCTGATCGTGGTCCTGGTGATCGTCAAGCCGTTGTGACGCCGGGTCCGACATGAGTCTGCCGACGAACCGCGATCTGCCGCCATTCAGGACGTTTGTGCCAAAGCCGGTCGAAGAAGCGGTCAAGCTCACCGGGACGTTCGTCGACAACATCGCCGTCGGCATCCACGATCGCCGGCGGCATCGCGCCGTTGCCGGGCTTCCTGTTCGGATCGTTGCCGGCTGGAACGCCGTTCCTTGCGGTGACCGGCGTTTCGGCCGTTTGCATCGTCGCCGGCTTGGCCCTACGTTTCGCGGGACGCCGCCACGTCCGACAGGAGTTGAGCCGATGACCGCCGCGGAATTCGCGCTTCTCGCGGCCGGACCGGCGATGCTGCTCGCGGGCGGCTTCCTGACGCTGGTCATCGCCAAGCGGCTGCGGTGACGACCGGGATGAAATCGAGCGAACATCGGCCCGTCGCCCTCGTGGTGATGGGAACGTCCGGGGTCGGCAAGACCACGGTGGCCAAGGGCCTCGCCGCCGCGCTCGGCTGGCGCTTCGCCGAGGGCGACGATTTCCATCCGCCCGCCAACGTCGCCAAGATGAAGGGGGGCACGCCGCTCACCGACGCCGACCGCCGGCCGTGGCTGGAGGCGATCCGCGACTGGATGAGCGGCCGGGCGACCGAGGGCGAAAGCACCGTCGCTACCTGCTCGGCGCTGAAGCGCGCGTATCGCGACACCTTGCGCGGGGCGGACGCCGACGTGCGCTTCGTGTTCCTGACGGCGGACCCGACGCTCATTGCCGAGCGCATCGCCGAGCGGCGCGGCCACTACATGCCGGCCTCGCTGCTCGCCTCGCAGCTCGCCGACCTCGAGCCGCTGGCGGCCGACGAGCCGGGCGTCACGGTGTCGGTGGACGCGGCGCCAAACGCGGTCGTCGCCGACGCGCTGGCCAGGCTCGGCCTGTCGAGCCGGACTTAGAGTCTGACAACCGGACGCCCGCCCGCCCGCCGTCCCGCAGCGCGCATGGGTGGCATGCGCCATGCTGCGTTGCAGCAAAACCGGGCGGCGCCCATATTCTCCTCATCGAACAAGGAGAACGATCATGGGCCTCGCCCGCACCTTGAAGAACGCCTTTCGCCCCAACCGGGTCGACCCGGTGGAGAAGTACTTGAGCGAGTCCACCTCGCTCGTCGACCTCGAATACCGCGAGCGCGAAGTGTCGCGCGGCCGCGTCGGACCGCGCTTCTACCCCTGATCGCGCTCCCCCCCGCCTTACCCCCCGCCACGCACCCGCGCACGAACCAACGGCCCGTCCCCACACGGACCGGCCGTTCGCGTGTCCGGCGGCCTGTCAGGGCGCCGGCGGGTAGCGGTGCCGCTCGCCCTGCGGGTCGGTCACCGTCCAGCCGTCCGGCGAGGCTTCGAGGTAGTTCGGCCCGATCGGCACCTTGCCGTGGCCGCCCGGGATGTCGAGCGCGTAGGTCGGTTGGCAGAGACCCGAAACGCGGCCGCGCAAATCCCGCATCAAGTCCTGCCCGGCCGCCAGCGTGGTGCGCAGGTGCGCCGTGCCGGGCGCCAGGTCCCCCTGGTGCAGGTAGTAGGGCTTGATCCGGTTCTCGACGAAGCGCCGCATCAGCGCCTCCAGCGTCGCCGGGTCGTCGTTGACGCCCTTCAGGAGCACCGTCTGGCCGAGCACGGGCACGCCGGCGTCCACCAGGCGGGCGATGGCTCCGCGCGCGGCCGGCGCGAACTCGGCCGGATGGTTGGCGTGCAGCGCGACGAACACGGCCCGGCCGAAGCGTTTCAGCGCCGCGACGAGAACCGCGTCCACCCGGGCGGGGTCGACCACCGGCACGCGGGTGTGGAAGCGCAGCACCGCGACGTGCGGGACTGCGGCGAGCCCGGCCGCGATCGCCTCCAGCCGGCGCGGCGACAGAAGGAACGGGTCGCCGCCGGTGACCACCACCTCCCAGATCGCCGGCCGGTCGCGGATGTAGTCCAACGCGGTCGCGAGTCCCGCGTCGTCGAGGCTCCCCAAGCCCGCCGGGCCGACCACCTCGCGGCGGAAGCAGAAGCGGCAGTAGACCGGGCAGACGTGCAACGGCTTCAGCAGCACGCGGTCCGGGTAGCGATGGACGATCCCCGGCACGGGCGCATGCGCCGCGTCGTTGATCGGGTCGGCCCGCTCCTCCGGCGCCTCCACGAGCTCTTCGGCGCTCGGCAGGAACTGCCGGCCGATGCCGTCGTCGGGCGACTCGACGAGCGCGGCGACGTCCGCGGTGAGGGCCACGGCGTAGCGGGCCGCGACCCGTTCCAGGGCGGCGACCCGGTCGAGCGGGATCAGGCCGGCGCTGGCCAGCGCGGCGGGACTGCGAAGCGTGTCGGTCATGCGAGCGAGGCCGCTAGCACCGCGAGCGCCCGCCGCCAAGCGGCGCCGCGCTCAGGCACTTGCCGGCGGGATCCGCGCGATCGCCTTGATCTCGAAGTCGAAGCCCGCCAGCCAGTTGACGCCCGCCGCGGTCCAGTTCGGGAAGGGCGGCTCAGCGAACGCCTCGTCCTTCGCCGCCATCACCGCGGCGAACTGCGCTTCCGGGTCGGTGTGGAAGGTGGTGACGTCCACCACGTCGTCGAAGGTGCAGCCGGCGGCGGCGAGCACGGCGCGAAGGTTCGCGAAGGCGAGCCGGACCTGCGCCGCGAACTCCGGCTCGGGCGAGCCGTCGGCGCGGCTGCCGACCTGGCCGGACACGAACAGGAGGTCGCCCGTGCGCACCGCCGCGGAATAGCGGTTCCGCTCGTAAAGCGCCTGTCGCCCGGCGGGAAAGATCGCGTCGCGTTTGGCCATGGTGCGTCTCCGTTGTCATACGTGTCGTATGCGGCTACATCGGCGCCGGCAGAGGGTCTGTCAAGCATACGACGCGTATGTATCTGGTCGGAGGACGCGGTGGGGGTGGTCGCCAGGCGACGCGCGGACAGGGTGGCCGAAACCCGAGCCCGGCTCGTGCGCGCCGCGCGAGCCGCCTTCGCCGCGAAGGGCTTCGCCGCGGCCTCGATGGACGAC
The DNA here is from genome assembly GCA_964249395.1 of uncultured Rhizobiaceae bacterium. Lineage (GTDB taxonomy): Bacteria > Pseudomonadota > Alphaproteobacteria > Rhizobiales > Rhizobiaceae > Plantimonas. The sequence continues at coordinate 4,547 of CAXUCL010000194.1, forward strand.
CTCACCGCCGAGGCCGGCCTGACACGCGGCGCGCTCTACCACAACTTCGGCGACAAGCAGGGGCTCCTGCAGGCGGTGGTCGACGAGATCGACGCCGAAATGGCG
>CAXUCL010000195.1:0-4595 GCA_964249395.1 uncultured Rhizobiaceae bacterium
CGCCGGCGCGCTCCGCCGCTCCCCCGGCGCCGCCGCCCCCCGCCCCGGCGGTTGACGAGCGGCCGGCCGCTTATTTCCAGATCAAGGGGCAGGTGTTCACCGCCTTGATCGACACGATCGACCTCAGCCAGCTCGCCCGGCTCGACAACGAGTCGGCGCGCGAGGAGATCCGCGACATCGTCAACGACATCATCGCGATCAAGAACTTCGCGATGACCATCGCCGAGCAGGAGGACCTGCTCACCGACATCTGCAACGACATCCTCGGCTACGGGCCGCTGGAGCCGCTGCTGGCGCGCGACGACATCGCCGACATCATGGTGAACGGCCCGAACCGCACCTTTATCGAGGTCAGCGGCAAGGTGATCGAGACCAACGTCCGCTTCCGCGACAACATGCAGCTCCTCAACATCTGCCAGCGCATCGTCAGCCAGGTCGGGCGCCGCGTCGACGAGTCCTCGCCGATCTGCGACGCGCGCCTGCCGGACGGCTCGCGCGTCAACGTCATCGCCCCGCCGCTGGCGCTCGACGGCGCGACGCTCACCATCCGCAAGTTCAAGAAGGACAAGCTGACCCTCGACCAGCTGGTGAAGTTCGGCGCCATCTCGCCGGCCGGCGCGCAGATCCTGCAGATCATCGGCCGCGTGCGCTGCAACATCATCATTTCGGGCGGCACGGGTTCGGGCAAGACGACGCTCCTGAACTGCCTGACCCGCTACATCGACACCGACGAGCGCGTCATCACCTGCGAGGACACGGCCGAGCTGCAGCTGCAGCAGCCGCACGTGGTGCGCCTGGAAACGCGCCCGCCCAACATCGAGGGCGAGGGCGAGATCACCATGCGCGACCTGGTGAAGAACTGCCTGCGCATGCGGCCCGAGCGGATCATCGTCGGCGAGGTGCGCGGCCCGGAAGTGTTCGACCTCCTGCAGGCGATGAACACCGGCCACGACGGCTCGATGGGCACGATCCACTCCAACAGCCCGCGCGAATGCCTGAACCGCATGGAGTCGATGATCGCGATGGGCGGCTTCTCGCTGCCGCCGCGCACCGTGAAGGAGATCATCGTCGGCTCGGTGGACGTCATCATCCAGGCCGCGCGCCTGCGCGACGGCTCGCGCCGCATCACCCACATCACCGAGGTGATCGGCATGGAAGGCGACGTGATCACGACGCAGGACCTGTTCCTCTACAACATCGTCGGCGAGGACGCGGCCGGCAAGCTCGTCGGCCAGCACGTTTCCACCGGCATCGGCCGGCCGGCCTTCTGGGACCGGGCGCGCTACTACAACGAGGAGCAGCGCCTGGCCAAGGCGCTGGACGCGTCCGCGCCGGAGGACGGGCACTGATGCTTTCCGTTCTCGCCTTCGCGCTCCTCGCGTCCGCCACGGCCGCGAGCCTCGCCTACGTCGTCCTGCAGCCGCGCATCGCCACGGAAAAGAAGAACAGCGCCCGCATCAGCCAGTTCGCCCGCGCCGAGACCGACGGCGCCGCCAAGCACGCCGCGCGCGACCGCGTCGCCGAAACGGTGAAGCGGCGCAAGACGCTGCAGAACTCGCTGAAGGACATCGACCTGCGCCAGAAGGAGCGCTCGCGCCACGCCAACAAGCCGAACCTGCGCCGCCAGATCGAGCAGGCCGGCCTGACGATCAGCGACGGCCGGTTCATCGGCCTGAGCGTCGCCTGCGGCGCGGTCGGCCTCGTCCTGTTCTACCTGTTCACCGGCTCGCCGCTGGTGGCGCTCGGCGCCGCCGCGGCCTGTGGCCTCGGCCTGCCGCGCTTCGGCATCGGCTACTGGCGGCGGCGGCGGATGAAGAAGTTCTCCGACGAGTTCGCCGACGCGCTCGACCTGATCGTGCGCGGCGTGAAGTCCGGCCTGCCGGTGAACGACACGTTCCGCATGATCTCCACGGAAGCCGCCGAGCCGGTGCGCTCGGAGTTCCGTAAGGTGGTGGAGGCCCAGCAGCTCGGCGTGCCGATCGGCGAGGCGGTGGAGCGGCTCTACCAGAACATGCCGCTGTCGGAGACGAACTTCTTCTCCATCGTGATCGCCATCCAGTCGACGGCCGGCGGCAACCTGTCGGAAGCGCTCGGCAACCTCAGCCGGGTCCTGCGCGAGCGCAAGAAGATGAAGGCCAAGGTCCAGGCGATGTCCATGGAGGCGAAAGCCTCGGCCGGCATCATCGGCTCGCTGCCAGGCGCGGTGGCCGGCCTGATCTACCTGACGACGCCGGACTACATCTCGGTCCTCTTCACCCACCCGACCGGCCACATGATCATCGGCGGCAGCCTCGTGTGGATGTCGATCGGCGTCCTGGTGATGCGCCAGATGATCAACTTCGACTTCTGACGCGAGCGGGGGAGACGCCTGATGGACACGTTCCTCGCCGCCTACGGCCTGTCGTCGAGCGCGCTGGTCGGCTCGCTGGTCGCCTTGTGCGTGTTCGCGACCTTCGTTTCGGTGGTCGCGCCGATGCTGCAGGGCAACGAGCTGAAGAGCCGCATGAAGACGGTGGCGCTCGAGCGCGAGCTGCTGCGCGCCCGCGAGCGCGCCCGCATGTCTTCGGAGAAGGAGCGCGGCGGCCGCGGCAGCGCCCGCCGGGTCGACGATTCGGGCATCGCCTCCAAGGTCGTGGAGCGCTTCAACCTGCGCAACGCGCTCGCCGACGAGAAGACCGTCGCCAAGCTGCGCCAGGCCGGCTATCGCGGCCAGAAGCCGCTGACACTGTTCCTGTTCTTCCGCGTGACGCTGCCGCTCGTCGCCGGCGCGCTCGCGGCGATCTACGTCTTCGGCATCGGGGTGCTCGCCGACTGGACAGCCGCCACCCGCGGCATGGTCTGCCTCGCAGTCGCGTATCTCGGCTTCTACCTGCCGAACATCTACGTCACCAACAAGTCGAAGAAACGCCAGCTGTCGATCCAGCGCGCCTGGCCGGACGCGCTCGACCTGCTGCTGATCTGCGTCGAGTCCGGCCTGTCGATCGAGGCCTCGTTCCGGCGCGTCGCCGAGGAGATCGGCATCCAGTCCGTGCCGCTCGCCGAGGAGCTGGTGCTGCTCGGGGCCGAGCTCGCCTACCTGTCGGACCGCAAGACCGGCTACGAGAACCTCAACCTGCGCATCGGGCTCGACAACGTGCGCGCGGCGACCGCCGCGCTGATCCAGGCCGAGCGCTACGGCACGCCGCTCGGCGCCGCGCTGCGCGTGCTCAGCCAGGAAAGCCGCGACCACCGCATGAACCTGGCGGAAAAGAAGGCCGCCGGCCTGCCGCCCAAGCTGACCGTGCCGATGATCCTGTTCTTCCTGCCCGTGCTGTTCGCGGTGATCCTCGGACCGGCGGTGATCAAGGTCCTGGCCGCCACGGGGTGACGGGCGAGCGGCGGGAGGACCCGAACGGCGGCGGCGGCTTTCGGCCCCTCCGGTTTCAGCCCCGCTCGTCCGTCGGCTTGCCGGCCGCCTTGTTTGCCGCGGGCTTGTCGTCCCGCAGCATCGACCAGGTGTTCTGCTGGACGAGCATCTTGCGCAAGTACGCGACGTTCGCCGTCGCGTCCTCCGGCGACAGCTCGGCCGTCGCGATGCGCTCGGCCTCGGCGAACCGCCCCTGCAGCCCGACCACGAGCGCCAGGTTCTGCCGGACGCGGCTGTCGGCGCCGGGCCGCTCCACCGCTTGGCGCAGGTAGGTTTCCGCCGTCTTCGGATCGTTGGCGAGGAGATGCGACATGCCGAGGTTCGACAGGACGCTCGGCTCGTCGGGCTTCAGGTCCAGCGCCTTGCGGTAGAGGACGCGCGCTTCCGCGGACTTGCCGAGCTGGTCGAGGATCGCCCCTTCCGCCGAGAACAGCCGCCAGTCCGGGTGGTCGGGGGTCTGCGCCCGGCGCACGGTCTCCAGCGCCTTGGCCAGGTCGCCCGCCGCCGCCAGCGCCTTGCCGTAGGCCGCCAAGACCTCGCGGTCCTTCGAATGGCTGATGGCGACCTGGCGCATCACCGCCAGCGACTGGTCGTTGCGGCCGGTCATCTGCAAGAGCGTCGCGTAGTCGAGGCCGGCGCCGCGATCCTTCGGGTTCTTCGCGTAGGCCGCGCCGTAGGAGTCCACCGCGCCGCGCAGCTGGGTGTCCGTCATCCGCTCGAAGCGCGCGGAGATCCCGCCGGCGCCTTTGACGGAGCCGGTGTGCATCGGCGACGTCCGGTTGCAGCCGGTCAGGACGGCGGCCAGCGCCGCCGCGGCGAGAAGGGTTCGGGCCGCGGGCCGGGAGGAACGGGAAACACGCAAGCTGGGGGCTCCGAAGCGCGAGCTTTGCGGCGCCGAAACAAACCGGCTAAGCCGCGGATCGGCGCGACAATGGTTCGTTAACCTTGTCCGACGATGGATGAAGCGGGCACGGGACCGGATCGGAATGGCGGGCGAAGCAACGCAAACGGGCGCGCGGCCGGTTCACGCGGTGCGCGCGAACGGCCTCGACGCGCTGCCGGAGCCCGCGCGGCGCTGGGCGCAGGCCTGTCGCTTCAAGGCGGGCGCCGGCGAGGTGCTGCTGGTGCCAGACGCGTCCAACGGCGTCGGCGCGGCGCTGCTCGGGCTCGGGCACCCCGCCGACGCCGC
>CAXUCL010000196.1:0-4528 GCA_964249395.1 uncultured Rhizobiaceae bacterium
GTGCCGGCCCGACAGCGCCGCTAAGCGCCGGCGCCAGGTTTCGGAAGCGCGGATCACCGGCTCGGGATCGAGCTCGAACGGCGTCGACAGGATGCCGGCGCGCTGCAGCGCCAGGCCGAGCGCCGGGTCGCCGGTGAGGGAGATCAGCACGGGCGCGATCGCGAGCGGCCCGGCGATCGGCAGCACCCAGAGCGCCAGCTGCGGCGAGTAGACGAGCGTGACCGCGAACAGCGACAGCCCAGCGAGCACCATCCACCAGCTCGCCCGGAACGCGACGGCGAGCGGCAGGCGGCCGTCGTCGCGGTCGGTGGACGGCCAGCCGGAATCGAGGCGCATCAGGATTTCGGCCACGGCCTTCGACTGGAACATCATCATCACCGGCGCCAGGATGCTGGTCATCGCGAGCTCCACCGTCGCGCTGGCGAGAACCGTGAGCGTGTTGCCGAAGGCGCGCCGGCGCGGCGTGAAGGCGGTGGCGAAGGCGATCAGGGTTTTGGGCAGCAGCAGGAGCAGGAAGATGCCGAACAGGAGCAGCAGCGCCTTGCCGGTTTCCGGCGTCGGGAACACCGGAAACAGGGAGTCGGCCGGGAAGTAGTTCGGCTCGGCGGCGATGATCGGGTCGAGGAGGCTGACCACGATGAACATCAACCAGATCGGCGAGGCGGCGTAGGCCATGATGCCGGTGATCATCGCGATCCGGCTCCACAGGTTGAACCGCGGCGCCACCACCAGGCGGCCGTGCTGCAGGTTGCCCTGGCACCAGCGCCGGTCGCGCTTGGCGTATTCGATGAGGTTGGAGGGCGCTTCCTCGAAGGAGCCTTCGAGGTCCGGATCGAGGCGCACCCGCCAGCCGCCGCGCGACAGGAGCGCCGCCTCGACGAAGTCGTGGCTGAGGATGTGGCCGCCGAACGGCGCCACCCCCGGCAGGCTCGGCATGCCGCAGCAATCGGCGAAGGCGCGCACGCGGATGATCGCGTTGTGGCCCCAGAACGGCCCCTCGCGCCCCTGCAGCGAGGCGATGCCGCGCGAGAAGAACGGCGAGTAGAGCGCCGCCGAGAACTGCAGCGCCCGGCCGAAGGGCGTTTGGCGGCCGATGATCAGCGGCTGCGTTTGCAGGAGGCCGAGATCGGGCTCGGCGTCCATGCGCGTCACCATCTCGAGGATCGTCTGCGGCCGCATCAGCGAATCGGCGTCGAGCACCAGCATGTATTCGTAGGCGCCACCGTATTTCGTCACGAAGTCGGCGATGTTGCCGGCCTTGCGGCCGACGTTGTTCTCGCGGTTGCGGTAGTAGAGGTGGCCGGCGGCGCGCAGCTCCGCGAGCAGCGTGAAGGTCGAGCGCCGCTCCTCCTCGACCTTGGCGGGCTGGGTGGAATCGCTGAGGACGTAGAAGTCGAAGCTTTCCAGCCGGCCGATCGAGCGCAGGCCCTCCATCATGGCGGCGACGCGCGCGAACACCGAGTCGGCGTCCTCGTTGTAGACCGGCACGAGCACCGCCGTGCGCGACAAGGTCGGCGTTGTCGGCACGCTCACCGAGCTGCGCTCGCCGCGCGCCGACAGGATGCCGGCCACCGCCGTGTTGAAGCCCCAGGCGAGCCAGACGCAGCAGATGGTCAGGAGCGAGACCTGCAGCACCTGCAGCCGGCTGGTGCCGCTCGCCGTCACGACGGACGCGAACAGCCCGCCGGCGATCACGGCGAGCAGGAGGGCGGTCGCGGCGAAGAGGAAGCGGCGGAACGCGATCAAGCGGGCAGATCCCGTTGGCGGGGCGACAATGGGCGACGGGGCACCGGACCGGCGCGGCGGAACGCCGCCCGGGCGCGCCGCCCGTCTTGCCCTTGTCAGGCGAAGAAGGCCAGCATCCGGTTCTTGAGGCCGCGTTTCGGCGTCGATGCCGGCTTCTCGGCGAGGAGCGGCTGCACCGGCATGGCCAGCGGCGCGGCCGGCATCGGCAAGGCGAGGGAGCGCACGAAGTTCACCGCGATCTGCTTGTCGGCCAGCGCCGCGTCGAGCACGACGCGCGCCTGCGCCGCGTCGCGGCGCTCGAAGGCCAGCCGCTCGGCGATCGCCCTCAGCACGACCTCGTCCGACAGGTCGCGCCGGCCGACGATCGCGCCGGCGCACGGATGGATCTTGGGAGAGGGCATCGCCGAAACCGATGGAGGCTGCGCAGCAGGCCGCAGGATAACGGCGGCGGGCGAACGGTGGAAGCCGGCAGCCGGCGCCGGCGGACGAAGGGCCGAGTGCGTCATGAGCCTGTCCACTGGTACAGCCACGTTTCGCTGACAATGCGCTGCATGGTCGATAGTTTCGCGCTGAGCTCGATCGCGGCGTCGTTTCGGCGCCGGAGCTCGATCGACAAGCGCCAGCCGCCGTCCGGCAGGCGGTCGAGCGCGGTGTGGACGAGCTCGGCCGCGTCCGGCACGGTGACCACCGGGTCGAGCCGCGCGTCGCGCGGCAGGTTGCCGATGGTGCCGCCGGTGAAGTTGATCACGAAGCGCCGCGTGTCGGCCGGCGTTTCGTCGGCCGGGTTGCCGCCGACGCCGCCGTAGGTGCCCGTCACCCGCGCCAGGCCGTACGGCTCCTCCGGCTGGAGGCCCCAGCGCATCCGGTAGCGGAACTCGTACTGCGCGCCGGGCTCGGGGCGCTTTTCCGGCACCCAGAAGGCGACGACGTTGTCGTTGATCTCGGACCGGGTCGGGATCTCGACGAGCTCGATCATGCCGCGGCCCCAGTCGCCGAGCGGCTCCACCATCAAGGACGGGCGGATGTCGTAGCGCGCCTCGGCGTCCTCGTAGTGCGAGAAATCGCGGTCGCGCTGCAGGAGCCCGAAGGCGACGGGCGAGGTTTCCTGGAAATAGGACAGCGCGAGCTGCTCGGGGTTGCGCAACGGGCGCCAGATCCGCTCGCCGCCGCGGCGGTGGATCGCCAGCCCGTCGTTGTCGTGGACCTCCGGCCGGAAGTCGTCGCGCGTGCGCCGGTCGTTCTCGCCGAAGGTGAACATCGAGGTCAGCGGCGCGACGCCGAGCCGCTCCACGCCGCCCCGGAAGTAAAGGCGGGCGGTGACGTCCATCACCGTTTCGGGACCCGGCTGGATCGTGAACGAGTAGGCGCCGGCCAGGCTCGGGCTATCGAGCTCGGCGAACAAGCGGATCGCGGTCTCGCCCGGCTGCGGCTTCACGACATAGAAGGCCGAGAAGCGCGGGAACTCCTCAGGCGTCTGCGTCGCGGTGTTGATCGCCAGCCCCCGCGCCGACAGGCCGTAGCGCGTGCCCATGCCGAGCGCCCGGAAGTAGGACGCGCCGAGGAAGGTGACGAGCTCGTCGAAGTAGTCCGGCCGCTCCAGCGGGTAGTGGAGGCGGAAGCCCGCGACGCCCGGCAGAACCAGGCCCTGGAACCGCGACGGGTCGAGGGGCGCGCGGTACTCGAAGTCCGCGCCGCTGAACTGCTGCAACTGGAAGCGTTGGCCGTCGCCGACGAACACCCGCGTCGTGTCGCGGGTCAAGGCGCCGGGATAAAAGGCGTGGAGCTGGAAGTTGATCGGATCGGTCCGCCACACGGCCCGGTCCGGGATGAAGCGAATGGCGCGGTGCTCGTCGTAGGAAAGGTTGGCGACGGTCTCCGGGAGTTGGATCGGGTTTTCAACGAAGGGCGACTCGGCGCGGCGGCGCATCGCGGCCGAGAAGCCCTCGAAGTCGAAGTCCGCGACGCTGTTGGGATCGGCAACCGGCGCCGGGGGAACAACGGGGTTGTCCTGCGCGGCGGCGGAACGGCCGGTCGCCGCCAGAACCGCCGCCGCGACGCCCGTCTTCAGCGCGGCGCGGCGCGACAAGCGCGGACCCGGAAAGAAAGAGCTGGTCATGCCTTGGATGCGGGATCCCTTCGCGTGTTGCACCTGCTCGCGAGCCTAGCACGGATCGCCCGCCTCGCCATCCGGGCGCCGCGGCCCGCCCGAGCGGTCCGCCGCCTATGCACGGTTATTCCTGTCGATTCGATGAACGGGCGGCGGCGGCGGCGGGCGGGCGTTGTTGCGCCGCAACGGGACGCGGCGGGCCGGAGAGCGGCTCAAACGGCGCCGCCGCGTGCCGGGCGGCCGGTTCGTTTCCGGTTCCGGCGGCTCAAGCGCGCGCGAAGCGGTAGCGGCTTTCGTGCCGGTAGCGCTCGCCCGGCCGCAGCAGCGTTTGCGGAAAACCGGGACGGTTCGGCGCGTCGGGCCAGGTCTGCGGCTCCAGCGCGATCGCGCCGTGACGGCCGATCGGCCGCCCGTCGAGCCCCGCGAACCGGCCGTCGAGATAAGCGCCGTCGTAGACCTGAAGGCCGCACTCGGTGGTGGCGAGCTCCATCGAAACGCCGCTCGCCTCGCACGCCAGCCGCGCCACGGGGCGCGGTGCCTCGAGCCGCTCGGTTCCAAGGCAGAAGTTGTGGTCGAGGCCGCCCGGCGGCCCGTCGCGCCCGGCGCGCGCCGCGCGGCAGTCGAAGCTGGTGCCGGCCACCGCGCGCGCCTCGCCGGTGGGCCGGGGCGCGTCGG
>CAXUCL010000197.1:0-3750 GCA_964249395.1 uncultured Rhizobiaceae bacterium
CACCATCATAGACCGCGCCGCGGCAGGTGTCGGCGACCACATTGGTTGACCCACTGCAGCTCCGAAGGAGAGCCAAGTTCGGCACTCGCGACTTTCGCGGCGCGGTCTATGATGGTGAGCAACATCGCCTTGGTCGGTCGACGTCATGGGTATGAAGCAAACCCTGGAAGTCCTCAACGCGTTGGTTGCGGACAAGGTAGTCGCCAGCTACGCCGTTGGCGGTGCGATCGCAGCCTTCAACTACGTCGAAGCGACCGTCACCGAGGATCTCGACATCCTCGTGTCGTTCGAGAGCGCAGGTCACCTCCGCCCATCCGGGCTTGTCACCCTGGGTCCGATCCTGACCTCCCTGTTCGATAGGGGCTATACGGACTTCCACGAGGAAGGCATCATGATCGAAGGCTGGCCCGTGCAGTTCCTGCCGGTCGCGAACGATCTGGACGTGGAAGCGCTGGAAGAAGCCCAGTCGGTCATCATCGACATGGGGCAGAGCGAAGGCGAGGTTTCAACGCGCATTCTGACGCCGGAGCACATCGTTGCCACTGCCCTACGGGTCGGACGTCCCAAGGACCGCATACGGATCATGCAGTTCCTGGAGGAGAAGGCGGTGGATCTGGACCGGCTCTGCGAGATTCTCCGTCGGCATGACCTGTCGAACGAATGGGACGGACTTTGTCGTTCCCTCGGGGTCGAAAACCATTGCGCAGCAGGACACAGGAAGCCTTGAGCAGGATCCGCTACCCCGATGTCTCCGACATCCTCGAAAGGAAGCGGGAAGGGCGTCGAAAACTGTCGAAACTGACGTTCGGCGAGAAGATCGCGCGAATCGAAGCGTTGCGCGAGCGTTTGGAGCCACTCAAGCGGGCTCGCGAGGGGCGGCAACGTCGAACGCCGTCGATGACGGACGCTTCCGAGTCGCTGGCGAAAGAGATCGTTCCCGACGCCTAGCTCTACCCGGCTCAGGGTCGAGACCCTGCGCCATGCCAAGGTCATCTTCTGTGAATGCCGGGACCAAGTCATCCCGGAAGCAGGGTCACCTTCGGTGACCCCGACAACGGGCCGGCTCAGATGTCGAGGTTGGCGACCGACAGGGCGTTGTCCTGGATGAACTCGCGCCGCGGCTCGACCTCGTCGCCCATCAAGCGCGAGAACAGCTGGTCGGCGTCCGTCGCGTCCTGGACGCGCACCTGCAGGAGCGAGCGCACCGCCGGGTCGAGCGTCGTTTCCCAGAGCTGCTCCGGGTCCATCTCGCCGAGGCCCTTGTAGCGCTGCAGCGACAGGCCGCGCCGGCCGGCCTCCAGCACGGCGTCGAGCAGGTCGCCGGGGCCGGCGACCGCGCGCGTCTCGTCGCGCCGCTTCAGCGTCGCCGAGCCGGCGGCGTAGACCTCGCCGAGCCGCTCGGCGAGGCGGTTCAGCGCCAGCGCGTCGGCCGAATGGATCAGGCCGCTGTCGAGCGCCCGCACCTCCTCGACCCCGCGCACCTGCCGCGCGAAGCGGTAGCCGCCCTCGTCGTCGGCCTCGCCCCGCCACGGCCCGTCGCCCTCTTCGGCGAAGGCGTCGAGCCGGCCGGCGATCGCGCCCGCCAGCTCGCCGGCTCGGGCGTTCTCCCCGGCCACGGCCGGCGCCAGGGCGCCCATCACCGCCGCCTGCTCCACCAGGCGCTTATCGTAGCGCGAATGAAGGCCGGCGAGCACGGCGCGCACGGTGAGCGCGTCGTCCACGGCGCCGCGCAGGTCCCGGCCGGCCCGCACCTCGCCGCTTCCCAGCGTCAGGGTCACGTCGTCGAGCCCGCCGGCGATCAGGTAGTCGTCGAGCGCCTTCTCGTTCTTCAGGTACTGCGACTGCTTGTTGCGGGTGACTTTGAACAGCGGGGGCTGCGCGATGTAGACGTAGCCGCGCTCGATGAGCTCCGGCATCTGCCGGAAGAAGAAGGTGAGCAGCAGCGTGCGGATGTGGGCGCCGTCGACGTCGGCGTCCGTCATGATGATGATCCGGTGGTAGCGCAGCTTGTCGGCGTTGAAGCCGTAGGCGTTGCCTTCGCCATGGCCGATGCCGGTGCCGAGCGCGGTGATCAGCGTGCCGATCTGGTCGGACGAGATCATCCGGTCGAACCGGACGCGCTCGACGTTGAGGATCTTGCCGCGCAGGGGCAGGATCGCCTGGTTCTGGCGCGAGCGCGCGCCCTTGGCCGAGCCGCCGGCCGAGTCGCCTTCCACCAGGAAGATCTCGGATTTGGCCGGGTCCTTCTCCTGGCAGTCGGCGAGCTTGCCGGGCAGCGTGGAAACGCTCATCACGTCCTTGCGCACGGTTTCGCGCGCCTTGCGCGCCGCTTCGCGCGCCGCCGCCGCCTGGATAACCTTGGCCACGATGCCCTTGGCCTCGGCCGGATGCTCCTCGAACCAGGTGGCCAGCGCCTCGTTCATCGTGCCCTCGACCGCCGGCCGGACTTCCGAGGACACCAGCTTGTCCTTGGTCTGGGAGGAGAACTTCGGGTCCGGCACCTTCACCGACAGGACGCAGGTCAGTCCCTCGCGGCAGTCGTCGCCGACCAGCGTCACCTTCTCCTTCTTGGTGAGGCCCGAGGACTCCGCGTAGCCCGTCACCTGCCGCGTCAGGGCGCTGCGAAAGCCCGCCATGTGGGTGCCGCCGTCGCGCTGCGGGATGTTGTTGGTGAAGCACAAGACGTTCTCGTGGTAGGAGTCGTTCCACCAGAGCGCCGCTTCCACCGTGATGTCGTCGCGCGTCGCGTGAACCACCACCGGCGCCGACAGGACCGGCTTCTTGGCGGCGTCGAGGTAGCGCACGAAGGCCTCGAGCCCGCCCTCGTAGAACAGTTCGACGCGCTTCTCGTCGGCGTGCCGCCGGTCCGACAGGACGACGCGCACGCCCGAGTTCAGGAAGGCGAGCTCGCGCAGGCGGTGCTCCAGCGTGGCGTAGTCGAAGTCGACGACGCCCGTGAACGTCGCCCCGCTCGCCGCGTCGCCGGTATGGGGCGTGAAGGTGACCTCGGTGCCGGTCTCGGAACCGGCGTCGCCGGTCGTCTCCAGCGGCGCGTCGGCGACGCCGTGGCTGAAGCTCATCTCGTGGATCTTGCCGTGGCGGCGGACCTTCAAGGACAACCGGCGCGACAGCGCGTTCACCACCGACACGCCGACCCCATGCAGGCCGCCCGACACCTTGTAGGAGTTCTGGTCGAACTTGCCGCCCGCATGGAGCTGGGTCATGATCACCTCGGCCGCCGACACGCCCTCGCCGGTGTGGATGTCGGTCGGGATGCCGCGGCCGTTGTCGGTAACGGTGCAGGAGCCGTCGGGGTTCAGCGTCACCGTCACGCGCGTCGCGTGGCCGGCCAGCGCCTCGTCGATGGCGTTGTCCACCACCTCGTAGACCATGTGATGGAGGCCCGAGCCGTCGTCCGTGTCGCCGATATACATGCCGGGGCGCTTGCGCACCGCGTCGAGGCCCTTGAGGACTTTGATCGAGTCCGCGCCGTATTCGGCTCCGTTGGCGTTCGGAAGCGGGGCTTGGCTCATGCAAATCCTTGGGAATCGGCCCGGCGGGGCGAGCGGGGCGGGCTTGGTCGCAGGCTCGCGAATATAAGGTCGCAGGGCCGGAACTCCAAACGATTCCGGCGCCTTTCGCCGGTTTCAGGCCGGCCCGCCGGCCGACCGAACGCCGCGCCTCCGCCCGGCTTCGCCGCGCGCGGTGGCGGGCTCGCGGAGTCGGTTCCGGGCGCCTCGGCCCGCTGGA
>CAXUCL010000197.1:3846-4496 GCA_964249395.1 uncultured Rhizobiaceae bacterium
CGCTCCTGTTGCTCGTCCTCCTGCCGCTGGCCGGGTGCGTGTCCGATCCCTATCCCGACCAGGGCAACCTGTTCCTGTCGCCGGAAGCCTCCATCGGCGCCAACGACGCGCCGCGCGGCAGCCGGGCCTTCTGCGAGACCTACGCCCGACAAAGCCAGGACAACTTCTACGACTCGAACAGCGACCCCGACGACGGCTTCGGCTCGAACGGCCTGACCTACCGGCAGGCGCAGGCGGCGGGCGACCGGGCCTACCGGCGTTGCCTGGCCGGCCGCACCGGCTGAGCGGTGCCGTAGCGAGCCACGCCGCAACGCCCGTTGCCGAGCCTCGAGGCGGCCCGCCGTGGTTCATCGCGGCCGACGGCTCACGCGGTCCCTTGCGATCGGCCTGTCGCGCCATAGAACCGCAACCCGAAGGGCGGAGCGCCCGGCTCCCGGCGGCCCGCGGCCGCCCGGCGCCGGTCGCGCTTAGATGCCGCGCGGCGACCCGGCTTTAGGGGGACCGGCGCATCGGACGAAGACGAAAGGAAGGCATCCCATGTTGAAGGCAATCGCGCTAGCGTGGGCGCCCCGTGTCGCGGCGGCCTCGCCCTCGCGCGCGCCCCCCCCCCCCCCAAACCCCACCCCCCCCACGCGGCCAACCGGGGCGGC
>CAXUCL010000198.1:0-4468 GCA_964249395.1 uncultured Rhizobiaceae bacterium
GGCGCGCCACTTCCAGCACGCGCCACAGATACTCGCCGATGATGCCCAGCGCGAGGTAGAGGCCCATGAGGAGGTTGCCGCGAAAGCGGTACTCCGAGAGGGCGAAGGCCGCCATGGCGCCGAAGAGGAGCACGAGGAACAGCGAGGCGAGCGTCACGGCGAGACCGGGCTGCAGCCGCGCCGCCGCGAAGCCCGCCGCTCCCGTCCCCGCGCCCAGATCCGCCGCGCGTCCGCTGGAGTTCTCCGGCAGGCTGGCCGCGAGCAGCATCGCGTCGAGGCCGGCGCGCAGCCCCCAGCCAAGCGGCTGGATCAGTCGGAAGGCGCCGTCGTGGAAGCCGTCGAGCGTTTCGCCGGTGCCGTGGACCCGCTCCTGCCCGTTTCCCTCCACCCGGTCAGGACAGCTCGTGGCCGAGGTCGGCGTCGCGGATCAGCCGCCGCGCCTGCTCGATGCGGTCGGCGTCGACCAGGACCCGCCGCGGCAGGGCGCCGATCGAGCCGTCGAGGATGCTCATGTGCGTGTCGGCGACGAAATGGTCGATGCCCGAGTCCCGGAGGAGGACATCGACGAAGGACAGGAGAACCAGGTCGTTCGACCGCATCAGTTCGCGCATCGTTTCGGTTTCCGCCCCGACCGTCGGCATCGGCCCGAACCATGGCATCGGCCGTTGCGCGCCGCAATCGTGCCGCTTCCGGCGGCACCCCGCCGCATCGGCTTCCAGTTTCCGGCGATGCGGCCTATCTACGGCTTGTCGCAGGTTCCGCGCTTCAATAGTGCTGCGGCGCACGCGCAAGCCGGCTCGACACCGAAGGAGCGTTCGTCTTGAGTCTAGCCAGCCCCGTGCGGGACAGCCGGCAGAACGCTTCGATCGACGCGATCGTCGATCTGACCCGTGCCGACATGGCCGAGGTCAACCGGATGATCCTGGCGATGGCCGGGTCGAACGTCGCCTTGATCCCGGAGATCGCCGAGCACCTCATCTCCTCCGGCGGCAAGCGGCTGCGGCCGATGCTCACCATCGCCTCGGCGCACGCCTGCGGCTATCGGAGCGGCGACGGTCACGTGAAGCTCGCCGCCAGCGTCGAGTTCATGCACACGGCGACGCTGCTGCACGACGACGTGGTGGACGAGAGCGACCTGCGGCGCGGCCGCAAGACCGCGCGCACCATCTGGGGCAACCAGGCGAGCGTCCTCGTCGGCGATTTCCTGCTCGGCCAGGCCTTCAAGACCATGGTCGAGGTCGGCTCGCTGACGGCGCTCGACATCCTGTCGCGGGCCTCCGCCGTAATCGCCGAAGGCGAAGTCTGGCAACTGTCGGCCGCCAAGAAGCTCACCACCACCGAGCGCGACTACCTCGCCGTCATCGAGGCGAAAACCGCCGCCCTGTTCGCGGCCGCGACGGAGGTCGGCGCCGTGCTCGCGGGGACGGGCGCCGAAACGCGGGCCGCCATGCACGGCTACGGCCTCAACCTCGGCCGCGCCTTCCAGCTCGTCGACGACGTCCTCGACTACCGCGGTTCGGCCAAAGCCCTCGGCAAGAACACCGGCGACGATTTCCGCGAAGGCAAGATCACCCTGCCCGTCATCCTCGCCCACGAGCGCGGCAGCGCGGCCGAGCGCGAGTTCTGGCGGCGTGCCCTCGAGGACGCCTCAAGCGACGCGGCCGCCTTCGCCGAAGCATGCCGGTTGATGGAAAGGCACGGCGCCCTGGAGGCGACCGTTGCCCGCGCCCGCAACTACGGCGACGCGGCCTATCGCGCGGTCGTCGCCCTACCGCGCTCGGACGCCCGCGACGCGCTGGTGGACGTCGTGGCGTTCTGCATCGACCGGGTGAATTGACTGGTTCGGCCGAACCCGGCAGGCTCGGGTTTCGCCGTCGCGCGTCGCGCCGGTCGCATTATCGACATGGAACCGGCGCATCCGCATCGCCCGAACCGGAGCGTCGCGATCGAACGTCGCGCCGAACGCCGGTCCAGGGACGACCGGGATGAACGGGCGAGCTGTTCGAGCAGGAAGGATTGCCGCGTGCAAAGGTCGTCGATGAGCCGGATCGCCTTCGTTCTCGCTCTCAGCGCCGGGGTCGCGACCGCCAGCCTTGCCGCCGCCGCCCCGATCGGTGGCGCGGGAGCGGACGGGCAAGCGGCCGGTCGGCCGGCCACCGAAACGCTGTCCGGAGCCTACCTCGCGGCCAAGTCCGCCCAGCTCGGCGGCGACCTCGGGACCGCCACCGGCTACTACGCCGAGGCGTTGCGCATCGACCCGACCGCGAACGTCCTGCAGAAGGACGCGATGTTCGCTTTTCTCGCCGACGGCCAGTTCGAGCGCGGCGTCGCGCTCGCCGCGAAGCTGCGCGACGACGACGAGGCCGGCAAGGTGGCGCGCATCGCGCTCGGCATCGACGCGCTCGCGACCGGACGCTACGACGCGGCGATCGCGAACTTCGACATCCTCGATCCGAGCGACCTCGACGCGCTGCTGCTCGGTCATCTGTCGGCTTGGGGGGACATCGGCGCAGCCCGCGCGAACGACGCGGTCGAGCGGGTCGGCGAACTCGACAAGACGAGCTGGTACCCTGTCTTCAACGACTACCAGACGGGCCTTCTGGCGAGCGTCGCGGGCCGTACGGACGCGGCGCGCCGGGCCTTCAACAAGGTGATCGCCGAGAAGGACAACGCGCAGACCTCGCCGGACGCCTTTCTCGGCGCGGCGGACGCGCTGGCCCGTCTCGAAATGGCCGCCGGCCGCAAGGCGGACGCCTTGCAGGCCGTCGACAAGGGTCTCGACCTCGCGTCCAGCTACGACCCGCTCGTCGACCTGAAGAAACGCATCGAGACGAACGAGCCGGTGGAGCCGGTTATCGCCGACCTGAAGCGGGGCGCGGCCGAAACGCTCTACGTCCTCGGCCAGGCGATCAACCGCGGCGAGGGCCAGCAGGTCGCCGTTCTCTACTTCCAGCTCGCCCGCGCGCTCGACCCGGAGAACCCGCGCGTGCTCGTCGCGCTCGCCGGCATCGCGGAGCGCGGCGAGCGCTATGCCGACGCCATCGCCTACTACCGGGCGGTGCCCGCCGCCTCGGCGCTCCGGCGCACCGCCGACCTGCAGGTCGGTCTCGACTTGTGGGCCGACGAGAAGAAGGACGAGGCGAAGGCGCATCTCGAACGCGCCGTCGCGACCTATCCGAACGACCTGCAGGCCTATCTCGCCCTCGCCGATATCATGTCGGCCGCGAAGGACTATCCGGCGATGAGCCGGGCGCTCGACACCGCCGTCACGATCGCGGAGCGCGAAAGCGCGGAGAACTGGAACCTCTACTACCAGCGCGGCATCGCCTACGAGCGAACGAAGCAATGGCCGAAGGCCGAAGCCGACTTCCGCAAGGCGCTGGAGCTGTCGCCCGAGCAGCCGCAGGTCTTGAACTACCTCGGCTATTCCTGGGTCGACATGAACCAGAACCTCGAGGACGGCCTGAAGATGATCCGCACGGCCGTCGAGCTTCGGCCGAACGACGGCTACATCATCGACTCGCTCGGCTGGGCCTACTACCGCCTCGGCCGCTTCGGCGACGCCGTCAACGAACTGGAGCGGGCGGTGCTGCTGACCCCGGCCGACCCCACCATCAACGACCACCTGGGCGACGCCTACTGGCAGGTCGGCCGCACCCGCGAAGCGCGCTTCCAATGGAGCCGGGCGCTCGCCGGCGACCCGAAGCCCGAGCCGGCGGAAGCCGAGAAGATCAATGCCAAGCTCGCGACGGGGCTACCCGGCGGCGAGGGCGCGCCGCGACCGAACGAGGCACCGGCGGCGACCGAGAAGCGGGCCGAGAGCTCGGCTCCGATCGTCGAGCCGTCGGCGTCCAGCGTCCGCTGACGGTGGATCTGGCGGTTTCGCTCGAGCCGCGGGCGCTGCGGCTGCGTTCTGTCGACCTTCTCGCGCCGGCCAAGATCAACCTGGCGCTCCACGTCACCGGCCGCCGGGCGGACGGCTACCATGAGCTTTCCAGCCTCGTCGCCTTCGCCGACGTCGGCGATCGGATCGGCGTGACGCCGGCAGACGTCGACGCGGTCGAGACCGCCGGTCGCTTCGGCGCAGCGCTCGGCGCGAGCTTGCCGGCGGGCGCTCGCAACATGCTGGCGGCGGCGCTGGACCTCGCGCGCGAGGTCGCCCGCAGCCATGGCCGAAACATCGCGCCGACCCGCATCTCGCTCGACAAGCGCTTGCCGGTCGCGTCCGGGATCGGCGGCGGCTCGGCGGATGCCGCCGCGTTGATCTGGTTGGCGATCGCCGCCTGCGCTCCGCTTGCGGCGCCGCTGCGCGCTGCGGCGGTGCGGCTCGGCGCCGACGTGCCGATGTGCGTCGCGGGCCGCGCCGCACGCGTTTCCGGCATCGGCGAGGTCGTCGATCCCGTCGCCGCGTTCCCGCTCGTTCCGGCCGTGCTGGTGAACCCGGCCATCCCGGTCTCGACGCCGGCCG
>CAXUCL010000199.1:0-4460 GCA_964249395.1 uncultured Rhizobiaceae bacterium
ACGGCGTCGCCTACGGCGTCTACCACAATGCCGGCCAGTGCTGCATCTCGGGCAGCCGGCTCATCGTCGAGGAAAGCATCCGCGACGCGCTCTTGGAGCGCGTGCTGGAGATTTCCCGCCAAGTGCCGTTCGGCGACCCGTTGAACGCGCGCACCAAGATCGGCGCGATGATCACCCGCGCCCACGCCGACAAGGTCGACGCTTACGTCCGGTCGGGCGAGAGGAGCGGCGCCGAGATCCTGATCGGGGGCGCCGCCGCGGGCGGCGACGCCGGCCTTTATTACGCGCCGACGGTTTTCCGGGGCGTCACGCCGGACATGCCGATCGCCCAGGAGGAGATCTTCGGGCCGGTCTTGTCGACCATGACCTTCCGGACGCCGGCCGAAGCCGTGGCGCTCGCGAACGACTCGGAGTTCGGCCTTTCGGCGAGCGTCTGGTCGCGCAACCTCGAGAACGCGATCCAGAGCATCCGCCGCATCCGGGCCGGTCGCTGCTGGGTCAACGGCGTGATCGACGGCGCGCCGGAGATGCCGATCGGCGGCTACAAGAAGAGCGGCCTCGGCCGCGAGCTCGGTCGCTACGGCTTCGACGAATACTCGCAGTTCAAGGGCATCCACGTGACGCTCGGCCGTCCCGCGCCCTGGTTCACGGCCGACGCCGAAGCGAGACTGGCCGCCCAGGCGCCGCTCGGGCCGACCAGCTAAACGGGCGCTGGAGCCCGGATCAGACCGCAAAGGGAGGAGAGGACCATGAAGACCACGAACCTGAAGACCGCGTTGCTCGCGGCCGCGGCGGGCCTGGCGCTCGCGAGCGGCGCCGTCGCGCAGGAGGCCGCGGAGAAGGTCTCGGCGACGATGATCATCTACCTCGACCCGAGCGTGCAGTTCTTCAACCCGGTGGTGAAGGGTGCGCAGGACGCCGCGGCGCATTTCGGCGTCGATCTCGACGTGCAGTACGCCAACAACGATCCGGTCCGGCAGAACGACCTGATCGAGAGCGCCACGGCGGCCGGCGTCGACGGCATCGCCGTCGCGATCTCGAGCTCCGACGCCTTCGACGCGAGCATCTGCGCCGCCGTCAAGGCCGGCATCACGGTGATCGGCTTCAACAACGACGACCTGGAAGGCGCCAAGGGCAACTGCCGGCAGGCCTATGTCGGCATGGACGAGTTCGCGTCCGGCTACGACCTCGGCAACCGCATGATCGCCGAGTTCGGCCTGAAGAGCGGCGACGTCGTGTTCAACCCGCGCGAGATCCCGGAGGCGAGCTTCGCCGTGGCGCGCGGCGGCGGCATCGAGAAGGCGATGACCGAGAAGGGCATCAAGGTGGAAACGGTGCGCGCTGGGCTCGATCCCGCCGAGGCCCAGAACATCATGGCGCAGTTCCTGATCGCCAACCCGAACATCAAGGCGGTGTTCGGCACCGGTTCCGTCACCTCGACGGTCGGCGCCGGCGCCATCAAGGACGCGGGCGTGAACGTTCCCTTCGGCGGCTTCGACCTCGCGGTGGAGATCGCCAACGCGGTTGAGTCCGGCGCGATGTTCGCGACCATGGACCAGCAGCCCTACCTGCAGGGCTACCAGCCCATCGCCCAGATCGCGCTGGCCAAGCGATACGGTCTGACGCCGACCGACGTCGACACGGGCCAGGGCGCGTTCCTCGACAAGTCCCGCATCGGGGCCGTGAAGGCGATGATCGGCTCCTATCGCTGATCCCGCCCAGCCAGCGCAAGGATGCCGTCCGGCACCCGCCGGCCGGCATCGCTCCCCCATCGAGGAACGAGCGAGTGACCTCCCTTCCATCTGACGCCGCGGCCCTGCGCACGCGAACACGGCGGCGGTCGCCGCTCGAGCGGCTCATCGCCCAGCCGGCGGGCGCGATCCTGGCGGTTTTCGTCGTGCTGCAGCTCGCCTGCATCGCCGGCGCGCTCATCTGGCCGAGCGACTTCCGCTACCTGTCGCCGCAGAACCTGACCATCCTGATGAAGGCGATTCCCGTGCTCGGTTGCCTGGCGCTCGGCGCGGGCGTCCTGATGATCGCCGGCGAGTTCGACCTGTCGATCGGCTCCGTCTACACGCTAACGGCCGTGATCATGGCGGTGGCGGTCGGAAACGGGGTGAACGCCTTCGCGGCGGCCGCGATGGGCATCGGGATCGGCGCCGCGATCGGCGTCTTGCACGGGGCGATCACGCTCCGGTTCGGCTTGCCGTCCTTCATCGTCACCCTCGGCGGCCTCCTGTTCTGGCGCGGCGCGGTGCTGCTCTTCAACGGCGCCGTGCAGGTGCGCTTCGATCCCGGCCCGGCCTTCTCGGGCCTGTTCGCGGGAACGTTCCTCGGGATCAACGCCGCCTTCTGGTGGTTCGCCATCCTGTCCGCGCTGTTCTTCCTGCTCCTGCACCGGCACAAGTTCGGCAACCACGTCTTCGCCACCGGCGGCAACCGCGCGGCCGCCACCGCGATCGGCATCGACACGAACCGCGTCAAGATCGCCGCCTTCGCGATCGCCGGCGCCATGGCGGCCTTCGCCGGCATTCTCGCGACCTCGCGCGTCGGCAGCGTGCAGCCGGGCCAGGGCGCCGGCCTGGAGCTGCAGGCCATCGCCGCCTGCGTGATCGGCGGCCTGTCGCTGGCCGGCGGCCGCGGCTCGCTCATGGGCATCGTGCTCGGCGCCATGCTGATCCACACCATCACCGACGTCCTCCTGCTGCTCCGCGCGCCGGGCTTCTACCTCGACATGTTCATCGCCTCGCTGATCGTCGTCGCCGCCGCCTTCAACCACGCCGTCGAGCGCAGGGGAGCCGCGTGATGGGCGCGCCGATCCTGGAACTCCACAACATCTCGAAGCGCTTCGGCGCGCTGACGGCGCTGACCGACCTCAGCTTCCACGTCGGCGAGGGCGAGGTCGTCGGCCTGCTCGGCGACAACGGCGCGGGCAAGTCCACCACGGTGAACCTCATCTCCGGCATCCACGCGCCGACCGCCGGCCACCTGAGCATCGACGGGGCGCCGGTCGCGTTCACCTGCCGCACGGACTCGGCCGAGGCCGGCATCGAGACGATCTACCAGAACACGGCGCTGGTCGACTCGCTGTCGATCACCCGCAACATCTTCATGGGGCGCGAGATCGTGAACGCGTTCGGCTTCCTGAAGCTCGATGCCATGCGCGCGATCGCGATGGACGTTCTGCAGAACGCCGTCCACATCTCCGGCATCGACTCGCCCGACAAGCTGGTGGGCGAGCTGTCCGGCGGCCAGAAGCAGGCCGTCGCCATCGCCCGGGCGGTGTTCTTCAAGCGGCGCGTCCTGCTGCTCGACGAGCCGACGTCGGCGCTGTCCGTGCGCGAAACCGAGGCGCTCCTGGACCAGGTCCTGAAGCTTAAGGCCGAGAACGTGTCGAGCGTCCTCGTCACGCACAACCTCTACCACGCCTACAAGGTCTGCGACCGCTTCGTGATCATGAGCCACGGCACCAAGGTGCTGGACGTCGCGCGGGCCGACACGACGATCGAGGAGCTCACCGAGCACGTCGTGCTCACGTGACGCGACGCGGATAGAAAGGGACCGGCAGAGTGAGCATCTCGGTGAACGTCCGGCAGGCGATCGGCCCGCGGGAAGCGGCGCGACTCGGAACAACGGAGCTGCGGGCCGGCTTCCTGATCGACGACCTGTTCGCGTCGGGCGCGATCGGACTGACCTACAGCCACCTCGACCGGATGATCGTCGGCGGCGTCGTGCCGACCGAGTCGCCGCTCACGCTCGACCGCGTGGCCGAAACGGGCACGCCGAACTTCCTCGACCGGCGCGAGGTGGCGATCCTGAACGTCGGCGAGCCCGGCACGGTGACGGTGGCCGGCGACGCGCACCGGCTCGGGGCCCGCGACGCCCTTTATGTCGGGATGCGCGGCGGGCCGCTCCGGTTCGCGAGCGACTCGGTCGCCGCGCCCGCTCGCTTCTACCTGGTCAGCGCGCCCGCGCATCGGACCTGTCCGACAACGCCGGTCACGCTCGCGACGGCCAAGAAGGTGACGCTCGGCTCGGCGGCCGAGGCCAACGCGCGCACCATCAACCAGTACGTCCACCCGGAGATCTGCGAAAGCTGCCAGCTCCTCGTCGGGCTGACCGAGTTCGAGCCCGGTTCGGTGTGGAACACGATGCCCGCCCACCGGCACGATCGGCGCATGGAGGCCTACCTCTACTTCGGCATGGACGCGGACACGCGCGTCTTCCACTTCATGGGCGAGCCGCACGAGACCCGGCACCTCGTGGTGAAGAACGGCGAAGCCATCCTGTCGCCGCCCTGGTCCATCCACTCCGGCGCCGGCACCGGCCGCTATTCCTTCGTTTGGGCGATGGCCGGCGACAACGTCGACTTCACCGACATGGACAAGGTGCCCATGGAGGCGCTGCGTTGACATCCTTCGACTTGGCCGGCCGGCGCGCCGTGGTGACGGGGGCCGGCC
>CAXUCL010000200.1:0-4455 GCA_964249395.1 uncultured Rhizobiaceae bacterium
GTCGCGACGCGCTCAACGGCTTCCGCGCGGCGCCGGTCGTGTATCGAGCCGCCGTCGGGCAGGCCGAGGCGCAGCACCTCGGCGTCGGCGCAGCCCAGCGCCGCCATCGCCGCCGCCTGCTCGTCGCGGCGGATCGCGGCGAGGCGCTCGGACGGAAAAAGGCGGGAGTTGCGGTGCGAGGCGTCGCCGTCGGTCAGCGCCGCGAGGCCGACCCGCTTGTTCGAGCGCGCCGCGGCGAGGAGAAGTCCGGACGCGCCGAGCGTCTCGTCGTCGGGATGCGGCGCAAGGACGACGAGGCCGCCGGGGCCGATCAAACGCTCCGCGTCGACCACCGGCGCGCGCGCGCCCCGCGCGTTCCAGGTCTCAAACGTGCCTGCCGTCATTTAAGCAGGCCCTCGGCGAGGGTGCGGCCGTGTTCGAGCAGCGTCCCGTCCGGGTTGGCCTGCCGGATGTAGACGGCCAGGTCCCGCGTCAGCGCCTCCGTCGGATGGCCGACCGCGAACGAGCCGAGGCCGAGCGCCCGCTCGGCGAGGTCGATCACCGCCATCGCCGCTTCCTCCGTCGCGAGGCGCGCGAAGGCCGACAGCGCGACGGTCCGCGAAAGCGCCGCCGCATCGCGGTCCGGCCGGTGGTTTTCGACGCGAGCCGCGGCGTCTTCGATCCACAGCCGCGCCGTGCGGCTTTTGAGGATCGTCGTGCCGATCCGGGCCGCCTGGAGCGGATTGGCGTCGCGGCCGCTCGACCGAAGCTCCCGCGCGATTGTCGCCGCGATTGCCTCGATCGCGCCGAGCTGGGCGGCGGCGCAGCGCCAGATGCCGCCGACGAAGAACGGCTCGCGGCGGTAGTCGTCGGGGGCGCCGATCACGTCGTCCGGGCCGACCGTCATGCCGTCGAAATGGAACGTGCCCGACACCGTGCGCCGCATGCCGCGATGGTTCCAGGACGATGGGTCGGCTCGGGCCGGGTCCGACACGTCGAGCAGGAGCAACGCCTTCGTCCCGTCGGCCTCGTCGACCGGCACAAGGGCGAGCGGCAGGAAGCCGAGACCCGAGGCGTAGCGCTTGGCGCCCGAAAGCCGGCGGAGGCCGGCCGCGTCCGGCGGCGACAAGCGGACCGGCGCCGCGCCTTCCGCCCCCCAAACGCCGAGCATGCCGCCGGCCGAAACGGCGGCAGACACGCGCGCCTGTTGCGCGGCGCTGCCGAACAGCGACACGAGCTGCAGGGCGTTGAGGTGGCCTTCGGTGAGCCGGGCGAGGCTGAGGTCGATCCCGCCGAGCTCGGCGAGGCATTCGAGCGCGTCGCGCCAGTCGGCTGCGTAGCGGAAGCCGCCGTTCGCGGTCGGCTGCAGGAAGCGCCGCAGGACGCCGTGGCGCGCGAGGATCGCGACGAGCGTTCGCGCCGGCGCGTCCGGATCGGCAAGCAGCGCCGCCCGCAGGTCCGCGCGCAGCGCCTCGGTTCCGGTTGTTCCCGTCGCGCCGCCCATTTCGATCCACGCCATGCCGTTCGCGCCCGTTCGCCGCCGATCCGGACGCTCCAAGAATTACGGCCGTCCGAGCGGAGCCATATAGTCCGATCGATCGCGCGCCCACCGTTTCCAGCGCAGCCGGCTCCGATTGGCCGCCGCCGCCGGTGGCGGTCAGTCGCGGCGGAACATGACGCGGCCGAGCCAGCCGGTGACGATCGCCAGCGCCACGGCGCCGACGCCGAACAGCGTGCCTTGCGTGCGCGCGAGGTCCGAGACCGAGGTCTCGAAGCCGGATTTGACCACCCAGAGCGTGTCGGTGCGCTCGCGCAGGAACACGCCCTGGCGGAACAGGAAGGCGCGCGCGACGTGCCGACCGACCGGCAGAGCGGCGGGAAGCTGCAGTTCGGCCCGGAACAAGGTGGCGCTGACGAACTCCACCGTGCCGAAGCTTTCGCGGAACAAGCCGCGGCTCGTGCGGATGCGGCGCACCGCGGTCGCGTATTCGTCGCGGTTCGGCGTCGCCGAGCGCCCAGCCGCCCGCCGGCTCATCTGCAGGCTGTCGACGCCGACGGACAACTGCGACAGGAGGGCCGGCGCGGCGATGTCGGCGAGGCGCCGCGTCGCGGCGAGCGAATACGAGGCCGGCACCGTGTCGAAGCGCTGCGAGCCGCGATTGATCCACAGGCCCAGCGTGCGCTCCTTTTCGCGCACCACGATCGGCATGACGGGGCCTTCGAGCGCCACCACGATGTCGTAGCCGCCCTGGCGCAGGACGCGCGCGTCGGCGTTGTCGAGCACGCCGAAGATCACCAGCCGCGCGCCGGAGAAGTCGGAGGCGATCACGATCTCCTCCGTCGACAGGCCGATCTCGAAGGCTTCCGGCAGGCCGGCGGCGGGTCCGGGCACCACGGCGGCCGGCGGCGAAACGGGAGCCGGCGACGAACCTTGAGCGCCGGCCCTGCCCGCGGCGACGAGCAGCGCGGCGAGCGCGAGGGGAAGGAGGCGCCGCGCCACGGTCAGCTCGTTTCGCCGCTCGGCAGCGAGATGGAATAGATGTCGCCCGGAAAGATCACGAGCTCCAGGCCAAGGCGGATGCAGACCGACAGGACGAGCAGCGCGAGCAGCGCCCGCAACTGCTCGCCGCGCAGCCGCTGCCCGGCCCGCGCGCCGAACTGCGCCCCGACCACCCCGCCCGCCATCAGGAGAAAGGCGAGCACCACGTCCACGGTGGTGTTGGCGGCCGCCTGCAGCACGGTCGTCACCGCCGCGGTGAAGATGATCTGGAACAGGCTCGTGCCGATCACGACGTTGGTGGGCACGCGCAGGAGGTAGATCATGGCCGGCACCATGATGAAGCCGCCGCCGACCCCCATCACGGCGGCGAGCAGGCCGATCAGGAAGCCGAGCGCGATCACCGGGATCACCGAAACGTAGAGCTTGGAGCGCTGGAAGCGCATCTTGAACGGCAGGCGGTGCACCCAGTTGTGGTGCCCGGGCTTGCGCGGGTCGGCCGCCGCGCCGCTTCTCGCCCGCCGCATGGCGCGCAGCGATTCGGCGAGCATCAGGCCGCCGACCGAGCCGAGGAACACGACGTAGAGGAGCGACACGACGAGATCGAGCTGGCCGGAGCGCCTGAGCAGCGTGAACAGGCCGACGCCGGCGAGCGAGCCGACCGCCCCGCCCGCCAGCAGCACGGTGCCGAGCTTCACGTCGAGCGTGCCGCGCTTGTAGTGGTAGAGCGCCCCGGAAAAGGACGAGGCGATGACCTGGTTGGCGCCGGTGGCCACCGCGACGGCGGGCGGGATGTTGTAGAAGATCAGGAGCGGCGTGACGAGGAACCCGCCGCCGACGCCGAACATGCCCGACAGGAAGCCGACCGCCGCCCCCATGCCGACGATCACCAGCATGTTCACGGACAACTCGGCGATGGGCAGGTAGAGGTTCAAGGGCGACGCGTCCGGAAATACGCTCCCGATAAGGCGGGAACGGCCGCTCGCGACCGCCCCTTTGCGACAGATGCTTCGTTCGGGCCCGACGCGGAGCGCGTCAGGCGGCCGGCGGGGTGGCCGGCTTGGCGTCCTTCTTCTGCAGGAGGGCGCGGATCAGGGCGCCGTCGATCTCGCCGGTCTCCTTCATGCCGTTGTCCTTCTGGAAGGCGGCGATGGCGATCTTGGTCTTGGCGCCGATCCGGCCGTCCGACTCCCCGGCGTCGTAGCCGAGCTTGCCGAGGATCGCCTGGATGTTGCGGATCGCCTTCGTCATGTCCACCGAGGACGTCGTCTGCTCGCGCTTGTCCTGCCATTCGGCCGGCGTGTCGACCGTGTTGGCGGCCTCGACGCGCGGAACGGGCGCAAAGGTGCGGATCAGGTCCTGCGCGGTCTTCAGCTGCTCCGGCGACAGGGATTTCGCCACCTCGTCGCGCTTGGCGCCGGCGTCGCCGTCGCCCGAGTCGGCCACGACGCCGAACCACTTGAAGGACTGGACGAGGTCCTGGCGCACGCCCGAGCCGCGAGCGTAGAGGATGCCGAGGTTGTACTGGCTGTCGCGCATGCCGTGGTCCGCGGCCTTCACGAACCAGCGCGCGGCGGCTTCGGGCTGCGAGCGGCCCTCGATGCCGGTGGCGTAGAGCACCGCGAGGTTGTGCATCGCCCGGACGTTGCCCTTCGCGGCGGCGAGTTCGTACCAATCGCGGGCCGCCGCGGTGTCGCGGGAAACGCCGTTGCCCTTCTCGTAGAGCGTGCCGAGAGAATACTGCGCCGGCGCGAAGCCCTTCGCGGCGGCTTGCGCGAACCAGTCGAAGCTCTTGGCGGGTTCGGGCGCCCCGGCGCGCCCTTCCATCAGGCGCAGGCCGATCTCGAAGGCGGCCTTGGCGTCGCCGGCCCGCGCGGCGGCCGCAAGCGCTTCCGGGCCGATGCCCGCCGGAACGGCGGGAAGCGCCAGCGCCGAGGCCGGGAACTTCGCTGTCAGGTCCGCGAGAAGCGCGGCCGGGT
>CAXUCL010000201.1:0-4424 GCA_964249395.1 uncultured Rhizobiaceae bacterium
CTCCAGCGCGCCGGCCGTGTCCGTGTTCGACGCGAAAGCCGACGCGCTCGCCGCGCTGGAGGCCGGCGCCAGCCCCTGGTACCATCCCGGCCGCTCGGGTCGCATCAAGCTCGGGCCGAAGGTGGTGCTCGCCGAGTTCGGCGAGCTGCACCCCAAGACCTTGAAGACCCTCGGCGCGAGCGGTCCGCTCTGCGGCTTCGAGGTGTTCCTGGCCGCCATCCCCGAGCCGAAGCGCCGGGCGACGCGCACGAAACCGGTGCTGGCGCTGTCGCCCTTCCAGGCGGTGAAGCGCGACTTCGCCTTCGTGGTGGACGAGGCGGTGGAGGCGCTGAAGCTGGTGCGGGCGGTGGAAGGCGCCGACCGCAAGGTGGTGTCCGACGTGCGGGTGTTCGACGTGTTCCGCGGCGAGGCGCTCGGCGAGGGCAGGAAGTCGGTCGCGATCGAGGCGACGCTGCGCCCGAGCGAGCGCACCTTCACCGACGAGGACATCGAGGCGGTGACGGCCCGCATCGTCGCGGCCGCGGCGAAGGCCACGGGCGCGACGCTCCGCAGTTGAGACGGTCGGGCTCGCCTTCCCGCCGCGGCGGGCGATATGCTATATCTAGGAAATGGTCTTGAGCGAACAGGCGAGCAAAGGAACCGTTTGGGGAGCCGCGGGCGTCGTTCTCGCCGCGGTCGGCATCCTAGGCACGATATCGTTCAATACGATGACGCAGCAATGGGCCACGGCGAAGACGCTGGGTGAGTACGGGGTGCTGCTTCAGGGAGTTGCGCGACTGGAAGAGAAGACTGCAGGTTTGGCTCGGGACGTCGACGGCATCCAACGGCATCTCGTCGCGCAGAGCTTCGATCCAAAGGAACTGCTTGCGAGAAGCAAACTTCCGATCGACAAGGATATCGACGTCATCGCCGTCGAAGGAAACGTGGTTTTTCTGCCGCAAACGGCGGACGCCCGCGCTCGCCTGCTCGCCCGTGGCCTGCGTCATACGCAGTTCACGCCTGTGTTCGGCGGGTTCACCGCCGACGCGGCCACTGCGGCAGCGGTGAACACGGCCATCGAAAGCGCGATGGCGACCGGGATGACGGGTTCGACCCTACAGTAGACCTTATTGTCGATCGGTTGTTTCGCCAACGACATGCGCTCGTTACGCGGGGCCCGCCGGAGTCAAATCGCCGCGGTGGCTGATGATTGGGAACCCGCGCCACCGGCCGCAACTTCTCCGCCCCATGGCCGCTTCAGTCACGCAAGAGCCGACCGCGCCGCGTTCTGCGTTAAGCCGAGCGAAGCCCGTCGGCCGATCGGGCACGCGACCGGCATCGGATGTCGGGACCAGCCCCGACCTCGTTGCTAAGGCGCTGGAGATCCACCGGCGGCTTTGCCCGGTCTATGGCTGCCCGATCGGCTACTTCCACGACCTCGACCCGCTCAGCGAGCTCGTCTCGTCGCTGCTGTCGCACCGGACGAAGAACGCCGATTCGGGACGTGCCTTCAAGGCGCTGCGCGAGCGCTTCCCCGACTGGGCGGCGCTGATCGACGCGCCAACCGCCGAAGTCGAAGCGCTGATCCGCGGCGTGCGCTGGCCGGAGCTGAAGGCGCCGCGCATCCAGGCGATCCTCGCGGCCGTTCGGGAAAAGACCGGCGGCCTGTCGCTCGACTTCCTCGCCAACATGGCGCCGGAAGCGGCGCGGGCTTGGCTGCAGTCGATCCCCGGCGTCGGGCCGAAGACCAGCGCCGCGGTTCTGTCCTTCTCCGTGCTGCGGATGCCTGCGCTGCCGGTCGACAGCCACCACCACCGCGTCGCGCAGCGCCTCGGCCTGATCGGGCCGCGGATCGACGTCGGCCCGTCGCACCCGATCCTCCGGGCGCAGCTGCCGGCCGACTGGAGCGCGCAGGACCTCTACGACAACCACGAGATCCTGATGCTGCACGGGCAGCGCGTCTGCCACTTCCGCCGCCCGGCCTGCTCGTCCTGCGTCCTTGCCGACATCTGCCCGAGCGCCTTCAAGAGTGGCTGACGCGGGCGTCAGCCGTTCGCCGAGCCGCCGTCGACGTCGAACCGCACCCCCTGCGCCAAGGGCAGAGTGCGGCCGTAGTTGATGGCGTTGGTCTGCCGGCGCATGTAGCCCTTCCAAGCGTCGGAGCCGGACTCGCGGCCGCCGCCGGTTTCCTTCTCGCCGCCGAAGGCCCCGCCGATCTCGGCGCCGGACGGCCCCATGTTGACGTTGGCGATGCCGCAGTCCGAGCCCGCCGCCGACAGGAAGCGCTCGGCGTCGCCCAGGTCGGTCGCGAAGATCGAGGACGACAAGCCCTGCGGCACGCCGTTCTGCAGTGCGATCGCCGCGTCGAGGTCGCCGTACTTCATCACGTAGAGGATCGGCGCGAAGGTCTCGGTGAGCACCGGCTCCACCTGCGCCGGCATCTCCACCAGCGCCGGCCGGACGTAGACGCCTTGTCCTCCGCCCTCGACCGAAACGCGTTCGCCGCCGTGCACGGTGCCGCCGGCGGCGCGAGCGCCGGCCAGCGCCGCTTGCATCGCGTCGAACGCCGCCTCGTCCACCAGCGGGCCGACGAGCGCGGTTTCCGACGCGACCGGGCTGCCGACCGCGATCGCGGCGTAGACGGCCTTCAGCTTGGCGACCAGCGCGTCGTGGACGCTCTCGTGGACGATCAGCCGGCGCAAGGTCGTGCAGCGCTGGCCGCTCGTGCCCATCGCGCCGAACGCGACGGCCCTCAGCGTCAGGTCGAGGTCGGCGGACGGCGCGACGATCGAGGCGTTGTTGCCGCCGAGCTCCAGGATCGCCCGGCCGAACCGTGCGGCGACGCGGGTGCCCACCGCGCGGCCCATGCCGGTCGAGCCGGTGGCGGAAACCACCGGCACGCGTTCGTCGTCGGCGAGCGCCTCGCCGACCTCGCGCCCGCCGACGAGAACCGTATGGAGGCCGGCCGGCGCGTCCGAACCGAAGTGCCGGATCGCGCGGGCGCAGATCGCCTCCACGGCGAGCGCCGTCAGCGGCGTCTTTTCCGACGGCTTCCACACCACCGGGTCGCCGCAAACGAAGGCGAGCGCCGCGTTCCACGACCACACCGCGACGGGGAAGTTGAAGGCCGAGATCACGCCGACGACGCCGGCCGGATGCCACTGCTCCTGCAGCCGGTGGTCGGGCCGCTCGGAAGGCAGCGTCAAGCCGGCGAGCTGGCGCGACAGGCCGACGGCGAAGTCGCAGATGTCGATCATCTCCTGCACCTCGCCGAGCCCTTCCGAGACGACCTTGCCGACCTCCAGCGTCACGAGCCGGCCGAGGTCGGCCTTCGCCGCGCGCAACTCCTCGCCGAGGAGGCGCACGAACTCGCCGCGCCGCGGGGCGGGCACGAGCCGCCAGCGGCGAAACGCCTCGTCGGCGCGGCCGATTGCGGTCGTCGCGGCGGCGGGAGCAACGGTCGCGCCGCGAACGAGGATCGAGCCGTCGCTCGGCGAACGGGCCGCCATGCCGTCCGCGGCGAAACGGTCCGCGGCAACGCCAAGTCGGCCAAGGATCGCCTTCGCTTCGGCGGCGAGATCGGGTGTCGGAGTCGGCATGCGGTTCGGGTCCTCCGGGAAACCGTCAGAAACGGGCGGCGGCCGCGTGGGCGGCCTGCGCGCCGAACTCGATCCAGGCCTCGCGCGCCGGCCGCAAACGCTGCGCCTGCGGATCGGTCAAGGGCAACGGCATGTCGGTTTCCGCCATCCGGCCGAGCGCCAGGGAAGCGAGCAGGCGGCCGAACACGGTGCCCGGCGCGATGCCGCGCCCGTTGAAGCCCCCCACCGTCCAGGCGCCGGGTCCCAGCCGATGGAAGCGCGGCACGCTGTCGGGGGTCATGCCGATCCAGCCGAACCACTCGTGCTCGAACTCCACGGGGCCGAGCTGCGGGAACAGCTTGGGCAACGCCCGGCGACCCCAGGCGCGGTGAACGGCCGCGCCAGTGTTGCGCAGCGCCCCAACCGAGCCGAACACCAGCCGGCCGGCCGCGTCGAGCCGCAGCGACGACAGGACGTCGTTGGTGTCCCACATCCCCTCGCCGCCCGCGAGGATCGTGCGGCGCAGGTTGCCGGACAGCGGCGGCGTCGCGAGGTTGAAGTAGGGCAGGCGCACGAACTCGCGGGCGAGCGTGGGAAACGGGCCGTGCGCGCCGTAGCTTTCGGTGGCGACGACGAGGCGTTCTGCCAGCACCGCGCCGCGCGGCGTTTCGAGCCGCCAGCGCCCGGCCGCGTGCGTCGCCGCCAAAACGGGCGTTCGCGTGTAAACGGCCGCGCCCGCGGCGATCGCGGCATGGGCGAGGCCCCGCGCGTAACCGAGCGGCTGGATCGTGCCGGCGCGCCGGTCGCGCAGCGCGCCGCGATAGGCCGGCGAGCCGACCGCTGCCGCCGTTTCCGCCGCATCGAGGA
>CAXUCL010000202.1:0-4403 GCA_964249395.1 uncultured Rhizobiaceae bacterium
CACCCCCGCCGCCCCGTGCGTCAAGGCGAAGTCGACGATGCGCGGCGCGATCTCGGCCCGGAAGCGCGAGCCGTTGAACACGCCGTAATGGCCCACCGCCGGCTGCAGGTAGTGGGTGCGCCGGTCCGCCGGGATCGACGAGCAAAGGTGCTGCGCGGCCTCCGTCTGGCCGACGCCGGAAATGTCGTCGTTCTCGCCCTCCACCGTCAGGAGCGCCGCGCGCCGGATGGCGGTGAGGTCGATCCGCGTGCCGCGGTGGGTCATCGTGCCCCGCGGCAGGTCGTGACGGATGAACACCCGCTCCACCGTGTCGAGATAGAACTCGGCGGCCAGATCCATCACCGCGTTGTATTCGTCGTAGAACGCGCGGTGCTTGGTCGCCCCGTCGCCGTCGTGTTGCACGAGGTGCAGGAAGAAGTCGCGGTGGGCGGTGAGGTGCCGGTCGAGGTTCATCGACATGAAGCCGGACAGCTGCAGGAAGCCCGGATACACCGCGCGCCCGAAGCCAGCGTGCGGGAAGGGCACGGTCATCACCGCGTTGTCGCGGAACCAGTCGATGCCGCGCTCGGCGGCGAGCTTGTTCACCGCGGTCGGGTTGATCCGCGTGTCGATCGGCCCGCCCATCAGCGTCATGGTGGCGGGCGAGCACGGATCGTCGGCCGCCTCCATCACGGCGGTGGCCATCAGGACCGGCACGGCCGGCTGGCAGACGCCGACGACGTGCGTGTCGGGCCCGAGGTGTTGCAGCATGGCGATCAGGTAGTCGACGTAGTCGTCGAGGCCGAAGCGGCCGGCGGCCACCGGCACGGTGCGCGCGTCGGTCCAGTCGGTGATGAACACCTCGCCGTAGGGCAGGAGCGCCTCCACCGTGCCGCGCAGGAGCGTCGCGTAGTGGCCGGACATCGGCGCCACCAGGAGGAAGCGCGGCCCGCGCGGCCGTCCCTCGGGGATCGCCCGGTCGAAGTGGAGGAGCCGGCAGAAGGTGCTCTCCCACGCGACCCGTTCGGCCACCGGCACGCGCATGCCGCGCACCACCGTCTCGTCGAGACCGAAGACGGGCTTGCCGTAGACGCGCGTCGTGCGCTCGAAGAGTTCCGCCATCGCCGCCGCCGTGCGACCGGCCGGCGTGTGCGCGAAGGGGTTGAACGGGTTCTGGTAGAACAGCTTCGTCGCGTCGGCGACGGCCCGGAGCGGGGCGAGCGCGGCGTGGTTCCATTCGTAAAAGTGGTACAACATCCGCTCCTGCTTTTGCTTACAGTGCGATAGCACCCGATGCTGCAACGCACAACGAGGCGGGAAGTTCGGTCGCCCGCGCGTCATTGCCCGCACGGACGCGCTCGCGGCCGAACCGCTTCGAGCCGCAGGCAAGCACATCGACCTTGCCGGCGGGTTGCGGGCGGATCGCCCGGCGCTCCGCGGTCGGGTGGCCTCCCGTCAGCGGTCCTTCTTCTTTTTCGTCACCAGTTCCGGCTGGGCCGTCGCGAACTTCGAGCCGGGCACGGCGGTTGGCGCCGCGGCGGCGGCTCCCGCCTTCTTGTCCTTCTTCGGCTTGCGGACTTCCTTGGACGGTCGCATCGACCCCTTGGCCATGGCTTGGTTCCCGGTCTCGTGGATTGTCGGACGCGGCTCTTCGCGAAGCGCGCGACGCCCGTCTTCCGCCGCCGGGGGCCGTTCCGTCAATCCCGGCGCATCACGCCCCAGCCCGCTGCGCCGGCGAAATCCACCGCGGCGCGCGAAAGGCGCGCCGAAAGCCGAAACGAGGCGAATTCCTTCGACGGATCAGGCGAAACCTTTCGAGACCAACCGGCTGCCTTCGGAGGTTATCTCGTGCCGTTCTCCGGAGCCCATGACGACGCGGCACCAGCTTTCAGAAACGAGCAGCGCCGCCACGCCGTCCCTCCGAAAAAAGTACGAGAAGCCGCCGTAAGGGCTCCAATAGCGGCAACCGCAGTGACGAACGAGTTCCCCAACGACTTCAGGCGGCGCCCCGCCGTGCGCCGCTGGGTGCAGCGGCGCACAAAGCGATGATCCGCCCGGACGGGTAGCGTTCACCAAGTCGCGCCGGTTTTCGAGAATGGTCGAAACCCGGCGCCAGTCGCAACGCTTCGCGGCATCGGCCAACCGGTGCCGGATCGGCAGCTTGCCCTCGCTCATGGACATCGGCGTGACGCATCCATCCCAGACGCTGTTCACGTCATGCGTTCCCTTCCAAACGTGTAGCGACCCGCTTGCGCCGCCTCAATGCCGGAAATGGCGCATGCCGGTGAACACCATGGCGACCCCGTGCGCGTTCGCGGCGGCGATCACCTCGTCGTCGCGCACCGAGCCGCCCGGCTGGATCACCGCGGTGGCGCCGGCCTCCACCGCCGAGAGCAGGCCGTCGGCGAAGGGAAAGAAGGCGTCGGAGGCGACCACCGAGCCGCGCGTCAGCGGCACGACCGCGCCGGCCCGGTCCTGCGCCATCGCGATCTCGCGGCCTTGAGCGGCCTCCACCGCCGCGCGCGCCGCGTCGAGCGACTTGCGCGCCGCGATCCGCACCGAGTCGACCCGGCTCATCTGCCCGGCGCCGATCCCGACCGTGGCGCGGTTCCTCGCGTAGACCACCGCGTTGGACTTCACGTGCTTGCTGACGCGGAAGGCGAACTTGAGGTCGCCCATCTCGGTCTCCGTCGGCTGCCGCTCGGTGACCACGCGCAGGGTCAGGTCGTCCACGACGCCGTTGTCGCGGCTCTGCACCAAGAGCCCGCCCGCCACCGAGCGCACCAGCGTGCCGTGCCCGCGCGGGTCGGGCAGGCCGCCGGTGAGGAGCAGCCGCAGGTTCTTCTTCGCCGCGACGATCGCCAACGCCTCCGCGTCGGCGTCCGGCGCGACGATCACCTCCGTGAACACCTCGACGATCGCTTTGGCCGCCGCGGCGTCCAGCCGGCGGTTCAGCGCGACGACCCCGCCGAAGGCCGACACGGGGTCGCAGCGCAGCGCCCGCTCGTAGGCTTCGAGCAGCGTCTCGCCCTCCGCCACGCCGCAGGGGTTGGCGTGCTTGACGATCGCCACCGCCGCCGCGCGGTTCGGATCGAACTCGGCGACGCATTCGAAGGCGGCGTCCGTGTCGTTGAGGTTGTTGAAGGACAGCGCCTTGCCCTGCGCCTGTTGCGCCGTGGAAACGCCCGGCCGCGCCTCGCCCGTCCGGTAGAAGGCCGCGCTCTGGTGCGGGTTCTCGCCGTAGCGCAGCGGCTCGGCCAGCTGGCCGGCGAAGCTGACGAAGCGCGGCGCGGCGTCCGACCCTAAGCCGGCGAACCATTCGGCGATCCCCGCGTCGTAGGCGCTCGTGCGGGCGAAGGCGCGGCCCGCCAGCCGGCGGCGCAGCGCCAGCGTCGTCGCGCCGTCGTTGTCGAGCTCGGCGAGGATCTCGGCGTAGTCCGCCGGGTCGGTCGCGACCGCTAGATAAGCGTGGTTCTTGGCCGCCGCGCGCAGCATCGCCGGGCCGCCGACGTCGACGTTCTCCAGGATCGCGGCGAAGTCGGCGCCGGTGGCCCGCACCGCCTCGAACGGGTAGAGGTTGACGCACAGGACGTCGATCGGCGCGATGGCGTGCGCGCGCATCGCAGCCATGTGGGCCGGATCGTCGCGCACGCCGAGCAGGGCGCCGTGGACGCGGGGATGCAGCGTCTTCACCCGCCCGTCCATGATTTCCGGAAAGCCGGTCAGCTGGGCCACGTCGCGCACGGCGAGGCCCGCGTCGAGGAGCGCCTGACGCGTGCCGCCGGTGGACACGAGCTCGACCCCGCGTGCCGCGAGCGCGAGCGCGAACTCCGCGAGCCCCGTCTTGTCGAACACCGACAGGAGCGCGCGGCGCGGTGTGACGCGGTCGGGCGCGGGCGTCGGGTTGGCGGAAACGGCCATGAACGTGTCGATCCTGTCGCGGCGGCGGGCGGCACCCTCGCGGGGGCCGGTGCGGCGGGTTAGCGGCCGGGCTCCCGCCTGACAACCGAGGCCGCCAGCGGACCGGCGCGTCAGGGCCGGCTCGACGCGCGGCGCCGGAAGCTCCACGACACCTCCGCGACGGCGCGCGGGTCGAAGGCAACGACGATCTGTTGCGTCAACCGCGGACCGTTCGGATCGGCGAAGAACAGGCTGTCCTCCACCGTGGCCGCCACGCTGTCCGGGACGCCCGGGGAGAGACGCTGGATTCTCTGGGCAACTCCGCGGGAGATGTGCTTCTGCGTTCCGTGGCCAAGCCGTTTCAGGCGTTGCCGCTGGTCTTCTCGGGGGCGGCGGAGGCGTTCGGGATCAGTGGCGAGGAGCTTGCGGTTGCTTGCGCCTCGCACAGCGCGGAGCCAAGGCATCTCGCGGCTGTGCGTTCGATCCTGCGCAAGGCCGGTCTCTCCGAGGACGATCTCCAGAGC
>CAXUCL010000203.1:0-1724 GCA_964249395.1 uncultured Rhizobiaceae bacterium
GGGTCGGCTTCTCCCCCGCGCCGCCCGTCACCGGTAGCCGCTCGCCTGCAGCTCGAACAGCTCGGCGTAGCGCCCTTGCCGCGCGACGAGTTCGTCGTGGGTGCCGGTCGCCTCGATGCGCCCGTCGGCGAGCACCAGGATGCGGTCGGCCAGCCGCGCGCTGGAGAAGCGGTGCGAGATGAGCACCCCCGTGCGGCCGCGCGACAGGTCGCGGAAGCGCCCGAACACCTCGGCCTCGGCGCGCGCGTCGAGCGCCGCCGTCGGCTCGTCGAGGATGATCACGGCCGCGTCGCGCATGTAGGCGCGCGCGATCGCCAGCTTCTGCCATTCGCCGCCCGACAGCTCGACGCCGTTCAGGAAGCTGTTGCCGATCATCTGGTCGTAGCGGCCCGGCAACCGCGCCACGACGGCGTCGGCCAGCCCCAAACGCGCGGCCCGCTCGATGCGCGAGCGGTCGTCGCGCGACCCGATCCGCCCGACCGCGATGTTGTCGGCGGCCGTCAGGTTGTAGCGCACGAAGTCCTGGAAGATGACGCCGACCGCCTCGCGCAGCGCTGCCGGGTCGTAGTCGCGCAGGTCGTGCCCGTCGAGCGTGATGCGTCCCTCGCTCGGATCGTAGAGCCGGGACAGCAGCTTCACCACGGTCGTCTTGCCGGCGCCGTTCTCGCCGACGAGCGCGACCACCTCGCCGGCGGCCAGGCGAAAGGACAGCCCGCGAACCGCCCAGCGCTCCGAGTCCGGATAACGGAAGCCGACGCCCTCGAACGCGAAGCCCGTTTCGATCGACCGCGGGAACGGCCGCGGCGCGGCGCTCTCGCGGATGGTCGGGGAAACGGCGAAGAACGAGAACAGGTCCTCGAGGTAGAGCGCCTGCGCCGCGGTCGTCGAGAAGCCGGTCAGCAGGCCGTCGATCAGGGCGCGAAGGCGGCGGAACGAGCCGGCGAGGAAGGTGAGGTCGCCGATCGACAGCGCGCCGCTCAGCGTCCGCCAGACGATGAAGACGAAGGCGCCGTAGTAGCCGAGCGTGCCGCAAGCGGCGAACAGCGCCCCCCAGCCGGCGCGGCGGCGCGCGATGTCGCGGTTGCCGGCGAAGAAGTCGACGGACAGCTGCCGGTAGCGCTCGATCAGGAAGCGGCTGAGGCCGAAGATCTTGACCTCTTTGGCCGTGTCGACGCTGGCGGCGGTCCGGCGCACGTAGTCGAGCTCGCGCCGCTCGGGCGTTCGCGCGAAGGACAGCGCGTAGCTCATCGCGTTGAAGTGCGCTTCGCCCAGGAAGCTCGGCACGAGCGCCAGCGCGAGCAGGACGATCAGCCACGGCGAGTAGGCGGCGAGCCCCAGCGCGAAGCTCGCCAGCGTCACGGCGTCCTGCGCCTGCCCCATCAGC
Source organism: uncultured Rhizobiaceae bacterium (assembly GCA_964249395.1). Lineage (GTDB taxonomy): Bacteria > Pseudomonadota > Alphaproteobacteria > Rhizobiales > Rhizobiaceae > Plantimonas. The sequence continues at coordinate 1,385 of CAXUCL010000203.1, forward strand.
TGCCCGACGAGCGTCATGCGCCCGCTGGTCTGGCGTCGCGCCCGCTCCAGCCGGTTCTGGAACCCGGCATCCTCAAAGGTCGCGAGGTCCAGCGTCGCGGCATGCTCCATCAGCCGGATGCTCGACGCGATGGAAACGCGCTCCGACAGGAGGCTCTCGATGTAGGCGACGGCGCGCCCGCACACGTCGTCCGCGACCGCCAGCGCGAACTCGGCCGCAACGAGCAGCGCGAGGCGGTCGAGCTGGCCGCCGGCAAGCCAGGCGGCGAACGACGCCGGCCGGTCCGGCAGGCCGGCGAGCCGCACCACCTCGTCGATGATCAGCTTGCCGACGAAGAGCA
>CAXUCL010000203.1:1734-4397 GCA_964249395.1 uncultured Rhizobiaceae bacterium
AGAGCAGGAGGATCGGCAGAAGGGCGCGGACTAGCCGCAGGAGAACGGCGAGCGTCGCGAAGCCGCGGCTCGTGCGCCAAACGAGCGCGAGAAACGGCGGCAGGTTCCGCAGGGCACCGAAGCGCTCGCGGAAGGTGGTCGGTGCGGGCAGAAGGCGACTCCGGGCGGCAAACGCCGACGGACGCGGCGGGCGTCGGGAACATGGGCCGCGAGGGCGAGAGGGAAACGGCTCGGCCGGCCCTGGAGAAGCACCCAAGCGCGAGCGACGGCGCCGAGGCGGCCCCGCGACGTCGATGCGCCGAGCGTCGGCAACCGAAGCGTCAAGGAGGACGGTGAAAGCACCGCGACATCGGGGCAGCGTCCGAACGAAACTCGGCAGCAGGGAACCGAGCGGCGCGACGGCGAAGGGCGCGCCGACGCATCAGGCGCCGATCGAACGGGCCGCGTAACGATTCGGGTTTGGCTGCGTTGATGCGGGCGCAAGGACGACTAGGATGGTCCTCGCCCGTTTGGGGATCGGCATGGACCAACGCGACGACTGGCATCTGACCGAAGAGATTCGGCATCAGCTCGGGCGCGGCGATCCGTTCGCGGCCGCCGTGCGGGCGACGCGGATGCCGATGGTGATCACCGATCCCCAACGGCACGACAACCCGATCGTCTACGTGAACGAGGCCTTTCAGCGACTCACGGGCTACGAGCGCGACGAGATCGTCGGGCGCAACTGCCGCTTCCTGCAGGGGCCGGACACCGATCCCGGCACGGTCGCCAAGATCCGGGACGCGATCGAAGCCGGAACCGACGTCGACGTCGATCTCATGAACTACCGCAAGGACGGCACGACGTTCTGGAACGCGCTCTACATGAGCCCGGTGCGCGACGACGACGGGTCGATCCGCTTCTTCTTCGCCTCGCAGCTCGACGTCACCGAGCGCGTCGAGCTGCAGGCGCGCCTGGCCGAGCGCCGCGACGAGGTGGAACGCGAGGTCGAGCGAAGAACGGCCGACCTCAAGGCCGCGTTGGAGGCGAAAACCCTGCTTCTTCACGAGGTGGACCACCGCGTGAAGAACAACCTCGCGATGGTCGGATCGCTCATCCGCATGCAGACCCGCACGATCGACGACCCGGCGATCGCCGAGAAGCTGTCCGCGATGCTGGAGCGGATCGACGCGCTCGGGGCCGTTCACCGCCGTCTCTACCAATCGGACGACGTCGCCCGCTTCGACGTCGGCGCGTTCGCCGCCTCGCTCGCGGCGGACGTGCTGGCCGCGAGCGGCCGCGACGACATCGTGCTGCGGACCGACGTCGCCCCTCTCGTGGTCCCCGCCGACATGGCCTCGCCGCTCGGTCTCGTCGTCAACGAAGTCCTGACCAACGCCGTCAAGCACGCCTACAAGGACGGGCGGCCCGGGGTCGTGACCGTGGCGGTCCGGCGGGACGGCAGCACCGGCCGGATCGAGATCGCCGACGACGGTCCCGGCATCGGGCGGAGCACCGGCCGGACCGGGCTCGGGCAGACGCTCGTCGCCCGTCTCAGCCGCCAGTTGCGCGCGAGAGCGGTATGGAGCGATGCGGCACCGGGAACGCGCGTCACGCTCGCGTTCCCGGTGCCGGAGTAGCGCGATGCCGGTTCCCCTCGCGCCGCTCGACGTTCTGGTCGTCGAGGATGAGGCCCTCATCGCGATGGACATCGTCGGCATCGTCGAAGATGGCGGGCATCGCGTCGTCGCGGAAGCCGAATGCCTGCAGGACGTCGCCGCGCTGGCGACGGACCTGTCGATCGACATCGCCTTCGTCGACGTGCACCTGGCGCGGCGGACCAGCGGCGTCGACGTCTGCCGCCTCCTCCTGTCGCGCTGGCCGGAAGCGGTGGTGGTGTTCGTGACCGCCAACCCCGGCAAGCTGCCGGACGACTTCGCCGGCGGGCACGGAGTGATCAGCAAACCGTTCACGACGGCGGGCTTCACGTCGGCGATCAGCTACCTGGAGGAAGGCATGCGCCGCCCGCCGCCGGTGTCCGCGCGACCCAAAAGCTTCCACGAAGCGCCGGCCTTCGCCGCGCGATGGACGAACTGACGGTTTTCCTCGTCGGTCGCGGCGCCGCGTTCCTCGCGACAGCCGGTCCGTCGTTCGATCGCGCCGACCCTTAGCCAAGGCCGCCGCTCCGTTTCCCGGCCGTCCCCGGCTTCCCGAACCCATCGCCCGGTTGCGCGCCACGCTTCTCGCGATACCGGCCGGACGACAGAATCCCTTACGCTCCCCGCTGCGGCCGCTTGCGGGTCGCGCTCGGCCGGGCGCCCGCCGGCAACGGCACGCGACATCGCCGCGTTCGACGGCTCGATCGGTGTCGCCTCGTTCAGGACTCCCCGCCGATGAGGATGGCCCGGAAGTCGTTGACGTTGGTGAAGGTCGGGCCGGTCGTCACCAGCCGGTCGAGCGCGGCGAAGGCGCTATAGGCGTCGTTGCGCGCCAGATGCGCTTCGAGGTCGATGCCGCGCCGGGCCGCCGCGGCGACGAAGCCGGCGTCGACCCACGCGCCGGCGTTGTCTTCGGAGCCGTCGATCCCGTCGGTGTCGCAGGCGATGGCGGAAACGCCCTCCCGTCCCGCGAGCGCGAGCGCGAGCGCGAGCGCCAGCAGGTATTCGGCGTTGCGGCCGCCCCGG
>CAXUCL010000204.1:0-4387 GCA_964249395.1 uncultured Rhizobiaceae bacterium
GTCCCGGCTTGCGCGCGGCGTTCGCGCGTGCTGCAAGCGGGGCCGCCGAAACCGCGACCGTTCCATGCCCGATCCGACGCCAAAGGCGGTGCTCGCCGGCCGCTGGCTCCTGCTTCTCGCGTTCTCGGCGGCGGTTTCGGCGCCGCTCGAGCTCGCCGGCCTGCCGGCGGTGCTGCTGATCGGGCCGATGCTGGCGGGGATCGCCGTGGCAGTGCGCGGCTGGCGCCTGCGCGTTCCCGATCCGCTGTTCATGGCGGCGCAGGCCCTGGTCGGCTGCATGGTCGCCGCCTCGATCACCGGCGGCATCGTTTCGACGGTCGCCGCCGACTGGCCGCTGTTCCTCGCCGTCACCGCCAGCACCATCGGCGCCAGCGCGCTGATGGGCTACCTGCTCAGCCGCTGGCACGTCCTGCCGGGCACCGCCGCGGTTTGGGGCTCGTCGCCCGGCGCGGCCAGCGCCATGGTGATCATGGCGCAGGCCTACGGCGCCGACGCCCGGCTCGTGGCGGTGATGACCTACACGCGCGTCGTCGCCGTGTCGGTGGTCGCCTCGCTCGTGTCGCTGCTGCTCGCCGGTCCGACGGATACCGCCGCAGCGGCCGCCGCGACCGGCTTCCTCGACGTCGACCCCGTCCGGTTCGCGGGCACGGTCCTCGTGGCGCTCGTCGGCGCCGGGCTCGGGCGCTTGTCGCGCCTGCCCGGCGGCGCCCTGCTCGGGCCGACCGTCGTCGGCGCCGGTCTCAACGTCGCCGGCGTGTTCGACCCGCAGCCGCCGCAGGTCGCGCTCGCGCTCGCCTTCGCGCTCATCGGCTGGCGGATCGGCCTCAACTTCACCCGCGAGACCGTGCGCACCGCCGCCGCCGCGCTGCCGCGCATCGTCGCCGCCATGCTGGTGCTGATCGCCTTCTGCGGCGGCATCGCGCTCGCCCTCGTGCGCTACGCCGGCATCGATCCGGCCACCGCCTACCTCGCCGCGAGCCCCGGCGGCATGGACTCGATCGCGATCATCGCCGCGACCGCGAACGACGTCGACCGGCCGTTCGTGATGGCGCTGCAGACGCTGCGCTTCGTCGCCGTGCTCCTCACCGGCCCGGCGCTGGCGCGCTTCGTCGCCGAGCGGCACCTGGCCGGCGAGAAGCGGCGCGCCGAGCGTCGAGCCCCGGACGACGGCCCCTAGTCCACCGCCACCAGGACGTCCGACGCCTTGACGATCGCGGTCGCGGCCGAGCCGACCGCGAGGCCGAGCTCGTCCACCGCCTCGTTGGTGATCGAGGCCGTGATCGTCGCGCCGACCCCGATGTCGATGCGCACATGGGCCGTGGTGGCGCCCTTCTCCACCGCCAGCACGGTGCCCTTGATCTGGTTGCGCGCGCTGATCCGCATGGGATCCTCCTGCCTGTTCGCCGGGATCGAGCGTGTCCGGGACGCGCCCGAAACGCAAGCCGCGATATACGAGAAAATAGTGCGCTTTTCTTAGAGGCCGGCGCGCTATATCCGTCGGAACAGTTCGCATCGGCATCCCGCCGAGGAAAGGCCCGCCATGTCGCCGTCGCGCAGAACCGTTCTCGGGCGCCTCGCCGCGCTTCTCGTCGCCGCCGGGCTCGGCCTCGCGCCGGCCTCCGCGCAGGAAAAGGGCCCGACCGTGTTCGCCGCGGCGAGCCTGAAGAACGCGCTCGACGCGGTGAACGCGGAGTGGCGGGCCGAGACCGGCAAAACCGCGACGATCTCCTATGCGGCGAGCTCGGCGCTCGCCAAGCAGATCGAGGCCGGCGCGCCGGCCGACCTGTTCTTCTCCGCCGACATCGACTGGATGGATTCGCTCGCCACGAAGAACCTCGTCAGGACGAACACCCGCGCCGACCTGCTCGGCAACCGCATCGTGCTCGTCGCGCCGGCCGACTCCGCCGCCGCGGCCACCATCGCGCCGGGCTTCGACCTCGCCGGCCTGCTCGGCGGCGGCAAACTCGCCATGGCGATGGTGGATTCGGTGCCGGCCGGCAAATACGGCAAGGCGTCGCTGGAAACGCTCGGCGTTTGGGACAAGGTGAAGGCCCAGGTGGCGCAGGCCGAGAACGTCCGCGCGGCGCTGGCGCTGGTGGCGCGCGGCGCGGCGCCGCTCGGCATAGTCTACGCGCCCCACCCCCTGGCGGCCGAGCGCGTGAAGGTAGTCGGCCCCTTCCCGGCCGACTCGCACCCGCCGATCCGCTATCCCGTCGCCGTTCTCGCCGCCTCCACCAACGCCGACGCCGCCGCGTTCCTCGATTACCTGCGAGGCGCGAAGAGCAAGGCGGCGTTCGAAGCCCAGGGCTTCACGGTTCTGCGCTGACCGGGCAAACTGCGGGGCGGCGCACGCACCGCGCCGCCCTTCGTTCCCGGACCTGAAGCATGGACTGGCTGATCCCGACGCCGGACGAACTCGTCGCGATCCGCTTGTCGATCCGCGTCGCGTCGGTCGCGACGCTGGCGAGCCTCGTGCCGGGCGTCCTTGTCGCGCTCCTGCTCGCGCGCGGCCGCTTTCCCGGCAAGGCGATCGTGAACGGCATCGTCCACCTGCCGCTCGTCATGCCGCCGGTGGTCACCGGCTACCTCTTGCTCGTCGCGTTCGGGCGCCGCGGCGTGTTCGGCGCGTTCCTCGCCGAAGAGTTCGGCCTCGTGTTCTCGTTCCGCTGGACCGGGGCGGCGCTCGCTTCCGCCGTGATGGCGTTCCCGCTGTTCGTGCGCGCCGTGCGCCTGTCGATCGAGGCGGTGGACCGGCGGCTCGAATCGGCCGCCTCGACGCTCGGCGCGCCGCCGTGGGCCGTGTTCGCCACCGTCACCCTGCCGCTGGCCTTGCCGGGCATCATCGCCGGCGCCATTCTCGCCTTCGCGAAATCCATGGGCGAGTTCGGCGCGACGATCACCTTCGTGTCCGCGATCCCGGGCGAAACGCAGACCCTGCCGGCGGCGATCTACGCGCTGACGCAGGTGCCGGGCGGCGACAGCGGCGCGCTGCGCCTCACCGTCATTTCGGTCGCGATCGCCATGGCGGCGCTCGTCGCCTCCGAAGCGCTCGCCGCCCGCGTCGGCCGCGGCACGGCGCACGCCGCGTGAGCCTCGCGGTCGACGTCCGCCGCCGGCGCGGCGACTTCGCGCTGGACGTCCGCTTCGAGGCAAGCGCGCAGCTGACGGCGCTGTTCGGCCGCTCCGGCTCGGGCAAGACGACGCTGATGAACCTCGTCGCCGGCCTCGACCGGCCGGACGAGGGGCGCATTGCCGTCGCGGGCGCCGCGTTCGCCGATCGGGAGCGGCGCGTGTTCCTGCCCCCGCACCGGCGCCGGGTCGGGGTCGTGTTCCAGGACGCGCGGCTGTTCCCGCACATGAGCGTGCGCGCGAACCTGCGCTACGCCGGCTGGTTCAGCGGTCGGCGCGGCGCGACCGAGGCCGCCTTCAACCGGATCGTCGACCTCCTCGGCATCGGGCACCTCCTCGCGCGGCGCCCCGCGACCCTGTCCGGCGGCGAGCGCCAGCGCGTCGCGATCGGCCGGGCGCTCCTGTCGGAGCCGCGGCTGCTCCTGATGGACGAGCCGCTCGCCTCGCTCGACGAGGCGCGCAAGGCCGAGATCCTGCCCTATCTTGAGCGCCTGCGCGACGAGGCGCTGGTGCCGATCCTCTACGTCAGCCATTCGCCGCTCGAGGTGCTGCGGCTGGCGGGCGACATGCTCGTGCTGGATGCCGGCCGGCTGGTGGCGCAAGGGCCGCCGGCGACGGTCCTCGGCCGGCTCGACCTCCTGCCGGACGGCGCCGACGCCGAGCCGGGCCGCCCGCTCGACACGGTGCTGGAAGCGCACGACGCGGCCTACGGCCTGTCCGTGCTGCGCTTCGGGACCGCGCGCCTGTTCGTGCCGCAGCTTTCCGTCGGCGCACCCGGCGATCCCGTCAGGGTGCGGGTGCGCGCCCGCGACGTGATGCTGTCGCGCGAGCGCCCAGTCGGGATCAGCGCCTTGAACGTCCTTCCCGTGCGGGTCGCGGCGATCCGTCCCGAGGCCGCCGGGCGAAGCGTCGAGGTGGTGCTCGACTGCGCGGGCCGGGAGCTCGCGGCGCGCGTGACGCTGAAGTCCTCCGACGCGATGGAGTTGCGGGTCGGCCTGGCGCTGTTCGCCGTGGTGAAGGCCGTGTCGTTCGAGCGCGGCGGCGGGGCGCCGCCGGCCGCGATGCCGGCTTGACCCGCCGCGCCGGCCGTTCGACCTTCGCCCGCCAAGGAGACCGAACGATGCCCGCCCGGATCACGCTGCGCTTCGACCTGCCCGACGGGCGCCGGCTCGGCCACGGCAAGGTCTCGCTCCTGGAGGCCATCGCGCGCGCGGGCTCCATCGCGCGGGCGGGCCGCGAGTTCGGCATGTCCTACCGC
>CAXUCL010000205.1:0-1325 GCA_964249395.1 uncultured Rhizobiaceae bacterium
TCCCTGAACCGCGTCGGCTTCCGGCCGCCGGTGGTGTGGGTCGACGTCGAACCGCGCCCGGCCCAGCCGTGGCCGGTCAGCACCGGGCAGCAGCAGCGGGAGAACCGGCACGTGGTCGAGGGCATGCTGCGGGGCCTGCGCGACGCCCGCGAACAGCTGCCGGCGATCCTCGGCGGCGCCACCGTCGACCGGGCCGCGCTGGAAACGCTGCGGGCCGAGCGGATCGCCGCCCTCGACGCGGCGTCCCGCAAGGCGACCGCCGCGATGGCCGACGCCGCCGAGGTGCTCACCCCCGAGCAGCGCGTCAAGCTGGTCGAGGAGATGCGGGAGAACGGCCCGCATCGCGGACGCTAGAGGCGCTTCGGTCCGGCGCGACGAGGCGCCGGACCTTCGAAAGGACGGGCATGGCGGAGCGGATCCTGATCGTCGACGACGACGCGCGCCTCGCCGCCATGCTGGCCGACTACCTGTCGGCGAACGGCTACCGGGTCGGAACCGAGGCGAGCGGCGGCGGCGCACTCGTCGCGATCGCGCGCGAGGAGCCGGACGCCGTGATCCTCGACGTAATGCTGCCGGACGTCGACGGCTTCGAGACCTGCCGGCGGGTCCGCGCCCTGTCGGACGTGCCGGTGATCATGCTGACGGCCAAGGGCGAGGACACCGACCGCATCGTCGGACTCGAGCTCGGCGCCGACGACTACCTGCCCAAGCCCTTCAACCCGCGCGAGCTCTTGGCGCGGCTGAAGGCCGTCCTGCGCCGACGGAACGGCTCGAACGGCGACAGCCGGCGGCTCCTGCGCTTCGGCTCGCTGGAGATCGACCCCGGATCGCGGCGGGCGCGGCTCGGCGGCCGCGACGCGGGCCTCACCGGCTACCAGTTCGACCTCCTCGTCGCGTTCGCGCGGAACGCCGGGCGCATCCTGTCCCGGGAGCAGCTCATGGACCTGGCGAAGGGCGAGGAGCTCGACGCCTTCGACCGCTCGATCGACGTCCACGTTTCGCGCATCCGCGCCGCGATCGAGCGCGACCCGAAGCATCCCCGCCGGATCGTCACGGTGCGCGGCGCGGGCTACGTCTTCGCGCGCCACCAGGACGACGAGGGGTGAGCAACCGTCCGCGCCTCAGCCTGTTCGTCAAGATCTACGCGACGCTCGTCGCCTGCCTCGCCGCTGCCGCCCTCGCCGGCGGCGTCCTGATCGGGCTCGGCCAGGACGAGGACGACCGCGGCTGGGCGGGCCGGCGCGACGACGCGCTCGCGGCGCTGCTGCCCGCGGCGTCCGACCCCGCCCTGAACCGGATCGTCCTCCAGCGGCTCGCCCAGGCCT
>CAXUCL010000205.1:1335-4387 GCA_964249395.1 uncultured Rhizobiaceae bacterium
TCTTTATCTTGCGCTCGTCGCCGGCCTCACCGGGCTCGTGGCCTACCCGGCGGTCCGCCACCTGACGCGCCGGCTGGAACGGCTGCGCCTCGGCGTCGAGGCCTGGGGCGGCGGCGAGCTTTCGCGGCGCGTCGGCGTCGGCGGATCGGACGAAGTGGCCGCCGTCGCCGCCAGCTTCAACCGGGCCGCGGCCGAGATCGAGCGCCTCGTCGGCTCGCACCGCGCGCTGCTGGCCAACGCCAGCCACGAGCTGCGCTCGCCGCTGGCGCGCCTGCGCCTGGCGGTCGAGCTTCATGAAGCGTTCCCGAGCGAGCGGACGCGGCGCGAGATCGTCATGAACCTCGGCGAACTCGACGCGCTGATCGAGGAGATCCTGCTGGCCAGCCGCCTCGACCACGCCGGTACGCCGGCCCCCTTCGAGACCGTCGACCTCCTGGCGCTCGCGGCGGAGGAAGGGGCGCGGCACGGCGCGGTTGTCGCCGGGACGTCCGCGGTCGTGCGCGGCGACCCGCGGCTGCTCGCGCGCCTCGTGCGCAACCTCCTGCAGAACGCCCTACGCCACGGCCGGCCGCCGGTGACCGCCGAAACGCGCCTCCGCGACGACGGGCGCGTCGAGCTCGCCGTCATTGATCGCGGCGACGGCGTGCCGCCGGGCGAGCGCGAGCGGGTCTTCGAGCCGTTCTACCGGCCGAGCGGGCGAAGCGAAACGGCCGGCGGCTGGGGCCTCGGCCTGTCGCTCGTCCGCCAGATCGCCGCCGCGCACGGCGCGAGCGTGCGCTACGAGGAGGCGCCCGGCGGCGGCTCGCGCTTCGTCGTCACGTTCGGGCCATCCGAAACGCCGGAGAAGCCCCGTGATCGCGTCGATCGGCCAGGCAGACCGGGCGGCGCTGCCGAGTCGTGATGCGGACGCTTTGCACTCGGAAGCCTCGCCCGCCCGACGACGGATCATCTCGTCCGGTCGTAGGCGGAAAGCTCGGGCGATCGCCGAGCTCGGTCCGCTTCGAGCGAAGCGGACGTCGACCCGCTGGAAAAGGGGAACGTTCGTTGCGACGCTCCCGCAGACGTGCGAACCGATTCGGGGAACGCGGTTCATGCGCTGGGGAACGCTGCAATGGTGCGCTCGGCATTCGCGGCCCGGTTGCTCCTCCTCGCGCTGCTCGCGGCGCCGCTGGTCGCCTGCGCGGGTCGTCCGGGACCCGAGGTCCTGCGCCCGGCCGCCGCGGTCGACGGCGCCAGGAAACTCACGATCCTCGTCGCCACGACGCGCGGCGCCGACCCCGCCGAGCCGACGCAATTCACGAGCCGGCGCTCGCTCGCCCTCCGGTATGCCCGCTACGTGATCGCCGTGCCGCCGAACCGCAAGCCCTCGCAGACCGAGCGGCCGAGCGGGCCGCCGGACCCGCGGACGAGCTTCACGACGGTCGAGGCAAAGCCGCTCACCGCGGCGCAGTTCCGGGCCGAAGCCGCCGCGCAGGCCCGAAACTCCGTCGCCGGAGCCGGGGCGGGCATCTTCGTCCACGGCTTCAACTACAACTTCCAGGAATCCCTGTTCCGGGCCGCGCAGCTCTTCACCGACATCGACTTCGGCGGCGCGCAGATCCTGTTCGCCTGGCCGTCGGACGCCTCGCCGGTAGGCTACGTCGCCGACAAGGACGCCGTGACGGTCTCGCGCGACGCCCTGACGGAGGTCGTCGACGGCCTGACGAGCGAGCCCGCGGTCGGCCGGGTGGCGATCGTCAGCCACAGCATGGGAAGCTGGCTGACGATGGAGGCGATCCGCCAGCTCCGGCTGATGGGCAAGGACAAGGCGATCGCGCGGCTGTTCGACGTCATCCTGGCCGCGCCCGACATCGACGTCGACGTGTTCGCCAAGCAGCTCGAGGTCGTCGGCCGGCTGGACCCGCCGCTGACGGTGCTGGTCGCGAAGGACGACGGCGCGTTGCGGCTGTCCACGCTTCTCGCCGGCAACCGGTCTCGCGTCGGCCTCGCCGACATCGACGATCCGCGCGTCCAGGCGGCGGCGAAACGCTACGACGTCCGGGTCGTCGACCTGTCGAAGGTCGCCTCGTCGGGGGACCTCAACCACAGTCGCTACGCGTCCGTCGCGGCGATCTACCCGACGCTGGGCGACCACCTGGAGAAACGCGGCCGCGGCAGCTTGGCGGGAACCGGCGTGTTCCTTTTAAGCCTCGCCACGTCGAGAGCCGGCGGAACCGTCGGCGGCGACGAACGCGGTCGGGATTGAGCCGGGCGGTCACCGCCGCCCGCGCCGACCGACAGGCGCACGGCGGAGCGCCGCCTTCGCCGCAGCCGCGACGCCGTCGTCTCGGAACGCGACGTCGATGGCGCGGGGTCGAGGCCGGACCGGCGTCGCACGGACCCTGCCGGAACCCGATGGCCGCGAGGCCCGCCGAAGCATGGCACCGTTCGCGGTGGCGCTTGCGGCGCCTTGCAGCTAGGACGGACGGCGTTCGCTTCGCGTCGTTCCGGGCGGACAAGCCGGCCGGAGCGCGTCGTTCCGCCGGCCTTGTCGCGGGAACGGCCTTGCGGCGGCGCATCGCCGAACGGCGCGTCGACGTCGAATCGCGGGTCAGGAAAGGATCGGCGTCATGCCGGACGGACACATCTCCCTGGCTCTGGGGACGCTGCCGCGCCGGCAAGGCCCGGCGCCGCAGACGACGGCGCACAACCCGCAGCAGCAGCTCGAACAGATGCCGGACGCGGAAACGCATCGGGCGACGCGCACGCTGTTCGAGGCGTGGCCTTCCGTTCTGCTTCGGCCGTCGCTGCGGGCCCCGCCCGGAACGCTCGGGCTGTTCCTGGCGGACGCGGACGCGAAGGGTCCGGCGCAGGCGTTCCTGCTGGGCACCGAGTTCGCCCACCATCATCCGCTGCCGGACGGCAGCCTCCACATGACGCTGCCGCCGGACGTGCGCGAGAGCGCCCTCGCCGCGGGCTGGGGCATTCCGCACCCGATGGCGGGCCAGCCGACCGTCTCGCCGCAGACGATGCTGATCTTCGCGCCACGCGACGCCGCCGAGCGCGCCGTTGT
>CAXUCL010000206.1:0-4044 GCA_964249395.1 uncultured Rhizobiaceae bacterium
CGCCAACGCTCTGCTGGACTACCGCGTCGCCGCGGCGGCGAAGCCGGCGGCCGCGGCGGAGCAATACGGCCGGGCCGGCAACATGACCGACCGGCTCGCGGCGCTCGGCATCCTGGTGCATCGCTTCCCCGGCGCACCGGCGGCCGAAGCCGCGCTGCGCTACTTCTTCGAGCGGTTCGCGGACGACGAGCTGGTGATCGACAAGTGGTTCGCCATCCAGGCGACGGCGCCGCGCGAGGAAACGCTGGAAACGGTGCGCGCGCTGAGCCGTCATCCGCGCTTCCGGCTCGCCAATCCGAACCGGGCCCGCGCCCTGATCGGCTCGTTCGCCGCCGGCAACCAGGTCGCCTTCAACCGCGCGGACGGCGCCGGCTACCGTTTCGTTGCAGAAATGATCCACTCGCTGGACGCGTTGAATCCGCAGATCGCGGCCCGCATCGCCACCGCCTTCCGCTCCTGGCGATGCTTCGACGCGAGCCGCCGCGCGCAAGCCCGCGCGGCGCTTGAGGAACTCGCCGCCGAGCCGGGATTGTCCCCCGACCTGAAGGATATTGTGGACCGTTCCCTCGCCTGATTGACCCCTGCCGAAAGGGGAGAATCTGCAAACGTCAAGTCATGGACAAGCTGATTCGGGTCTGATCAATTGTAGATGATTCGGGTGTGCGGCGTACCGGATCGCTACGGGGATCAAGGACTTAAGCGGGCTGAATGAGCGCGGACGCATTTGGCGTACCGGCAACGGCGAAGCGTTGGCTGCGTTTCGAACCGTTGTCCGAATTGAAGCGGGTGGGTCTCGTCCTGCTGCGCGTCGTGCCGGTCATGAACCGGAAGACCTTGATGGGCGCCGAGCCGCTGCTTCGGCGCCTGACGCCGATCTTCCTGGCCGGCTACCTCCTGTTCCTCGGCGTCGCGCTGGGCGTCATGGTGCTCGATCAGCGGCGCGCCGTCGAAACGGACGCGCTGCAGGACATGAAGCTCGTCGCGAGCCTGCTGCGCGCCGAAGCGCAGGCGCTCCAGGCGGCCGACACGACCGCGGCGGCCGCGGGCGAGACGCTCCTGACGAGCGCGCTGCCGGCCGAATCGATGCCCGCCGGCCGCTTCGCCATCGTCACCGATCCGGCGGGCGTCGTCGTCGCCGCGACAGCGGAACATGCTGAACTCATCGGCACGGAGGCCGGCGCGCTGCTTCCCGGCGTCCAGCCGCTCCTCATGTTCGGCGAGCGCGCCGGCATCCTGTCCTCCAGCGTCGAAGGCGAGGCGGTGTTCGTCTCGACGGCGCGGCTCGGCGGCTCCTTGGGCTCGGTGATCCTCATCCAGCGTGAAAGCGCCCTGTTCGCCGACTGGCGCTGGGTGTCCGCGGTGCGCGTTTCGCTCTACGCCGTGACCAGCCTGATCCTTTTGACCGTCCTGTTCGCTTATTTCCGCCAGGCGATGCGAGCCCGGGTCGCCGACACGGAACTCGCCGACACGCACCAGCGGGTCGAGACGGCGCTGTCGCGCGGCCGCTGCGGGCTCTGGGACTGGGATCTGGCCCGCGGCCGCATGTTCTGGTCGCGCTCCATGTACGAGATCCTCGGCATGGCGGGCGACAACGGCATCCTGTCGTTCGGCGACGTGGCCGACCTCATGCACCCGGACGACGGCAACCTGTTCGACGTCGCGCGCGTCGTCGCGAGCGGCAAGGTCCGCAACCTCGACAGGACGTTCCGCATGCGCCGCGCCGACGGCGACTACATCTGGGTGCGGGCGCGGGCCGAGGTGACGCGCAATTCCGAGAACGAGATGCACCTCATCGGCGTCGCGGTGGACGTCACCGAGCAGCACGCGCTGGCCCGGCGCACCGACGAGGCCAACCAGCGCCTGAAGAACGCGGTCGAGAACATCTCCGAGAGCTTCGTCCTGTGGGACGCCGCGCACCGCCTCGTCCTGTGCAACCAGAAATACCAGGAGGTCTTCGGGCTCGACGACGACAGCGTGGCACCGGGAACGTCCTATGCCGAGGTCGCCGCCAAGTCCCGGCGCCCGATCGCCATCCGGCCGGTGCAGAACGCCAATCCGAGCGCCGCCGAGCGGATCAACGAGGCCATGCTCGCCGACGGCCGCTGGCTGCAGATCTCCGAGCGCCGGACCGGCGACGGCGGCTTCGTGGCGATCGGCACCGACGTCACGCAGCTCAAGGCTCAGCAGGAGCGGCTCAGCACCTCGGAACAGCGCCTCATCGCGACCATCCACGCCCTGACGCTGTCTCGCCTCGATGCGGAGAACAAGGCGCGCGAGCTGGGCAGCCTGAACGAGGGCTACGCCGAGGCGAAGGAGCGGGCGGAAGGCGCCAGCCGCGCCAAGACGACGTTCCTCGCCAACATGAGCCACGAGCTGCGCACGCCGCTCAACGCCATCATCGGCTTCTCGGAAATCATGCGGGACGGCTCGTTCGGCCCGATCGGCAACGACAAATACGTCGAATACGCCGCCGACATCCACGCCAGCGGCCATTACCTCCTGAAGCTCATCAACGACATCCTGGACATGTCGAAGATCGAGGCCGGCCGCCTGATGCTGTCGCCCGAGCCGATCGATCTCGTCGAGATCATCGGCGAAGCGCGCAAGATCGTCGAGGTGCAGGCCGAGCGGAAGGGCATCCGCTTCGCCATGCGCCTGGCGGACAGCCTCAACCTCACGGCGGACCGGCGCGCGACGAAGCAGATCCTGCTGAACCTTCTCGCCAACGCCGTAAAGTTCACCGATCCCGGCGGCCGGGTCGAGATCCGGGCGCGGCCGATCGGCGAGCACGCCGTGGTGACCATCGCCGACACGGGCATAGGCATCACGCGCAACGCGCTGAAGCAGCTCGGCAAGCCGTTCGAGCAGGTGGAGAACGAGTTGACGCGCACCAACAAGGGCACGGGCCTCGGCCTCGCCATCGCCCGCTCGCTGATCGGCCTGCACGGCGGCGCGGTCTGCGTGCGCTCCGAACCCGGCCGCGGCACGGTGGTGACGTGGCGCCTGCCGCTCGTCGCCGGCGCCGAGGACAAGCCGAACGGCGCCACCGTTCCCGCGGCGATGCGCGCCGCCTGATCCGTCGCTTCAGGCGATGCCGACGAGCGCGCGAAAAACCGCTCGCACTCTCTCGGCCTGCGCCGCAATGGCCGGCTCGATCGCGTCCGCGTCCGCCAGATCGAGGCTTGCCGCGAGCCGCTGCGCGAGGCGCGGCGGCAAGTCGGCCGCGCGCGAGGCGTTGTCCGGTCCGAGCCGCAAGAGCTGCAGCGCGCGCGTCGTCGCACGCATCGCGTCCGACAGATCGGGTCCGCCCTCCGTTTCGCCAAGCCGCCGCAGGACCGATGCCGTCGGCTGACCGATCAGGTCGGCCGGAACGCGTCCGGCCAGGATCGCCCACTGCGCGACGAACTCCAGATCGACGACGCCGCCGGGCAGCAGCTTCAGATCGAGCGGCCCTCGCGCCGGCTTCTCGCGCTCGATCAGCGCCCGCATCGCCGCGACCTCGCCGCCGAGCGCCGCTGACGTCCTGTTCGCTTCCACGATCGCGGCGATCGTCGCCGTGATCTCGGCGCCGAACGCGGCATCGCCCGCGACGAAGCGGGCACGGGTCAGGGCCATCCGCTCCCAGGTTCGCGCTTCCGCCGCCTGATAGCTGCGGAACGCCTCGACATGGGTCGCGAGCGGTCCCTTGTTGCCGGAAGGCCGGAGTCGGAAATCGACCTCGTAGAGCACGCCTTCGCCCATCGGCGCGCTGAGGCCGGCGATGAGGCGCTGCGTCAGCCGCGTATGGTAAACGCTTGCCGGCAGCGGCTTTTCGCCGTCCGATTGATCCTCCGCATGAGGATGCTCGTAGAACAGGAGCAGGTCGACGTCGGAGTTCGCGGTGAGCTCTCGGCTGCCGAGCCGGCCCATGCCGAACAGGGCGATCCGGCCGCCGGGCACGCGGCCGTGCCGCGCGACGAAGGCGTCCGCGACGCAGCGAAGCGTTCCGGCGATGGCGACGTCGGCGACCGCCGAGAAGCTCTCGCCGGCCGCCTCGCCCTCGAT
>CAXUCL010000206.1:4054-4370 GCA_964249395.1 uncultured Rhizobiaceae bacterium
AGGAAACGCTGCTCGGACGCGAACAAGCGCAGGCGCCGCAGCGTTTCCTCCGTATCCGACGCGTCCGCCAGGAAGGCGCCGAGGCGCGCGTCGAGACGATCGCGGGTCGGCAGTTCCTGGAAGAAGGTCGGATCGAGGAAGGCGTCGAAGACGTGCGGACGGGCCGCGATCGTCGCCGCGAGGCGCGGCGCGGCCGTCAGCATCAAGGTCAGGAGGTCGAGAATCTTCGGGTTCGAGGCGAGCATCGAGAAGAACTGCAGGCCGGACGGCAGGCCGGCGATGAAGGCGTCGAAAGCGACGAGGGCCGCGTGCGGAT
>CAXUCL010000207.1:0-4365 GCA_964249395.1 uncultured Rhizobiaceae bacterium
CCGCATGCCCGAGACCGCGACCGCGCCGCCGCCGGCCGGCACGAGGCCGAGCAGCGTGCGCAGCAGGGTCGACTTGCCGGCGCCGTTCGCGCCCAGCACGGCGAGCGCCTCGCCGGCGCCGAGCTCGAAGCTGAGCGGTTCGGCGAGGGTGCGTCCGCCGCGAACCAGCACGAGGCCCGCGCCGCGCAGCCGCGCCGGTCCGGGCGCCGTTCGAGGGCCAGCGGCTGCCGCACCCGCCGAAATCATCGGTTCCCGCCCACGATCACCCCTTTATAGCGATTCAAAACTTGCCTATAACCCGTTCCAACCACGCCAGCGACCGGAGTGGGATCTGGAGCGCCGATGGATGTCGGCGGGCTTTCGGGCGCAACCGCCGCCGGAGCCCGCTAGGCGTCGAGGCGGACGACGCGCGGAAATGGTCGTACCCGCACGGGCCTTCGAGCGCCTTCCGGTGCCGAGGAACGGGCGTTCGCCTTCGGACACCACCCGTTCAGAAGGACCGCGTGATCCCATGTCGCAAACGCCCATGTCGCCGACGCCCGTGTCGCAAGCGTCCCCGTCGCAGGCCGCCCCGGCCCATCCCGACAGCTTCAAGAGCCGCAAGGTGCTGCGGGTCGATAACGAGGACTACACCTATTTCGACCTGAAGGCCGCGGAAGCGAACGGCCTGGCCGGCGCCTCGCGCCTGCCCTTCTCCATGAAGGTGCTCCTGGAGAACTTGTTGCGCAACGAGGACGGGCGCACCGTCAAGGCCGACGACGTGCGCGCCTGCGCCGCCTGGGTCGAGAACAAGGGCGCGGCCGGCCACGAGATCGCCTACCGCCCGGCCCGCGTCCTGATGCAGGACTTCACCGGCGTGCCGGCCGTGGTGGACCTGGCCGCCATGCGCGACGCGACCGAAAGCCTCGGCGCCGACCCGAACCGCGTCAACCCGCTGGTGCCCGTCGACCTCGTGATCGACCATTCGGTGATGGTGGACTACTTCGGGCAGGCCGACGCCTTCAGGAAGAACGTCGCGGTGGAATACGACCGCAACGGCGAGCGCTACACCTTCCTGCGCTGGGGCTCGGAAGCCTTCCGGAACTTCCGCGTCGTGCCGCCTGGCACCGGCATCTGCCACCAGGTCAACCTCGAATACCTGGCGCAGACCGTCTGGACCAAGGACGAGGGTGGCGAAACGATCGCCTATCCCGACACGCTGGTCGGCACCGACTCGCACACCACCATGGTGAACGGGCTCAGCGTGCTCGGCTGGGGCGTCGGCGGCATCGAGGCGGAGGCCGCGATGCTCGGCCAGCCGGTGTCGATGCTCCTGCCCGAGGTGATCGGCCTGCGCTTCACCGGCCGGTTGCCGGAGGGCACCACCGCCACCGACCTCGTGCTCACCGTCACGCAGATGCTGCGCAAGCACGGCGTCGTCGGCAAGTTCGTCGAGTTCTTCGGGCCGGGCCTGTCGAACCTGACGCTGGAGGACCGGGCGACCATCGCCAACATGGCGCCGGAATACGGCGCGACCTGCGGCTTCTTTCCGATCGACAACGACACGATCAGCTACCTGGAGGCGACCGGCCGGGAGAAGCACCGCATCGCCCTCGTCGAAGCCTACGCCAAGGCGCAAGGGATGTTCCGCGAGGAAGGCGCCGCCGACCCCGTCTTCACCGACACGCTGGCGCTGGATCTTGCCACCGTGGTGCCCTCGCTCGCCGGGCCGAAGCGGCCGCAGGACCGCGTGGCGCTCACCGACGTCGCGAGCGACTTCCGCCGCGTCCTGCCGGACCTGAAGAGCGGCGCGAAGAAGGGCGCCGGCGCGGCCGATCCGGTGGACGGCCGCTACGCGGTGGCGGGCGCGAGCCACGGCATCGCCGACGGCGACGTGGTGATCGCGGCGATCACCTCCTGCACCAACACCTCGAACCCGAACGTCCTGGTCGCGGCCGGCCTCGTCGCCCGCAAGGCCGCCGCGCGCGGCTTGAAGCCGAAGCCCTGGGTGAAGACCTCGCTCGCGCCCGGCTCGCAGATCGTCACCGAATACCTGGAGAAGGCTGGGCTGCAGCGGGACCTCGACGCCCTCGGCTTCAACCTCGTCGGCTACGGCTGCACCACCTGCATCGGCAATTCCGGCCCGTTGGCCGAGCCGATCTCGGAGGCGATCAACGCGAACGGCCTCGTCGCCTGCTCGGTGCTGTCGGGCAACCGCAACTTCGAGGGCCGCGTCAACGCGGACGTCCGGGCGAACTACCTTGCCTCGCCGCCGCTGGTGGTGGCCTACGCGCTCGCCGGCTCGCTGCACGTCGACGTCGCCACCGAGCCGCTCGGCCAGGACCGGGACGGCGTCGACGTCTTCCTCAAGGACATCTGGCCGAGTTCGCAGGAGATCGCCGAGATCGTGCGGCGAACGGTGACGCGCGACCTGTTCGAGACGCGCTATTCCGACGTCTTCAAGGGCGACGAGAACTGGCAGAACATCGCCGTTTCCGGCGGCCTCACCTACGACTGGGACGACCGCTCGACCTACGTGCAGAACCCGCCCTACTTCGCCGGCATGTCGATGGAGGCGACACCCGTCACCGACATCCGGGAGGCCCGCATCCTCGGCCTGTTCGGCGACTCGATCACCACCGACCACATCTCGCCGGCCGGCTCGATCAAGGCGAGCGGCCCGGCGGGCGCATACCTCGTCGAGCACCAGGTGCGCCCCGTGGACTTCAACTCCTACGGCGCCCGGCGCGGCAACCACGAGATCATGATGCGCGGCACCTTCGCCAACATCCGCATCAAGAACCAGATGGTGCCGGGGATCGAGGGCGGCATCACCAAGCATTTCCCTTCCAACGAGCAGCTGCCGATCTACGACGCGGCCATGCGCTACAAGGCGGACGGCGTGCCGCTGGTGGTGTTCGCCGGCCGCGAGTACGGCACCGGCTCCAGCCGAGACTGGGCCGCCAAGGGCACGGTGCTGCTCGGGGTCCGGGCGGTGATCGCGCAGTCCTTCGAGCGCATCCACCGCTCCAACCTCGTCGGCATGGGCGTCGTGCCGTTCGTGTTCGAGGAAGGCACGAGCTGGCAGACGCTGGACCTCGTCGGCGACGAGACCGTGACGATCGAGGGCCTGACCGACGTGAAGCCGCGGCAGCGGATGGACGCCGTCGTGACCCGGGCGAGCGGCGAGGCGGTGCGCGTGCCGCTGCTGTGCCGGATCGACACGCTGGACGAGCTCGAATACTTCCGGGCCGGCGGCATCCTCCACTACGTCCTGCGGCGCCTCGCGGCCTGACGAACGGCGGCCGCCCGGGGTGCCGGGCGGCGACCTCACCGGCAATTGAGTGGTTGATGATCGCCGCCGCCGCTAGCTTGGCCCACCAAGGGGCCTGCGAGCGGCCCGGGCGGATGCGATCACGGCAGATGCGGTCACAACGGCGGAACGACGGGCGATGATGGCGAGCGGAGCGAACGCAACGGGCGGCACGATGGCCCACCCATCCGTTCGCGTCCTCCGCCTCGCCGCGTCTTGACCGGCGTGCCGCAGCCGGGCCGGATCCTCGCGGCGGCGCTCGCCGCGCTGCTCGCATTTGCCTTGCCGGCGGCGAGCGGCGAGCGCACCGTCACGAGCCGCGACGTGCGCGGCGTGGTGGAACTCTTCACGTCCCAGGGCTGCGCGTCCTGCCCGCCGGCCGACGCGGTGCTGGCCGCGCTCGCCCGCGACCCGACCCTCCTCGCCCTCAGCTACCACGTCGATTATTGGGACTACATCGGCTGGCGCGACACGCACGGCTCGCGCGAGAACTCCGACCGGCAGCGCGCCTATGCCGAGGCGCTCCGCTCGGGCTCGGTCTACACGCCGCAGGTCGTGGTGAACGGCCGGCGGAACGTGCCGGGCACGAAGGAGGCGAAGATCCGCGCGGCCGTGACGGCGACGACGCTGGCGGAGCCGACGGCGGCCGCCTCGGCGCCGGTGGTCACGCTCGCGATCCGCGGCGAGCGCCTCCACATCGCCTTGAGCGGGCCGAAGGAGGCCCGAGCCCCGGCGCAGCCGCCGCCGATGCTGGTGCTCGTCACCTTCGCGCCCTGGAGCGAAACGGCGATCGACCGCGGCGAGAACCGCGGCCGCACGCTCGGCTCAACCAACGCGGTGCTGAGCTGGCGCATCCTCGGCCTGTGGGAGCGGCCGATGGCGGTCGACATCCCGCTCGCCACCCTGCAGGAGGACGGCCGGACCGTCGGCTGCGCGGCGCTCCTGCAGGCGATGACCCCCGAGAACGGCCCCGGCCCGATCCTGGCCGCCGCCGCGCTCGTTCCCTAGCGGCGGGTCGGCCCCGGGTGCGCCCGGCGGGCCCGCCGGCGCCCGGCGCGCCCCGGGCGCCGTGT
>CAXUCL010000208.1:0-3077 GCA_964249395.1 uncultured Rhizobiaceae bacterium
GCTTGGCGAGGTCGGGTTTGCTGGACGGCAGCGCCACGCGCTCGCCGCCCGCAAGCGCGGCGAGGCGAACGGGAGCGTAGCCGTAGGCGTCCGGGCCGCCGGTCGAGGCGGCGGTGCGCGGCTTGCTGGCCGAAGCGGTCCGCATGGACGCGTTCTCGGCGACGCAGGCACCGAGAACCAGGGGAGCGGCGAGAACGAGCGCGACGGCGGGACGCAAACGGTGCGCGGAGAAGAAACGCGCTCGAATGGTCGATCCTGTCGCCTTCGTCATGCCCTCGACCCCCGCTCGTTGATTCGCGCCGTTCAGCGATTGTGGCGAAAGATGGCGACGGGAAGGCGGGCCGGCCCCTCGGCCGCCTTCGTCGCCCAATCCTGTAGCCGACTGAAACCTTTTCGCAACTGTTTTGCGCCTTCGGTGCTTGCGCGAAGCCTGCCAGCGCCGACAACGGAGCCCGTGCCCGATTTCTCGCCCGCCGCGATCCTCGCCCGCCTCATCCGCTGCCCGTCGGTGACGCCGGCCGAGGGCGGCGCGCTCGTTGAGCTCCAATCGACCCTCGCCGCGCTCGGCTTCGCGGTCGAGCGCCCGACGTTTCGCGCCGAAGGGACG
Organism: uncultured Rhizobiaceae bacterium; assembly: GCA_964249395.1. Taxonomy (GTDB): domain Bacteria; phylum Pseudomonadota; class Alphaproteobacteria; order Rhizobiales; family Rhizobiaceae; genus Plantimonas. The sequence continues at coordinate 608 of CAXUCL010000208.1, forward strand.
CCCGACGTCGAGAACCTGCTCGCGACGCTTGGGGCCGCTGACGGGCCGCACCTCGCCTTCGCCGGCCACACCGACGTCGTGCCGCCGGGAAACGAGCGCGACTGGCGCCATCCGCCGTTCGCCGCCGCGGTCGAGAACGGCGAAATGTACGGGCGCGGCGCGGTGGACATGAAGGGCGGCATCGCCTGTTTCATCGCGGCCCTCGCCCGCCACCTCGCCCGCACCGGCGGCGCCGCGGCGCTGCCGGGCCGGGTGTCGATGCTCGTCACCGGCGACGAGGAGGGGCCGGCGGTGAACGGCACGGAGAAGCTCCTGGCGCACGCGACCGCCCGGGGTCTGCGTTTCGACGCCTGCCTCGTCGGCGAGCCGACCAACCCGGACCGGATCGGCGACGCGATCAAGGTCGGCCGGCGCGGCTCCCTGTCCGGCACCGTCACGGTGGAGGGCGTCCAGGGCCACGTCGCCTACCCGCACCTCGCCGAGAACCCGGTGCGGGGGCTTTGCACCCTCCTCGACGCGCTGCTGGCCGAACCGCTCGACAGCGGCAACGAGCGGTTCCAAGCCTCCAACCTGGAGGCGACGATGCTGGAATCCGGCGGCAACGCCTCGTTCAACGTCATCCCGGCGCGGGCGGGCGCGTCGTTCAACGTGCGGTTCAACGACGAATGGACGGCAGAAACGCTGCAGGCCGAGATCGAGCGCCGGCTCGCGGCTGCGGCGAACCACCGCCGCCTGCGGGTTGGCCGCACCGGCCCGATCCGCTACCGTCTCGATTGGCGGGAGCGCCCGTCGAACGCGTTCCTGACACGCGACGAGCGGCTGATCGGCATGCTCGGCGACGCGGTCGAGGCCGCGACCGGCCGGCGACCGGCGCTGTCGACGGCGGGAGGCACGTCCGACGCGCGCTTCGTCAAGGACTACTGCCCCGTGGTCGAGTTCGGCCTCGTTGGGCGCACCATGCACATGGCCGACGAACGGGTCGCCCTCGCCGACCTCGAAACGCTGACGGACATCTATGAGCACTTCATCGCCCGCTGGTTCGCCGACGCCTGACGCCTCCGGCGCGGCCGTTATCCTCGGCTACCTGTCCGGCGCGGGGCAGATGATGCTCGGCCGCAGCGAGGGCCTGCGCCGGCTCGACCTGACCGCCGACGGCTTTTGGACCTCGTTCCTCGCGCTGCCCGTGGCGCTGCCGCCGCTGGCGTTGTCGTGGATCGAGTACGAGGGGGTGCGGCGCGCCGCGCCGCTCGCCGAGGCGGGGCCCTTCCTCGTCTACGGCGCGCACGCGCTCGCCGACCTCCTCGCCTGGATCCTGCCGGTGGCGCTCCTGATGGCGCTCGCCGGCACGCTCGGCCTGGAGCGCCGGCTGGCGCCGCTGGTGGTGTCCACCAACTGGGGCAACGCCCTGCTCGCCTGGGCGCTGCTGCCGCTGGAACTGTTCCTGATCGCGACGAACGGGGCGCCAATCGCCGAGGTCCTCACCGTCGCCGCGTCCTTTGGGGCGCTGGCGCTGATGGTGCGCCTCGTGTCGGTCGCGCTCGGCGGCGACCTGAAGGCCGCCGTCGGGGTGACGCTCCTGATCGTCTTCGCCTCGTTCGCCAGCTACGGCGCGATCGCCGACCTCACCGGCGTCGCGCTGATCTGAGCCGGACCGCTCAAGCGCAGCAGGCGGCCGCCTCGCGCCGGGCCGCCGCCGCCGCCGCGAGGCGCTCGTCGCGCCAGGACAGGGCGAAGATCAGGAGCCCGGCGAGGCCCATCGCCGCCCCGACCCAGCCCGTGGACGCGTAGCCGTAGCCGGCCGCGATCGCCGCGCCCCCGAGCCAGGCGCCGAGCGCGTTGGCGAGGTTGAAGGCCGAGTGCATGGAGGCCGCCGCGAGCGTTTGCGCGTCGCCCGCGACGTCCATCAGCCGCGTTTGCACCGCCGGCCCGATCGCCACGCCGAAGCCGACGAGCAGGATGCACGAGCCCAGCATGAACGGCTGGTGGGCGGTGAGCGCGAACAGGACGAGGTTCGCGACGTTGAAGACCAGCATGCCGAGGAGCGTGCCCATCAGCGAGCGGTCGGCGAGCCAAGCGCCCACCACGTTGCCGGCCACCATGCCGACGCCGAACAAGGCGAGCAGCAGCGGCACGGCGCTCGCCGGCAGCCCGGCGACCACGGTCGCCGTCGCGGCGACGTAGCTGAACACGGCGAACATGCCGCCGAAGCCGACCGCGACGAGCGCCAGCGTCAGCCAGACCTGCCGGCGCTTCAGGGCGCCGAGCTCGCGCAAGGCGCCCGCCCCCGGCTGCACCCGGTCGCGCGGCAGCGTCGCCGCGAGGCAGACGGCGCTGAAGGCTCCGATCGCGCCGACCAGCACGAACATGGAGCGCCAGCCGAACCATTGGCCGATCAAGGCGGCGAGCGGCGTGCCGAGGAGGGTCGCGAGCGTCAAGCCGAGCAGCACCCGGCCGACGGCCAAGCGCGCGC
>CAXUCL010000208.1:3087-4332 GCA_964249395.1 uncultured Rhizobiaceae bacterium
CCATCGCGGCGGCTACGAGCGCCGCGACGCCGAAATACGCCCCGTGCGGCAGGCCGGACAGGAAGCGCGCCAGCGCGAGCGAGTTGTAGCCGGGGGCGAGAGCGCTGGCGAGGTTGGCGAAGGCGAAGCCGAGCATCAGCGCGAGCAGCAGCGTGCGCCGGGCGAGCCGAGCGGCGGCCAGCGCGATCAACGGCGCGCCCACCACGACGCCGAGCGCGTAGGAACTGATCAGGGGGCCGGCTTGCGGGGGGGAAACGCCCAAGCCGGCGGCGATGTCGGGCAGGAGGCCCATGATCGCGAACTCGCCGGTGCCGAGGCCGAACGAGCCGACGCTGAGCGCGGCCGCGACGAGGAGCGCCGCGCGGCGGGACGCGGGTCGCGGCTCCGCTCCGTCGGCCAGGCGTCGGTCGAGCTCGGCGGTGACGGCGGTCTCGCTCATGGGGAGGCTCCTGTCGGCATTCGGGTCCGCGAGCGTGCCGTCCCGGCCGCGCCGAAGAACGGCCAGCCGGCGGCGGCCTCCCGACCCGCTTCCGGCGCTTCGCGCTTTTCGCACTGCGATAGAGCCGGTGGATTACGCCGAGCTCACGGGCCTGCCAAGGCCGTGAACGAATGTGTCGGCAGAAGTGATCGCGCCGCGGCCTCGCTCGCGTCGCCGACGTTTCCCGGGTAGTCGACGCCGACGAAGTAGAGGCCGAACGGCGGCGCCACCGGGCCGCAGCGCTTACGGTCGCGCGCTTCGAGCGCGGCGGCGAGGTCGACCGCCGTCCAGCGCCCTTCGCCGACGAGCTTCAAGGAGCCGGCAAGCGAGCGGACCTGATTGTGCAGGAACGAGCGGGCGCTCGCGCGGATCTCGATCCCGCCGTCGGCGCTGCGGCGCACGGACAACGCGTCGAGGGTCCGCACCGGGCTTTTGGCCTGGCAGTTGCTGGCGCGGAAGGTCGAGAAGTCGTGCGTGCCGACGAGCTCCTGCGCGGCGGCGTGCATGAGCGCGGCGTCGAGGGAACGCGACACCCACCAGACGCGAGTCTTCCACAAGGCCGCCGGGGCGCGCCGGTCGAGGATGCGGTAGCAGTAGCGCCGGCCCCGCGCCGAGAAGCGCGCGTCGAAGTCGAGGGAAACGGGGGCGACGGCGATCACCGCCACCCGGATGACGAACGCCAACCCGGCGCCCATCAGTCCACCACCGCTTGCTTGACCAGCGAGCGCAGCTGCGGGCGCAGCGGGTAGACCGGCCCCGGCAGCAGC
>CAXUCL010000209.1:0-3057 GCA_964249395.1 uncultured Rhizobiaceae bacterium
CCGCGCCCTTCCTCCCCCTGCCGCCGTCGTCCCCGCCACCCTCGACCGGCTCCAGCGTCGTGTCCCACCGGCTCGCGTTGACGCAGACCGGCCGCACGGCGACGCCGTGGTCGCGCGCGTCGCGGACGATCTGGGCGGGGGCGTAGAAGCCCATCGGCTGGGCGTTCAGCAACGCGGCGCAGAACGCGTCCGGGTGCCAGCATTTCAGCCACGAAGACGTGTAGGCGAGCAGCGCGAAGCTCGCCGCGTGGCTTTCCGGAAAGCCGTAGGAGCCGAACCCTTCCAACTGGCGGAACAGGCGTTCGGCGAACTCCCGTTCGTAGCCATTGGCTATCAGGCCGGCGACGAGCCTGTCGTGGAACGGCGAAACGCCACCGGTGCTCTTGAACGTCGCCATGGCGCGGCGCAGGTTGTCGGCCTCGCCGGGCCGGAAGCCCGCGCACTCGATCGCGACCCGCATCGCCTGTTCCTGGAACAGCGGCACCCCCAGCGTCCTGCCGAGCACGCGTTCCAGTTCCGGCTTCGGGTAGACAACCGTTTCCTTGCCTTCCCGGCGGCGCAGGTACGGATGCACCATGTCGCCCTGGATCGGGCCGGGCCGCACGATCGCGACCTCGATCACCAGGTCGTAGAACGTCCTCGGCTTCATCCTGGGCAGCATCGTCATCTGCGCCCTGGACTCGATCTGGAAGGTCCCGAGCGTGTCGGCGCGCCGGATCATCGCGTAGGTCGCTCCATCCTCGGCCGGGACGGTCGCGAGGTCGAGGTCGATCCCCTTGTGCTCGGCGAGCAGGTCGAAGCCACGGCGCAGCGCGGTCAGCATCCCGAGCGCCAGGACGTCGACCTTCATGAACCGAAGGGCGTCGATGTCGTCCTTGTCCCATTCGACCACCTGCCGATCCGCCATCGCCGCCGGCTCGATGGGAACCAGGTCGTCGAGGCGGTCGCGGGTCAGCACGAAGCCGCCCGGGTGCTGCGACAGGTGCCGCGGCGTCCCGACGAGCTGGGAAGCGAGCTCCAGCGCGAGGCGCAGCCGCCGATCTTCGAGGTTGAGGCCAAGATCGGCGGCGTGCGCGGCCTCGATCCCTTCCCCCCAGCCCCAGACCTGCTTCGACAGGGCTGACAGGAGATCGGCGGGCAGGCCGAGGACCTTGCCGACGTCGCGCAGCGCGCCCTTGGCGCGGTAGCGAATGACGGTCGAGCACAATGCCGCCTTGTCGCGGCCGTAGGTCTCATAGACCCACTGGATGACCTCCTCGCGCCGCTGGTGCTCGAAGTCGACGTCGATGTCGGGAGGCTCGCGGCGGTCCTCGGACACGAACCGCTCGAACAGGAGGTTGATGCGGTCGGGATCGATCGAGGTGATGCCGAGACAGAAGCAGACGACGGAGTTCGCCGCCGATCCCCGCCCCTGGCAGAGAATGTTTCTTGACCGGGCGAACCGCACGATGCTGTTCACCGTCAGGAAGTACGGGGCGTAGCCGAGGCGGCGGATGAGGTCGAACTCGTGCTCGAGGTTGTCGCGGACCTTGGCCGGCACCCCTCCCGGATAGCGCTCGGCGGCGCCCGCCCAGGTCAGTTTCTCCAGCGCCTCCTGCGGCGCGAGGTCGGGGAACTGCCGCTCTTCCGGATACTGGTAGCTGAGCTCGTCCATCGAGAAGCGGCAGCGCTCCGCGATCTCGGTTGTCCGCCGCAGCGCGTCCGGATAGCGGTTGAACAGCCGGTGCATCTCCGCCGGGCTCTTGAGATGACGGTCGGCATGGCGCTCGCGGCGGAAACCGGCATCGTCGATCGTGGTCCCGTGCCGGATGCAGGTGACGACGTCCTGCAGGATCCGGCGTTCGGGGGAATGGAACAGCGCGTCGTTGGTCGCGACGGTCGGAACGCCGAGCCGGCCGGCCATGAGCGACAGCTCGTGGAGCCGGAGCTGGTCGTTCGGGCGGCGCCGGAGCGTCAGCGCGAGATAGCTGCGTTCGGCGAAGGCGTCGCGCAGGCGTCCGAGGTGCAGCGCCGTCGCCTCGTCCGTCCCGTCCGGCACCAGCACGGCCAGCAGCCCCTCGCCGTGCGCCGCCAAGTCGTCGAAGCCGAGCACGCAGCGCCCCTTGCCGGCGCGGCCCTTGCCGAGCGTCAGGAGGCGGCAAAGGCGCGAATAGGCGGCGCGGTCCGTCGGGTAGACGAGCACGGACGGGCCGCCGTCGAGATCGAGACGGCAGCCGACGAGAAGGCGCACCCCGGTGGTCTTGGCAGCCTCGTGCGCCCGCACGATCCCGGCCAGCGAGTTGCGGTCCGCCACCCCGAGCGCCCGGATGCCGAGAACGGCGGCCGCGGCGAACAGCTCCTCGCAGCTGGACGCGCCGCGCAGGAAGCTGAAGTGCGTCGTCACCTGGAGTTCGGCGTAGAACGGCGCGTCGGGTCGCAGGGATGGAACCGGTCGACGGTTCGCGCCGTCGGGCGCGTCGGCGGTCATCCGAAGATGCCGTGCAGGAACCAGCGGTGCGAGCCGGTTTCGGGATGCTCGCCGTCGCCCTCGCGGTAGAGCCAGTAGCGTTCGCCGCCGTCGTCCTCGACGCGGAAGTAGTCCCGGGCGGCCGCCAGCTCCGCGTCCCGCTTCCACCATTCCCCGAACACGCGCTCCGGCCCGTCGGCCCGCCGGACGCGCCGACGGACCCCGCGCCACCGGAACCAGGCGGGCGGATGGTCGGGCAGCAGCGCCAGCGTTTCCACCGGCTCCGGCCGGGCAAGCAGGCGCGACGGTCGCGGCCAATGGTCGTGCCACGCGGCGCCGTCGTCGGCGTCGAGGGCCCCGACGCGGACGACCGAACGCTCCGGCACGTCGCTGGCGTGCGGCGCGAAGCGGTAGAGCCGCCGCTCGCCGACGCGGTTGGCGAGGATGTCGACGAGGCCGGCGATGTCGGCTTCGGGCTCCTCGGCCAGCGACGAGATCGTTTGCCGCGCTTCGAGCGGTTCGGCATGGGGCGCGGCGAGCCGCATCGTCTCGATGCCGAAACCGGGAGCCACGGAAGCGATCCGGGTCGGCACGAGCCGGCCGGTCCGGGA
>CAXUCL010000209.1:3067-4315 GCA_964249395.1 uncultured Rhizobiaceae bacterium
CTTCCAGCTCGGCGCACAGCATGCCGACGAGCCTGGCCGTGTGGCGGGCGATGGTCTCGGCGCCGCCGATCGGCTCGGCGAAGGCGCGGCGCACCTCCGGAACGTCGGGCGAGCGCGCCGGCTCGATCAACTCCGGGACGAGGCCGAACGCCTGGTCGAGCCGCCGGCCGAGGAGCGGGCCGAAACGCTGCGCGAGCGGCGCCCGCGGTTGAAAGGCGACGTCGCCGATCGTTCGGAAACCGAGGACGTGCAGATCGGCGACGGTGCGCGGGTCGAGCCGGAGCGCCGCGACGGGAAGGTGCGCGAGAGCGTCCGGTCCCGCGTTCGCGTCGACGATCGCCATGGAGGCGCCGGCGAAGCGGGCGGCGGCGTGCGCCGCGCCCCAAGTGTCGGCAACGGCAGCCCGCGCGTCCAGGCCGGACGCCGTAAGGCGCTCGACGAGGCGCCGCAGCATCGACTCCTCGCCGCCGTGCAGGTGATCGGCCCCGGTGGTGTCGATCGCCAACCCGTCCGGCGGGTCGGCGGCCGCCACCGGCGAGAAGCGCAGGGCCCAGATCGCCAAACGCTCCAGCGCGGCGGCGTCGCCCGCCGGGTCGGCTTCGAGAACGGCCAAGCCCGGCACCAGCGCCTGCGCCTTCGCGACCGGCATGCCGACACGCAAGCCCGCCGCTTCCGCGAGCCGATCCAGCGCCGCGATCGCACGGCGGCCGTTGTTCCGGCCGACGAGCGCGAGCGGCACGTCAGCGGGCGGCGCGGCGCCGGGCGACGTCCGTCGCAACCGGTCGGTCGGCCAACGGGGCAGCCAAAGCGAGACGACCCTCGTCATCGCAAGCGTCCACCTCGAAGTCGGCGCATTCGCCCGCCCGGCAGCGGATCAGCTCGACGAGCCAGCGCGAGCGCCCGACGCCGGGCACGGGCAGGGCCGAGGAAGGAAGAACGGACACGCGCCAGCGCGTCACCGCGGCCGTCGGCTGCCCGAAGTCGGCGGCCGCCGTTTGCCGCCAGCGTCGGATCGCCAAGGCCATCGTTCCCGAGCCTTCCGCCGCGAGCTGCAGCCGGCGCGAGGCGGTCATCGACAGCTTGGCGACCTCCGCCACCACGGCTCCCAAACCGCCGTGCCGGAGCGCGTCCTCGAAGCAGGCGAGCAAGGACTTCTCGTCGCCGGCTTCCACGAAGATGACGCGGCCGGGCACGAGTCCCGCCTGCTGCAGCGCCGGGGCGAACAGGTCCTGCCGCACGACGCACCAC
>CAXUCL010000210.1:0-4312 GCA_964249395.1 uncultured Rhizobiaceae bacterium
AGCCGGCGCACTCCAGCTGCCGGCGGAGGGCCGTCGCGGCGCCGATAGCCGCAACCGCGACGCGCGCGCCGCCGAGGAGGTCGACGAAGTAGTGCCCGCCGGAAAGCGGCGTGCCGAGCGCCATCAGGACGTTCAGGCCGAGCGCGACCCAGCGGACCCTGGGCACCGCCCAGAACGCCCAGGCGAACAGGACGGCCAGCGCCATGTGCAGGCTGGGGAATGTGATGATCCCCTCGATCGAGCCCGTCGGCAGGATCGGCACAGCGCCGCGCAGCGCCAGCAGCGTTTCCACGTGCGCGTTCATGGTCGAAAGCGCGATGCCCGGATGGTCCGCCGCTGCGTCGATCCGCAGAAACGGATACGCTCCCATCGCCGGCAGCAGCGCCGAGCCGGCGATGCAGAGCAGGCTGCTGATCTGGAACGCCAGCACGAAGAGCTGCAGCCGCGCGCTGCGGCCGGCCGCCACCAGAACGGCGATCAGCAGCGCGGCCTGCCAGAGGATGCTCCCGTAGGCCGCGTCCAGGACGCTCGCGACAAGCGGGTAGGCGGCGACGAGGCGGAGATAGGCGCGCCAGTCGAGGCCGAGCGCCCGGTCGACCGCGAGCAGCTCGGCGTCCCGAAAGCCCGACCAGGACCCGCAATGGGCGGCGAGGTAGCTCAGCGCGCCGCCGAACATGATGAAGAAGCACAGCTGCGCGACCGCGTCGCAGAAGGCCGCGGCCTTCAGGTCGAAGCGCAGGTAGGTATAGACGAGCCCGACGAAGCCGAACAGCACGCCGACCGGCAGGTTGAGGTCGAACTTCGTGTGCCGCAGCTCGAACGGCAGCACGGCGGCCCAGGTGACCAGAACGGCGAGCGTGCCGAGCGTCAGCGCCCATTGCGCCTGGCTGACGCGCTTGAAGGTCCGCGCGACAACTGACCGGTCAGGCTCGTTCCGCATGGCTTGCCCCATCGACGACGCGCCGGACCCTGCGCCGGGCGGATTTAAGAAGGCGTTCCGCACGCCTTCGTCATCGACGCGGTTGGTTAAGGCCGCCCAACTCGCCGGACCCGGCGGCGCCTCGCGCCCTTGCCCCGGCTCGGAGCGCTGGAAGGCTTTGGCCGGCGGAAAACGTCGGTCAAGCGGGCAGCCGGAAGCGGTCGAAGCCGATCGATCGCTTCTCGGCGTCGATCCGCGCCGCTGCCGGGCCGTCGCACACGACCACCACGTCGGTCGCGCCGTTCGGCCCGTCCAGGAGGAACAGCCCTTCCGGATGGTCGTCGCCGCGTCCGAACGGCAGGTCGAGGACGCGCTCGGGCCGATGCAGCCGGATCACGGTCTCGTCCTGCGGCGGGTCGCCGAGCCAGTTTCGCCAGCGGTGGATCGCGCAAGGACCGTCGAGCCCGGTGGTCGGGCCGGCGAGGATCAGGAGGTCCGAGCCGAGAAGCTTCAGGTCGCGGATGCCGAGGCCGTCGAGGTCGAGGAGCCGCATCCGCAAGGGGCCGGCGATCTTCAGCCGGCCGGAGCGCTTGGCGTCCACGGCGAACTCGATCAGCACCGCCGCCGTCTGGATCACCGGCCCGCGCATGCCCACCGCGACGCGGCGGCCGGCAACGGCGAGGCCTTCCAGGTCGACGCCGCCTTCCTTCGCCGCGATGCGGGTGAAGGGGCGGAGCAGCGGCTCGGCGGCCAGCAGCCGGGCGAGGCGATTGCCGCGCCCCGTCTGCCGCAGCATGCCGGCGCGCCGGCCCCCGTGTTCCCTTGCGAGCACGACGCCATCGGACGCTTCGAGCGCCGGAACGAGCGGAATGCGCGCCAGGAGGCAGCGCGGCCCGATGGGCTGCAGCGCGGCGAAGCGGCCGAGGTCGATGCGGTCGCGCCCGCCCTTGGCGAGCTTCGGCCGGGTTCGCGCGTGCGAGCCGAGAACCCAAAGCCAGTCGTCGTCGACGCACAACCCCTCGACGTCCGCCTCCTCCGCCGACCGCAGGGCGAGGAAGTCCGACAGGGCGAGGCGCTCGTGGCCCGTCCAGCGAGAACCCTCGCGCCGCAGCCGCTCCAGGCTCACCCCTTCGTCGCCGCCGAGGAACAGCGTGTCGCCGTGGAGCGCGGCGGCCGACAGGTCCCGCCCCGGCTCGTCGGCCCCGGCGAGCGGCGCGGCCAGAACCACGGTCTCGCGCCCGACCGGTGCGGCCGTCGGTGGCCAGGAGTTTGTCGCGGGCTCTCGCTTCGTCATCGCACGTCCTTTCGGAGGCGGACGCCACCGACTCGCTGCGGCAGCATGAACCAGGAGCGCCTCGCGCGCCATGTCGGCTCGACGCCGGCTGGCGCCCCGCCCTTTCGCAGGTGCGAGAAAACGTGTAGAGCCCCGACCGAAACGTGCGGCAAACGCGGCATTTCATGCCCATATGCGCCGCCTGATGCCTTTCCCGAACCGGTGGACTCCATGAAGCTGCGCAACATCGCGATCATCGCGCATGTCGATCACGGCAAGACGACCCTCGTCGACAAGCTGCTCGCCCAGTCCGGCTCGTTCCGCGAGAACCAGCGCCAGGAAGAGCGGGCGATGGACTCCAACGACCTCGAAAAGGAACGCGGCATCACCATCCTCGCCAAGGCGACCTCCGTCGTCTGGCAGGGTACGCGCATCAACATCGTCGACACGCCCGGCCACGCCGACTTCGGCGGCGAGGTGGAGCGCATCCTGAACATGGTGGACGGCGCGGTGATCCTGGTGGACGCCTCCGAAGGCCCGATGCCGCAAACGAAGTTCGTTTTGTCGAAGGCCCTGAAGGTCGGCCTGAAGCCCATCGTCGCGATCAACAAGATCGACCGGCCGGACGAGCGGCACACCGAGGTCCTGAACGAGATCTTCGACCTGTTCGTCGCGCTCGACGCCAACGAGGCGCAGCTCGACTTTCCCGTGCTCTACGGCTCAGGCCGCGCCGGCTGGATGGCGGACGCCCCGGAAGGCCCGCAAGATCAAGGCCTGGCGCCGCTGTTCGACCTGATCCTGCGGCACGTGCCCGAGCCCGACACGGGCACGCGCGACGAGCCGTTCCGGATGATCGGCACGATCCTCGAGGCCAACCCCTTCCTCGGCCGCCTGATCACCGGCCGCATCCAGTCCGGCTCGGTGAAGCCGAACCAGGCGGTGAAGGTGCTCGGGCAGGACGGCAAGCCGCTCGAAACGGGGCGCATCTCGAAGATCCTCGCCTTCCGCGGCCTGGAGCGCACCGCCGTCGAGCAGGCCGAGGCCGGCGACATCGTCGCCATCGCCGGCCTCCAGAAGGGCACGGTGGCCGACACGTTCTGCGACCCAACCGTTTCCGAGCCGCTCGCCGCCCAGCCGATCGACCCGCCGACCGTCACCATGAGCTTCATCGTCAACGACTCGCCGCTCGCCGGCACCGAGGGCGACAAGGTGACGAGCCGCGTCATCCGCGACCGGCTCCTGAAGGAGGCCGAGGGCAACGTCGCGCTGAAGATCGAGGAATCGGCCGACAAGGACTCGTTCTACGTGTCGGGTCGCGGCGAGCTGCAGCTCGCCGTTCTCATCGAGACCATGCGCCGCGAGGGCTTCGAGATCGGCGTGTCGCGGCCGCGCGTCGTGATGCAGGCGGGCGCGAACGGCCAGACGCTGGAGCCGATCGAGGAGGTGGTGATCGACGTCGACGAGGAGCACGCCGGCATCGTCGTCCAGAAGCTGTCCGAGCGGAAAGCCGAGATGACGGAGCTGCGCCCGTCCGGCGGCGGGCGCCAGCGCCTCGTGTTCCGCGCGCCCACTCGCGGCCTCATCGGCTACCAGTCGGAGCTCCTCACCGACACGCGCGGCACGGCGATCATGAACCGGCTGTTCCATTCCTACCAGCCCTACAAGGGCGAGCTGACCGGCCGGGTCAACGGCGTCCTCATCGCCAACGCGTCGGGCGAGGCGGTGGCCTACGCGCTGTTCAACCTGGAGGATCGCGGGCCGATGGTGATCGACCCGGGCGTCAAGGTCTACGAGGGGATGATCATCGGCATCCATTCGCGCGACAACGACCTGGAGGTGAACGTCCTGAAGGGCAAGCAGCTCACCAACATCCGCGCCGCCGGCAAGGACGAGGCGGTGAAGCTGACGCCGCCGATCCGCATGACGCTCGACCGGGCGCTCTCCTGGATCCAGGACGACGAGCTGGTCGAGGTGACGCCGAAGACGATCCGGCTGCGCAAGCTCCACCTCGACCCGAACGAGCGCAAGCGCTCGGAGAAAAGCCGTAAGGCCGCCTGACGCAAGCGGCGCGGTCCCAGGGCGAGGGGCGTCCAAGCGGAGCGGCGGGGTTGCACCGTCTT
>CAXUCL010000211.1:0-4311 GCA_964249395.1 uncultured Rhizobiaceae bacterium
GCCGGTGGCGGCGCTGCCCAGCGCCTCCTGCCAGGTCGCGGCGGCGCGGGCGCCCCGCTCCCCCCCGACGAGCCCGCTCCGGCGGTAGCCGTCGAGCGCCGTCGCGATCGCCCAGGCCGAGCGGCGCGGCAGGGCGTCGACCCCGATCCGCGCCGAGGCGTAGTAGGGCTCGGCGAGCGCCACCAGGCGGCGGGCGAGCCGCGCGACCTTTTCCCGCTCGGCCGGGTCGGCGCCCCCGTCCCGCGCGCGCCCGTCCCCCGGCCCCCAGGCGGCCCGCAGGGAGAGGCGGCCGGCGTCCGCGTCCGGCACCACGTCGCGCGCGATGTTGGTGAGTTGGAAGGCGAGGCCGAGATCGGCGGCGCGGGCGAGCGTCGAGGCGTCCACCGCGCCCATGATCCGCGCCATCATCGCCCCCACGACGCCGGCGACGTGGTGGCAATAGTCGAGGAGGTCCTCGACCGTCCCGTAGGAGCGGCCCTCCACGTCCATCCGGAAGCCGTCGAGATGATCGAGCGCCAGCGAAAGCGGCATGGCATGGCGCTTCGCCACGAGCTGCAGCGCCTGGAAGGCGGGTTCGGCGACGGTTTGCCCGGCGAAGGCCCGGCGCGTTTCGCGCTCGAGCCCGGCGAGCCGCTCGGCCGGCGTTTCGCCGTCCGTTGGCAGGGAGCCGCCGGCGTGGCCGAGCGCCTGCCCGTCTACCACGTCGTCGCAGTGGCGGCACCACGCGTAGAGCATCACGGCGTCGGCGCGGGTGTCGCGGTCGAACAGCCGCGCGGCGGCGGCGAAGCTCTGCGAGCCCACCGCGATCGTTCCGGCGGCGAGCCGTGCGACCGCGGCCCGGTCTGCGGCCGATCCGTTCCCGTCAGCCAACAAGGCCCGCGTCCGCGAGCATGAGGCCGGCCGTCGCCTTGGCCGAGCCAACGACGCCCGGCACGCCCGCCCCCGGATGCGTGCCGGCCCCGACGATGAACAGGTTGGCGATCCGGTCGTCGCGGTTGTGCGGCCGGAACCAGGCGCTCTGGGTGAGGACGGGGTCGAGCGAGAAGGCCGAGCCGAGATGCGCGTTGAGCTCGCTGTGGAAGTCGTTCGGAGTGAAGATGCGGCTCGTCACCAGGTCCTCGCCGAGGCCCGGGATGTAGTGCTTCTCGAGATAGCTGAGGATGCGGTCGCGGTATTTCGGCCCTTCGGCGTCCCAGTCGATCGCGGCGTTGCCGAGGTGAGGCACGGGCGCGAGCACGTAGAACGCGCCCATGCCGGGCGGCGCCAACGATGGGTCGGTGACGCAGGGGTTGTGCAGGTAGAGCGAGAAGTCGTGCGGCAGCGTGCGGCCGTTGAAGATCTCGGCGATGAGGTCGCGGTAGCGCGAGCCGAAGCAGACCGTGTGGTGCTGGATGTCCGGCCGGTGCCGCTTCAGGCCGAAGTAGATCACGAACAGCGACATGGAGAACTTCTTGCGCTTCAGGCGCTTCGCTTCCGTTTCGCCGCGCTTCGTGCCCGCGAGCAGCGTTTCGTAGGTGTGGACGACGTCGGCGTTGGAGGCGACGAAGTCGGCGGGGAACAGCCGGCCGTCGGCGAGCGAAACGCCGGTCGTGCGGTTGTCGGTCACCTCGATGCGCGACACGTCGGCGTTCAGCTTCAGTTGGCCGCCGAGGTCGGCGAAGAGCTTCGCCATGCCGTTCACGAGCGCGCCCGTGCCGCCGCGCGGGAACCAGACGCCCCAGCGCCGCTCCAGCGCGTGGATCAGGGCGTAGATCGACGACGTGGCGAAGGGGTTGCCGCCGACCAGCAGCGAATGGAACGAGAAGACCTGGCGCAGCTGCTCGTCCTCGATGAAGTCGGAGACCTTGCCGTAGACGCTCTTCCACGCCTCGAGCTTGGCGAGCGCCGGCCCGGCCCGCACCATGTCGCGGAACTGGAGGAACGGCACGGTGCCGAGCTTCAGGTAGCCTTCCTCGAACACCGCCTTGGAGTAGCTGAGGAAACGACGGTAGCCCTCCAGGTCGGCTTGGTTCTTCGCGCCGATCTGTCGGTCGAGCTCGGCCTGGTCGTTGACGTAGTCGAAGCGGTAGCCGTCCTCCCAGCCCAGCCGGTAGAACGGCGACACGGGCAGGAGCTCGACGTAGTCGGCGAGCTTACGCCCGCTCGCCGCCCACAGCTCCTCCAGGGCGGACGGGTCGGTGATCACGGTCGGCCCGGCGTCGAAGGTGAAGCCGGCGTCCTCGTAGACGTAGGCGCGCCCACCCGGCTTGTCGCGCCGCTCCAGGAGCGTCGTTTCGATCCCGGCCGACTGGAGGCGGATGGCGAGCGCCAGCCCGCCGAGCCCGGCGCCGATCACCACGGCGCGCTTCGGGGTAGCGGGTCGGTCGAGCATCAGGCGGGTTCCTTCATCGGCGGCAGAATGGCTGCGGGCGGCGCGCCGGGCCGCAGGAGCGCCCGGAGCGCCCCGACCACCGGAACGGGCGGGCGGCCGACGAGGATGCGCACCTTGTCGACGCGCGTCAGTTTGGCCGCATAGAAGCGGCCGATCAGGTCGTCGGGCAGGCGGTGGAAGTGCTCCAGCACCGCGAAGCGCCGCGCCGGGGCCCCGGCGAAGAACAGCATGCGGTTGAGGCCGCGAAAGAAGCGCCGCTCGCGCCAAAGCGCGACCGAATGGTCGCGGGTCAGCGCGAACAGCGCCGGCGCGGTCAAGTCCGGCGCCGCGGCGATCCGGTCGGCGAGGCGCACCGCGTCGGGCAGCGAATAGCCGGTGGTCGGGTGGAACAGGAGCGCGGCGAGCCCGGCGGCCGGCACCCCGGCCCGCTCGGCCCAGAAGCGGCGGACGTCGCCGCCGACCGCGATCGGCAGGACGCCCCGTTCTGCGCGCCGCACGGTCTCGATTTCCCAGCCGCTCGCGGCGGCATAGGCCTCGATCCTGGCTCGCAAAACAACCGGATCGAGCCCGTCGCCGTCGGCGTAGTAGGTGTCCTCGACGAGCAGCGTCCGCGCGTCGAAGGGCAGGACGTAGACGAAGCGGTAGCCGTCGTCCTGCGACACGGTGGCGTCCATCACCACCGGCTGCCGCACCCCGTGCGGGCGACGGGTCTCGATCTCCAGACCGAGGAACTTCTGGAAGGCGAGCGACACGTGCGTCGAGGGCGAGAAGCCGCGGCCGTCGATCACGGCGCCGGCCTCGATCCGCGCGCCGTCGGCGAGCATCACCGCTTGGGGCTCGATGCGGGCGACCGGCGCGCCCGTGCGGACCGCATCGCCGAGCCGCTGGCGGACGAGCTGCGCGAAGCGCTCGGCGCTCACGCTGCGGTAGCCGGTTCCGATCGTGCGGCGGCGCGCCGGGAAGCGCACCTCGTAGGTCGGCCAGCGGTGAACGGCGAAGCCTTCCGTCCATTCGGTCTCGGCGGGCGTCAGGTCGTGCGCGTGGAACGACCAGGTGTGGTTGCCGCCGATCAGCTCGCCGGCTTCCAGCACGAGGACGCGGACGTCCGGACGGCGCTCGGCGAGGCGCCAGGCGATGAGGCCGTTGGCGAGGCCGCCGCCGACGAGAACGAGGTCGAAGCGTTCAGGCAAAGGCGAGCCGGCCCGCGGGAGCGTCGGCGCGCGCCTCGTCCACCATCCGCTCGATCAAGGTCGCCGCCATGTCCGCTCCGCCGGCCGCGGCGATCTCGGCGCCGATCGCGGCCGCCTTCGCCCTCGCCGTGGATGACTGAAGGAGGCGCGCGATGGAAGCCTCGATCGCGACCGACGACAAGGTGACGCGGCGCAGCGACTCGCCGACGCCGTGGTGGACGATCCGCGCGGCGACGCCCGGCTGGTCGAAGGCGATGGGCACGCAAAGCAGCGGCACGCCGGCCTGCAGCGCGTCCAGCACCGTGTTCATGCCGCCGTGCGTGACGCAAAGGTCCGCCGCCGCCATCGCAACCGGCATCGACACGAAGTCGGTCGCGCAATCGGCGCGCAGCGCCTTGGCTTGGCGCGCGTCGAGCCCGCCGCAATGGGCGACGAGCAGTTGCGCGCCGAGCCGCCGGCAGGCGCGGGCGATCTTGGCGAAGACGCCGAAGCGGTGGCCCTGCAGCGTGCCGAGCGAGGCGAACACCAGCGGCTGGCCGGGATCGGGCCGGAACGGCAAGGGCCGCACAGCCGCGGCCTCGGCGCGGATCGGCCCGACGGCGTGGGTGATCGGGGAGACCGGCCGGGGGAAGTCGAGGCGCGGCACGGTCTGCGTCAGCCTGAGAAGCGGCGACAGGCAGGCTTCCACCGAGCCGCGCGGCGGCAGGCCGAAGCGCTCGGCCCAGGCCTCGATGCCGCGGCGGCGGCGCG
>CAXUCL010000212.1:0-4311 GCA_964249395.1 uncultured Rhizobiaceae bacterium
TGCTGCGCGCCGACGTGCTGGCGGACGCCGTCGACGCCGCCTCGCTTCCGGGCGCCGGGCGGCCGCGGCTCCTGATGAGCCCGCGCGGCCGGCCGCTGCGCCAGCCGTTCGTGCGCGAGCTTGGCCGCGGTTCCGGCGCGGTGATCGTTTGCGGGCGCTTCGAGGGGGTCGACGAGCGGGCGATCGAGGCGCGCGGCCTCCTGGAGGTGTCGGTCGGCGACTACGTCCTGTCCGGCGGCGAGGTCGCGGCGATGGCGCTGCTCGACGCCGTGGTGCGCCTCCTGCCGGGCGTTATGGGCAACGCCCTGTCGGGCGACGCGGAGAGCTTCGAGCACGGGCGGCTCGAGCACCCGCACTACACCCGGCCGGCCGAATGGGAGGGTCGCACCATTCCCGCCGTCCTCGCCTCCGGCGACCACGGCGCGATCAACCGCTGGCGGCGCGACGCGGCCGAGCGCCTCACCGCCGAGCGGCGGCCGGACCTTTGGCCTCAACCGCGCCAGAAGTAGTAGGCGGCGAGAAGGAGGCCGACCACGATCACGAAGGCACGCACCGCGCCCTCTGGCACGCGCTTGGCCATCCAGACGCCGGCCCAGCCGCCGAGCGCGACGCCGGGGATCATCGCGGCGGCCGCCGGCCAGTCGACGACGCCGCCGGCGACGAAGAACAGGATGGCGACCGCGGCGATCACGGTCGCGAGCAGGTTCTTCAGGGCGTTCAGCCGGTGGTAGTCGTCGCCCTGGCTGAGGCCCAGCGTCGCCAGCATCATGATGCCCATGCCGGCGCCGAAGAAGCCGCCGTAGACCGCGGTCGGGAACTGCAGAACGGGCGCGGCGAGGCCTTTGCCCGCCGCCGCCTCGGCGTCGTGGGCGCGTTTGGGCTTCAGCCAGGGGCCGGCGGCGAACAGCGCCGTCGCGGCGAGGAGCAGCCAGGGCACCAGCGCCTGGAACTCGGCGTTCTCCAACGACAGGAGCAGGACGGCGCCGAGCCCTGAGCCGACCAGCGACACGAGCATCAACACCAGCGCGCCGCGCCACATGCACCGGATGTCGCGCCCGTAGGCCAGCGTCGAGGTGACGTAGCCGGGGAACTGCGTGATCGAGGACGTGGCGTTGGCCGAGATCGGCGGGGCGCCGGCGAGCGTCAGGGCGCCGAAGGAGATGAAGGTGCCACCGCCCGCCACCGCGTTGATCGCGCCGGTGGCCAGGCCCGACGCGAAGAGAGCGAGGATTTCGAGAAGCGGCATGGGCGTTGCGGTCCGGCGCGACGGGCGTTCGAGGCTTTAAGAGCTTCGAACGGCACGGAGCAAGCGCCGCGCGCCGCGAGGAACCGCGCCGTCTCGACAAAGTGGCCCGAAGCCTATAGGACGCGCCCGTTCCTCAGAAATAACGTGACCGCACCCATTCGCGGCCATGCGCGGGCGAGCCCTGCGCGTGAAACCAAGAGAGGCTTCCCCTTGAGCAACATCATCGCCGAGCTGGAGTCGGCCGAGGCCGCCCGCATCGCCGCCGTGCGAACCATTCCCACGTTCTCGCCGGGCGACACGGTGCGCGTCAACGTGCGCGTCACCGAAGGCACCCGCACCCGCGTCCAGGCCTACGAGGGCGTCTGCATCGCCCGGTCCGGCTCGGGCCTGCAGGAGAACTTCACGGTGCGCAAGATCTCCTACGGCGAGGGCGTCGAGCGCGTGTTTCCGTTCTATTCGCCGATGCTGGAAGGCGTCGACGTCGTGCGCCGCGGCCGCGTGCGCCGCGCCAAGCTGTACTACCTGCGCGACCGCCGCGGCAAGTCGGCCCGCATCGTCGAGGCCACCAACGCGCGCGCCCGCAAGCTGAACGACGAGGCGCGCGCGGTGGCCGGCGAGAAGGCCGCGAGCGCCAAGGCGGCCAAGGCCGCGCCGAAGGCGGCCGAGTAGACGACCGTCGCGCGTCTGCGACGCCTGGCGGCCCCGATGCGGGGCCGCTTCGCGTTACGCTTGGCCTCAGCCGTTCACAGTTTCGTCCAGCGCCCGTCGCTCCCTGAGGAGGCGACGCAGGCCGCGATGAAGCGCATCGCCGCGACGCCGTCCCCGACGCTCGGAAACACGACGCCGGCCGGCGGCGCCCGGCCCTCGCCGGCCGCGCGGATAACGGCCGCGGCTTCCCGGTAGATCGTCGCGAAGCCTTCGAGATAGCCTTCCGGATGGCCGGCGGGAACGCGCGAAACGCGTGCCGCCTCCGGCCCGACGCCGGCGCCGCCGCGCGTCAAGAGCTGCTTCGGCTCGCCGAACGGCGTCCACCAGAGCCGGTTCGGGTTCTCCTGGGCCCATTCGAGCCCACCCTTCTCGCCAAAGACGCGCAGGCGCAGGTTGTTCTCGTGGCCCGGCGCGACCTGGCTCGCCCAGAGCATGCCCTTCGCGCCGCCAACGAAGCGCAGCATGACGTGGTCGTTGTCGTCGAGCCGGCGGCCGGGAACGAAGGCGGCGAGGTCCGCCGCGACGCTGTCGACCGCGAGCCCCGTCACGAAGCCGACGAGGTTGAAGGCGTGGGAGCCGATGTCGCCGAGCGCGCCGCCGGCGCCGGCCTTGTCGGGGTCGACGCGCCAGCCGGCCTGCTTGGAGCCGCTGTGCTCGACGGCCTCCGTCAGCCAGTCCTGCGCGTATTCGACCTGGACGACGCGGATCGCGCCGAGCTCGCCGGCCGCCACCATCGCGCGGGCGTGGCGGACCAGCGGGTAGCCAGTGTAGTTGTGCGTCAGCACGAAGACGCGGCCCGACTTCGCGGCCAGCTCTTCCAGCGCCAGGGCGTCGTCGAGGCTCGCCGTCAGCGGCTTCTCGCAGATCACGTGGATGCCGGCCTCCAGGAACGCTTTGGCCGCCGCGAAGTGCAGGTGGTTCGGCGTGACGATCGCCACCGCCTCGATCCCGTCGGCACGCGCCCGTTCCCGTTCCGCCATGTCAAGATAAGAGCCGTAGGCCCGCGCCGGGTCGATCCCGAGCTCGGCGGCCGACAGCCGCGCCCGCTCGGGGTCGGACGAGAAGGCGCCGGCGAGGAGCGCGAACTCGCCGTCGAGGCGCGCCGCGATGCGGTGCACCGCGCCGATGAAGGCGCCCTGCCCGCCCCCCACCATGCCGAGGCGGACGGGACGCGGCGCCTGACCACTCGCGGCTGCCGACATGCCCGTCTCCTGCTTGCCGCTCACCGGTCGAGGCCGAGAACGCGGCGGTTGACGCCCGCGTCGGCGCCCGAGCTCGCGAAGTCGTCGAACGCCGTGTCGCCCCGCTCGATGAGGTGCGCGGCGATGAACGGCGCGCCTTCGCGCGCGCCCTGTTCGGCGCTTTTCACCGCGCACTCCCATTCGAGCACGGCCCAGCCGCGGAAGCCGTATTGCGTCAGCTTCGAGAACACGGCGCCGAAGTCCACCTGCCCATCGCCCGGCGAGCGGAAGCGGCCGGCGCGGTCCGCCCACGCCTGGTAGCCGCCGTAGACGCCCTGCCGGCCGGTCGGGTTCAGCTCGGCGTCCTTCACGTGGAACATGCCGATCCGCTCGTGGTAGATGTCGATGTTGCTCAGGTAGTCGAGCCCCTGCAGCACGTAGTGCGACGGGTCGTAGAGCATCCGGGCGCGCCCGTGATCGTCGACGCGCCCGAGGAACATCTCGAAGGACGCGCCGTCGTGCAGGTCCTCGCCGGGGTGGATCTCGAAGCAGACGTCGACGCCGTTCTCGTCGAACCGGTCGAGGATCGGCCGCCAGCGGCGCGCCAGCTCGTCGAAGGCCGTCTCGATCAGCCCGGCCGGCCGCTGCGGCCAGGGATAGACGTAGGGCCAGGCGAGCGCGCCGGAAAAGGCCGCCGCGCTGGTCAATCCCAGCCGGCGCGAGGCCCGCGCCGTCCGCTCCATCTGGTCCACCGCCCATTCCTGCCGCGCTCGCGGGTTGCCGCGCACGTGCGGCGCCGCGAAGCCGTCGAACAGCTCGTCGTAGGCCGGATGCACGGCGACGAGCTGGCCCTGCAGGTGCGCCGACAGCTCGGTGATCGCGAGGCCGTGCGCTTCGACGGTTCCGCGCACCTCGTCGCAATAGTCCTGCGAGTCGGACGCCTTGACGAGGTCGAACAGCCGCCGGTCCCAGCTCGGGATCTGCACGCCGCGGTAGCCGAGGCCGGCCGCCCAGCCGCAGATGGCGTCGAGCCCGTTCATCGGCGCCGCGTCGCCGGCGAACTGCGCCAGGAAGATGCCCGGCCCCTTGATGCCCATCCGATCGCCTTTCCGGTGCCGCGCCGTTCGATCCTTGTTGTGCCGGACATGTGTCGCCCCGCGCCGCCGCGGCAAGTTC
>CAXUCL010000213.1:0-4289 GCA_964249395.1 uncultured Rhizobiaceae bacterium
TCCCGATCGCGCCGCCGGCCCCGCGCCCGCCGCCGGGTCGAACCTGTCCAAGGAATGTTTCACGTGAAACAATCTCAACCCCGCACCCTCTACGACAAGATCTGGGACGACCACTTGATCGAAACCGGCGAAGGGGGCGACAGCCTCCTTTACGTCGACCGCCACCTCGTCCACGAGGTGACGAGCCCGCAGGCCTTCGAAGGCTTGCGCGCGAGCGGCCGGCGCGTCCGGCATCCGGAGCGGACGCTGGCGGTGGTCGACCACAACGTGCCGACCTCGCCCGATCGCGTCCACGGCATCCGCAACCCCGAAAGCCGCGTCCAGGTCGAGACGCTCGCCGCCAACGTCGCCGAGTTCGGCATCGAATACTATCCGGCGAGCGACCGCCGGCAGGGCATCGTCCACATCATCGGCCCCGAACAAGGCTTCACCCTGCCCGGCACCACGATCGTCTGCGGCGACAGCCACACCTCCACGCACGGCGCCTTCGGGGCGCTCGCCGTCGGTATCGGCACGTCGGAGGTCGAGCACGTGCTGGCGACGCAGACGCTGATCCAGGGGAAGGCGCGCAACATGCTGGTGGAGGTGGCGGGCACCCCGCCGGCCGGCGTCGGGGCGAAGGACATCATCCTGGCGATCATCGGCGAGATCGGCACGGCGGGCGGCACCGGCCACGTCATCGAATACAGCGGCGAGGCGGTGCGGGGCCTGTCCATGGAAGGCCGGATGACGATCTGCAACATGTCGATCGAGGCGGGCGCGCGGGCCGGCATGGTGGCCCCCGACGAGACGACCTACCGCTACCTGCAGGACCGGCCGCGCGCGCCGCGCGGCGAGGCCTGGAGCCGAGCCGTCGCATGGTGGGAAACGCTGCGCACCGACGAGGGCGCCCGCTTCGACAAGGTCGTGCGGCTCGACGCCGCGAACCTGCCGCCGATCGTTTCCTGGGGCTCCTCGCCGGAGGACGTCGTCTCCGTCGAGGGCGTCGTGCCGGACCCGGAGGCGATCGCCGACGAGAACAAGCGGCTGTCGAAGAAGCGGGCGCTCGACTACATGGGGCTCGCCCCCGGCACGCGGATGACCGACATCCGGCTCGACCGCGTGTTCATCGGCTCCTGCACCAACGGCCGGATCGAGGACCTGCGGGTGGTGGCGAAGCTGGTGGAGGGCCGGCGGGTGGCGACGGGCGTTTCGGCGATGATCGTGCCGGGCTCCGGCCTGGTGAAGGGCCAGGCCGAGGCCGAGGGACTGGACGCCGTGTTCAAGGCGGCCGGCTTCGACTGGCGCGAGCCCGGCTGCTCGATGTGCCTCGGCATGAACGAGGACCGCCTCGCGCCCTTCGAGCGCTGCGCCTCGACCTCGAACCGCAACTTCGAGGGCCGGCAGGGCTTCAAGGGCAGGACGCACCTCGTTTCGCCGGCCATGGCGGCGGCTGCGGCGATCGCCGGCCGCTTCGTCGACGTGCGCACCTGGCGGTAGGGCGGGGCCGGAGGGGCGGCTCGGCCCGCCCCGTTCGGGTCGACGACTGCGTCGCCACCGGTCGCGAGCGGCCAAGGTCACGGCTTGCGCGACCGCGCGTTCCGGCGCCACCCCCTCCGTCTCGTCATCCCGGGCTCGACCCGGGATCCATGCCTAGACGTTGGCCATGTGAAACGGTGACGAACGGGCGCGGTCCCCGCCTCTCCCTCGTTGGCGGCATGGATCCCGGGTCAAGCCCGGGATGACGAAACGGACAGGGCGGGCGGAAGGACGGGCTGGAAAAGGGAGCGGAGGCACGAGGGGCGGAGCGTACGCGTCCCGGTCGGCGGCCGAACGGCCGACGCGGTCCGCCGATGCCGGCGTTCCCCGAAGCGCCGACCCTTCAGTCCTCACCCAAGCGGTCGGCGAGGTAGTCCTCCAGCGTCTGCCGCGTGCCGTTGGCGTAGAGCCGGCGCAGCGCACCGGCGAAGCGGCGGCGGAAGAGGTCCGACTCGGCCACGTCGCCGAAGATGTCGGCGAGATCTTCCAGAAACGCCTCCGGCCGGTCCTTCGCCCGCAGCGCGGCGGCGTTGAGCCGTTCGCGGCTCGCGTCCGGAATGTCGATCGGCGCGCCGGAATCCGTCGTGCCGGCGAGGTAGCGGCACCAGAGCGCCGAAACCAGCGACAGACCAACCACGTCGAGGCCCTGGGCCAGCCGGTCGCGCGTCGAGGGCAGGATGAACTTCGGCTGCCGGTTCGACCCGTCGAGGCACAGGCGCGGGACCGTGTCGCGCACCTTCGGGTTCGAGAAGCGGCGCCGGATCACCTGGACGTAGTCGGCCAGGTCCGTGTCCGGCACCGGCGGCACGATCGGCACGATCTCCTCCAGATGCAGCTTCGTCAGGAACCGGTCGATCACAGATTCCTCCATCGCCTCGTGGACGAAGGGAATGTCCATCAGCGCCGCCGGATAGGCGATCGCCGCGTGGCCGCCGTTGAGGATGCGGATCTTCATCAGCTCGTAGGGCGCGACGTCCGTCACGAACTGCACCCCCACCGCCTCGAAGGCGGGGCGGCCGAGCGGGAAGTGGTCCTCCAGCACCCATTGCCGGAACCCCTCGCAGAACACCGGCGCCGCGTCGGCTACGCCGAACTCGGTTTCGAGGAACGCGATCTGGCCGGGGTTGGTGGCCGGGGTGATGCGGTCCACCATGCCGTTCGGAAACGCGACGTTCGTCTCGATCCAGTCGGCGAAGGCCGGGTCGGAGAGCGTCGCCAGGCCGACCAGCGTCGAGCGCGTCACCTCGCCGTTGCCGGGAATGTTGTCGCAGCTCATCACGGTGAACGGCGGCACGCCCGCCGCGCGGCGGGCCCGCAGGCCGGCGATCAGGAGGCCGAACACGGTCGTCGGCCGGTCAGGCGCCGCCGCGTCGGCCCGCATCGCCGGATGGTCCGGGTCGAAGTGGTTGGTGGCGGGGTCGAGGAAGTAGCCGCCCTCGGTGATGGTCAGCGACACGATGCGGATCGCCGGATCGGCGAGGCGGGCGACGGTTCCGGCCGGGTCGCCCGGCGACAGGTAGTCGACCATCGCGCCGGTGACGGTGGCGCTGTTGCGGTCGCGGTCCTGCTCCACCACGGTGCACAGGTAGTCCTGCGCCGCCAGCCGCTCCTTCATCGCCGCGTCGGAGGGCAGGACGCCCGCCCCGACGATGGCGAAGTCGAGGTCCCGGCCTTGGTCGAACAGCTCGTGCAGGTAGACCGCCTGATGCGCCCGGTGGAAGTTGCCGACGCCGAAATGCACGATGCCCGGCGTCAAGGCCGCCCGGTCGTAGCGCGGCACCGCGACCTTTGCCGCCGCCTCGGGCAGCGTTGCGAGCGACAGCTTGACGGTCATGCCGGTTCCTCCCCGTGTCTTGGCGCGAACATACAGCGTCGCGCGCCGGTGTGAACCGGCCCGACGGGCTGGCTGAGGGCAAAAAGCGGGGCGGTGGATCGCAGGCGCGGGAGCCGCGTTTAAGCGCGCGTCCAGTTCTGCGTCCGGCACACTACGCGCAGGGCGCAGCCCTGCAGCCGGAGGCTGGCGCCCTCGACGGTCGCCGTTCCGCGGTAGGTGCGCTCGCTGCGCGGGTCGATCACCGTGCCGGTGTAGTCGCCGCCGCCGCCTTCGAGGGTTCCGACGCTGCGGCCCTTGTGGCGGCCGGTGAGGACGGTCGCGCAGAAGCGCCCGCCGCAATCGCGCACCTCCACGAGGCGGCCGTTCGGCGAGCGCCATTTGCCGAGGATGGGGTCGGCGGCGAGGCTCGGGGCCGCGCCGGCGGCGAGAAGCAGCAAAGCGGCGAGTGTGGTCTTCACCATCGGGATGTCCGTTCGTTCGGTGGTTCTCCTGGCCGCGAAATGGGCATCCGGTTCGGCCCGTTCCAGTCGCCGATCCGTTTGGCCGGCTTCCGAGCCCGCCCGAAAGGTTCCAAACCGTCCGCTCCGCGACGCAAGGCTCCCGTCAGGCTCCCTTTCTAGGCTTAAGCCTTCATTAACCGGCGCCGACCGGTTCGGAGTCGTCGAAGTCCCATGAGCCAGCCCGCCGCCGCCGCCGCCCTGCCCCCCAAGCCCGTGCGCCTGCGCGGCCGCTCGTTCCTGGCCCTCGTCCTGTCGCCGGAGAAGCCCTTCGTCGACTGGCTCAGCAGCCTCGACGACCTGGCGCGCCGTTCCACCGGCTTCTTTCTCGGCCGGCCGATCGTGCTCGACCTGACCGGCGTGGCGGTCGCGCGCGAGGAGCTCGCCGAGCTCCTGTCGGGGCTCGCCGAGCGCAACGTGCGGGTGATGGGGATCGAGGG
>CAXUCL010000214.1:0-4288 GCA_964249395.1 uncultured Rhizobiaceae bacterium
TTCGTCGGCCAGTCGCGCGACACGGTGCGGCGCGACCCAGCGTCGAAGAACACGAGCCGCGCCGACAGCCCCAGCCAGCGCGACAAGGCGGCGTTGTCGGCGTCGGCCGCCAGCGCGGCGTCCACCGCGTCGTCCCAGACCGTGACAGCGAGGCGCCGCGCGCCGTCGGGCGTCGCGACGAAACGCTCGCCGCCGCCGTCGGTGCCGTCGGTGCCGTCCGGAAACGATAGATGGAGGCCGTCGGGATCGGGTTTGGCGTCGAGCAGCGCCAGTTGCGGCAGCTCGCGCTGCGACACGAAGCGTCCGGCGGCGTCGACCACCATCCAGCGGCGGTCGTGGGCCAGGCCCGCCGCCTCGACCGCGGCGCGCGGCAGCGGAACGCTTCGGCCGCCCTTCACGGGGTAGACGTGCAGGGCGCTGACCTCCATGGCGAATCCCTCCTTCGTTTCGGCAAGGTTAGCCGGGAAAAGGTCCGCGCCGCCGCCCCTCTGTCAAGCCGCGCGGCCGACCGGCCGTCCATTCTTGCGGGCGTCCACCAAACCGGCTATCGGGCGAGCCGGCCTCGTCGGCGCTGCCGGGCGGGTGCCGACCCTCGTTTCCGCCCGGTTTCTCGCGGGCCTCCCGTTCGGCTCACCTTCGCAGGCATGGCGCGTCTCGTTCTCAAATTCGGCGGCACCTCGGTCGCCGACATCGACCGCATCCGCCGCGTCGCCCGCCACGTCCAGCGCGAGGTCGACGCCGGCCACGAGGTGGCGGTGGTGGTGTCGGCCATGTCGGGGAAGACCAACGAGCTGGTGGACTGGTGCCGCCAGGCGTCCCCCCTGCACGACGCGCGCGAATACGACGCGGTGGTGGCGTCGGGCGAGCTGGTGACGGCGGGGCTCCTGGCCATCGCGCTGCAGGCGGCCGGGATCAACGCCCGGTCCTGGGCCGGCTGGCAGGTGCCGATCCGCACGGACGGCGCGCACGGCGCGGCGCGCATCCAGGCGATCGACGGCGCCGAGATCGTCCGGCGCTTCGGCGAGAAGCAGGTCGCGGTGATCGCCGGCTTCCAGGGGCTCGCGCCGGACAACCGCGTCGCGACGCTCGGGCGCGGCGGCTCGGACACGTCGGCCGTCGCGGTCGCGGCGGCGCTCGGCGCCGACCGCTGCGACATCTACACGGACGTCGACGGCGTCTACACGACCGATCCGCGCATCGAGCCGAAGGCCCGGCGCATGGGGCGCGTCGCCTTCGAGGAGATGCTGGAGATGGCCTCGCTCGGCGCCAAGGTGCTGCAGGTGCGCTCGGTGGAGCTCGCCATGGTCCACAAGGTGCGGCTGTTCGTGCGCTCCTCGTTCGCCGACCCGGACGCCCCCGGCATGGGCGACCTCCTTCACCCGCCCGGAACCCTGATTTGCGACGAGGATGAAATCGTGGAAGCCCAGGTCGTCACCGGCATCGCCTACGCCAAGGACGAGGCGCAGATCTCGCTCCGGCGCGTCGCCGACCGCCCCGGCGTCGCCGCCGCGATCTTCGCGCCCTTGGCGGAGGCCGGCGTCAACGTCGACATGATCGTCCAGAACATCTCGGAGGACGGCAGCCGCACCGACATGACCTTCACCGTGCCGGCCGGGGACCTCCAGAAGGCGAACGCGCTCCTGGAGAAGGCCAAGCCCGAGATGCGCTTCGAGGTGCTGCAATCGGAGCCCGGCCTCACCAAGGTGTCGGTGATCGGCATCGGCATGCGCTCGCACACCGGGGTCGCGGCCACCGCCTTCCGGGCGCTCGCCAACCGCGGCATCAACATCCGCGCCATCACCACCTCCGAGATCAAGATCTCGATCCTGATCGACGGCGAGTTCACCGAGCTCGCGGTGCGGACGCTGCATTCGGCCTACGAGCTCGACAAGGGCTGAGGCATCCCGGCTCGCGCGCGCGGGCTCGACAAAGCCGGATCGTGCGCATCTATAGAACCGGAACGGAACGCGGCCGCCGGCGTGTCCGACCCGGCCGTCGGCGGCGCGTCGCCGGCCGCTTGCTTGGAACACGTCGTTGCAGCGAAGCGATACCCTCGGACCCCGCGTCCTCCTGCGCCGCATCCGGGAGCTCATGGCCGAGCCGCTGGAGCCGCAGGCGCGCCTCGACGCGATCGTCGGCCAGATCGCCGGCAACATGATGGCCGAGGTCTGCTCGCTCTACGTCCTGCGCGCCGACGGCGTCCTGGAACTCTACGCGACGCAGGGTCTCAACCCGGGCGCCGTCCACCGCGCGCAGCTCAAGCTCGGGGTCGGCCTCGTCGGCACGATCGCCGCGACCGCCCGGCCGTTGAACCTCACCGACGCCAAGAAGCACCCGGCCTTCGCCTTCATCCCGGGCACCGACGAGGAGCCCTACAACGCCTTTCTCGGCGTGCCGATCCTGCGCGCCGGCCGCACGCTCGGCGTGCTCGACGTCCAGAAGCGCGACGACCGCCTTTACCGCGAGGAGGAGGTCGAGGCGCTGGAAACGGTCGCCATGGTGGTGGCCGAGCTGATCGCCGCCGGCAGCCTGGAAGGCCTGTCGCGGCCGGGCGTGGTGCTCGACCTGTCGCGGCCGGTGACGTTCAAGGGCCAGCCGCTGGCCGACGGGTTCGGCCTCGGCCACGTCGTGCTGCACGAGCCGCGCGTCGTCGTGACGAACCTGTTCAACGAGGACGCCGACACCGAGATCGGCCGCCTGGAGCGGGCGCTGGGCGCCTTGCGCATCTCCATCGAGGACATGCTGGCGCGCCGCGAGATGGCGGCGGAGGGCGAGCACCGCGCCGTGCTCGAGGCCTACCGCATGTTCGCGCACGACCGCGGCTGGGTGCGGCGCCTGGAGGAGGCGATCCGCAACGGCCTCACCGCGGAAGCCGCCGTGGAAAAGGTGCAGAGCGACATGCGGGCGCGCCTCGCCCACATGTCGGACCCGTTCATGCGCGAGCGGCTGCACGACTTCGACGACCTCGCCAACCGGCTCTTGCGCCAGCTCATCGGCTCGACCGACGGCTTCGGCGAAGCGAGCGGCCCGCGGGACGCGATCATCGTCGCGCGCTCCATGGGCGCGGCCGAGCTCCTCGACTACCGGCGCGAGCAGGTGCGCGGCCTGGTGCTGGAGGAAGGGGCGCAGACGAGCCACGTCGTGATCGTCGCGCGGGCGCTCGGCATCCCGGTGGTGGGCGGGGCGACCGGCGTCGTGTCCATGTCGGAGAACGGCGACCCGATCATCGTGGACGGCGAGGACGGCGCGGCGCACCTGCGCCCGCCGGCCGACGTCGAGCGGACCTACGCGGAGAAGGTGCAGTTCCGCGCCCGGCGTCAGGAACAGTACCGCGCGCTGCGCGACCAGCCGGCGCGCACGCGCGACGGCGTGTGCGTCGAGCTGCAGATGAACGCCGGCCTCCTGGTCGACCTGCCGCAACTATCGGAATCGGGCGCGGCGGGCATCGGCCTGTTCCGCACCGAGCTGCAGTTCATGGTGGCCTCGTCCATGCCGCGGGCGAGCGAGCAGGAGCGGTTGTACGCCGCCGTGCTCGACGCGGCGGCCGGCCGGCCGGTGACCTTCCGCACGCTCGACATCGGCGGCGACAAGGTGCTGCCGTATCTGCGGCAGTCGCCGGAAGAGAACCCGGCGCTCGGCTACCGCGCGATCCGCCTCGCGCTCGACCGGCCGGGCCTGATGCGCACGCAGCTGCGCGCCCTTCTGAAGGCCGCGCGCGGCCGCGAGCTGCGCGTGATGTTCCCGATGATCACCGAGCTCGGCGAGCTCGAACAGGCCCGCGAGCTGATCGATCGCGAACGCGCCCACCTCGCGCGCTTCGGCTACGCGGTGCCGGCGAGCCTGCGGCTCGGAGCGATGATCGAGGTCCCCTCGCTCCTGTTCCAGCTCGACGCCCTGATGAAGCTGGTGGACTTCGTGTCGATCGGCTCGAACGACCTGTTCCAGTATTTCACCGCGACGGACCGCGGCAACGCGCGGCTCGCCACGCGCTTCGACGCCCTGTCGGTCCCCTTCCTGCAGGCGCTGAAGCTGATCTTGGACGCGGGCGCGCGCCACGGCGTGCCGGTGACGCTGTGCGGCGAGCTCGCCGGCAAGCCGCTCACCGCCATGGCGCTGGTCGGCCTCGGCTTCCGCTCGATCTCCATGACCGCCTCGGCGATCGGGCCGGTGAAGGCGATGCTGGCGGCGCTCGACGCCGCGGCGCTCGAAGCGGAAGTCGCGGCGATCCTGGCCGGCGGGCCGGCGCTGACGGCCGGCTCGGCGGCGCGCGACCGGCTCGCCGCCTTCG
>CAXUCL010000215.1:0-4239 GCA_964249395.1 uncultured Rhizobiaceae bacterium
GGGCCTATCGCCGACTGGATGTTTCGTATTGTCGCCAAGCCGTTCCGGGGCGATGAACTGCTTGTTGGCCGAGCAGGAACAAGCGCGGCTGGACGCGCTGCAGGCGGCGCTCGCCGGCGACGGGCCGCTGGAAGCCGCGTTCCGCGACGGCGAACTCCGCCTCTACGCCGGCGGCGCGCCGGCGCTGTCGCGCATCTTCCTGCCCGAGGCGGAGGGCGTCCTCGTCGAAACCTACTGGCGCTTCCTGCTGCTCGGGCGCGACTGGCGGGACGCGAAAAGCCTCGCCAACGAGCTGCGCAACGCGCCCGCCGCGGCGCAAGGTCCGGCGGTCGATCAGTTCCGCGACCGCGTGGAGCGCCTGGCGGCGGAAACGGCGGCGAGCGAGGCGGCGGAGCGGGAGATGAACGAGCTGCTGTTCGGGCTCTACGGCCTCACCGACCCCGAGCGCGAGCTTGTGGACAACGCAGCGGCGCGGTGAGCCGCGGGCGCGCGGCGACTCGGAGCCGCGGCCGGAATGGGCTAGGCTCGCGCCATGAGCCAGATGTCGCTGTTCGCGCCGAACGCCGGGACCGAGTTGGAGCGTCGCCCGCCGGACCTCGCCTTCATCCGCAAGGGCCTCGGGCGGACGCTGCGGACGCTGCGCGCCGCCGAGCGCCTGCCATGGAGCCCGGGCGAAACCGCGAGCCGCGAGCAGCGGTTTCCGCGCCTCGCCGCCTATCTGCCGGCGCCCGAGCGCGAAACGATGCTGGCCGAGTTCGCCGCGCAGCTCGCCCGGCTGCGGGCCGCGACCTGACGGGCCGGAATGACCAACCAGCTCGATTTCTTCGGCGGCGACGCGGAGGGCGAACTTTTCGATCCGGATGCTCCGCCCGTTCGTTACCGCGCCGACCCGGACAAGGTGCGGGCGCGGCTGGAGCGGATCGTGGCCGAAGCGCGGGCGGCCTCCGTGATCCCGTGGGACCGCGCGCGCGCCGGCCTCTACCGCACGATCGTGCCGCAGATGTTGCTCTGGCTGCCGGACGAGGAGGCCGCGCAGTACCGTTTGGCGTTCGAACACGAGATGGAGCGGCTGGAGGCGGCGTGACGCCTTCGCTTCTCCAAGAAGAACCCGGCTCGAACCATCGACGCAGCGAATCGGATGGGTCGCTTCCTCGAAGACATGGAGAACAGCGATGCGTCGTGCCCTCGAAGGGCTGCGGACCGGGCGGGACGACAGGCTTGGGTTGCGTCTCGAGCCGTTCATTCCCTTCGGGGTCACGGACGCCGACAGCCTTGCCGCCCTGATCGAGCCGTTGCTGTCGCGAACCGATACGTTTGCAGGAATGCGCGGCCTGGAACGCGCGATGGGTCCAACCTTTCCCCTGCCGGACGAAGAGCCCGGGGCGCGGGTCTTCTACGCGCCGATCCCGCGATGGGGCGTGAAGTTCGCGCTTCCGGACGGCTCGCGCGAGGGTATCGGCTTCGTGCCGTTCATGAGCGAGGGAGTGCGGCACGTTTGCGAGATCGAGGGCCTGACGCTCGGGCCGGACCGGTTGCAGGCGGTCGTTCACGGCGCCGTCGGCGCGCTCGAAATCGCCTTCTATGATCCGGACTTCGCGCACACTCGCCACCAGATGCGCCAGGGCAGCATGAACGAGATCGTCTTCTCCGGCCTTTGTTTGGACCTTCAACCAGCCGTCGACCGATCGTTCGAGATCAGCGATCCGGCCTTCATGCGAGCGATGAACGAGGTTTCCGGACAAGACGCGAGCGAGGGTCCGATCCGGGTGCAGACCGACGGAATGGCCGCCATCGTTCCCTCGGAAAGGTTGGGGCCTGACTTCTACTCGGTGCGAGGTCCGGTGGTCTCGGTCCGGCGCGGCGAGATGGAATGGCTGGGGCAAGGGTTCTGGCGCGTCCGCGTCGTCGCCGCGCGCGACGTCTACGACGAGCCGCTCCCCAACTTTCGCGAGAACGCGGATTTCGAGATCGACCTGTTCCTGACGGACGAGATTCTCGGCGACCGACCTGTCCCGCTTGCGGGCGACGACGTCGAAGCTCTCGTCTGGCTCCAGGGGCGGTTGTGGATAGCCGGACTTGTTAAAGACGCTGCGGAGCGACCGTCGTGACCGATCCGGCCGCCTACTCCATCTTCAGCGCCGCGATGAACGCTTCCTGCGGGATCTCCACGCGGCCGAACTGGCGCATGCGCTTCTTGCCCTCCTTCTGCTTGTCGAGGAGCTTGCGCTTTCGCGTCGCGTCGCCGCCGTAGCACTTGGCGGTGACGTCTTTCCGGAGCGCCGAGATGGTCTCGCGGGCGATCACCTTGCCGCCGATCGCCGCCTGGATCGGGATCTTGAACAGGTGGTTCGGGATCAGTTCTTTGAGCTTCTCGCACATCAGCCGGCCGCGCCGCTCGGCCTGGCTGCGGTGGACGAGCATGGATAAGGCGTCGACCGCCTCCGCGTTCACCAGGATGCCCATGCGCACCAGGTCGCCCTCGCGGTGGTCGGCGAGCTGGTAGTCGAACGAGGCGTAGCCGCGCGAGATGGACTTCAGCCGGTCGTAGAAGTCGAACACCACCTCGTTGAGCGGCAGCTCGTAGGAGACCATCGCCCGCTTGCCGACGTAGGACAGGTCGAGCTGGACGCCGCGCCGCTCCTGGCAGAGCTGCAGGATGGGGCCGAGGTAGTCGTCGGGGGTGAGGATCGTCGCCTTGATCCACGGCTCCTCGATGTGGTCGATGCGCACCACGTCCGGCATGTCGGCCGGGTTGTGCAGCTCGATCGCCGTGCCGTCGGTGAGGTGGATCTTGTAGACGACGGAGGGCGCGGTGGCGATGAGGTCGAGGTCGAACTCTCTGGACAGGCGCTCCTGGACGATCTCCAGGTGCAGGAGCCCGAGAAAGCCGCAGCGGAAGCCGAAGCCGAGCGCGGCCGACGACTCCATCTCGTAGGAGAAGCTCGCGTCGTTGAGGCGCAGGCGCCCCACCGCGGCGCGCAGGTCGTCGAAGTCGGCGGCGTCCACGGGGAAGAGGCCGCAGAACACCACGGGCTGCGCCGGCTTGAAGCCGGGCAGCATCGCGGCCGTCGGCCGCTTGTCCTCCGTGATCGTGTCGCCGACGCGGGTGTCGGCCACCTCCTTGATGCTCGCGGTGATGAAGCCGAGCTCGCCGGGGCCCAAGCGCTCCATCGCCAGCATCTTCGGGGTGAACACGCCGACGCGGTCCACCGGGTACTTGGCGTCGGTGCCCATCATGCGGATGGTCTGGCCGCGCTTCAGCTCGCCGTCGATGACGCGCACCAGGACGACGACGCCGAGATACGTGTCGTACCAGCTGTCCACCAGCATCGCCTTCAGGGGCGCCGCGGCGTCGCCCGTGGCCGGCGCCGGCAGGCGGTGGACGATGGCCTCCAAGACGTCGGCGATGCCGAGGCCGTTCTTGGCCGAGATCATCACGGCGTCGGAGGCGTCGATGCCGATCACCTCCTCGATCTGCTCGCGCACCCGCTCCGGCTCGGCGGCGGGCAGATCGATCTTGTTCAAGACCGGCACGATCGCGAGGTCGTTGTCGATGGCCAGATACACGTTGGCCAGCGTCTGCGCCTCGACGCCCTGCGCGGCGTCCACCACCAGCAGCGCGCCCTCGCAGGCGGACAGGCTCCGCGACACCTCGTAGGCGAAGTCGACGTGGCCGGGCGTGTCGATGAGGTTGAGGACGTAGGTCTCGCCGTTCCGGGCGGTGTAGTGGAGGCGCACGGTCTGCGCCTTGATGGTGATGCCGCGCTCGCGCTCGATGTCCATCGAGTCGAGCACCTGCTCCTTCATGTCGCGCTCTTCCAGGCCACCGGTGAGCTGGATCAGCCGGTCGGCCAGCGTCGACTTGCCGTGGTCGATGTGGGCGACGATGGAGAAGTTGCGGATGTGGGACAAGGGCGTCGTCATGCCCGTGGCTCTTAGCGCAATCTCCCTCAAACGGAAGGGGCGGCGGGGGGAAGATGTGGGCGATGATCGAAAAGTTGCGAATCAGATCCATGCCGCGAGACCTGACGCGGCCGCGAACTTCAGAACAAAAAAAAGGCACGTCGAATGACTGACGCGCCTTCCAACAAAACGTATGGCAACTGCTTGTTGGGACTTCATTGTAGCCAAAAGCGCCGTTTCGCAAGCCCGTCGCGACCCCGATTTCTCATCGTTGCGGGTCTCCAACAACAAACTTATCCCCAGCTTATCTACAATTCGTGCAGACCGTCTGTGCTG
>CAXUCL010000216.1:0-4196 GCA_964249395.1 uncultured Rhizobiaceae bacterium
GCGACGGGTGCGACCTGCGGCTTTTGGCGCCCGGCGCCGTCCCGTCCGGCAGCGTCCCGCAGCGTCCGGCACGGCGGCCTCGCGTTCGGCTTGTCAGAACAACCCTTCGATCAGGCCGTCCTTGCCCAACCGGATGCGTTCCGCCGCCGGCCGGCGCGGCAGGCCGGGCATGGTCATGACCTCGCCGCACAGCGCCACCACGAAGCCGGCCCCCGCCGCGAGCCGCACCGCGCGGACGTGGACGCCGAAGCCGTCCGGGGCCCCCAGCAGCTCCGGGTCGGCCGAGAAGGAATACGGCGTCTTGGCCATGCAGATCGGCAGGTGGCCGTAGCCGCGCCTTTCGAAGTCGGCGAGCTGGGCGAGGACGCCGCGCTCGGCGGTGACGCCTGCGCCCCGGTAGACGCGCCGCACCACCGTTTCGATCTTGGTTATGAGCGGCATCGCGTCCTCGTAGAGCGGCTGGAACCGCGCGAGGCCCGCGTCGGCCATCGCCGCGACCGTTTCCGCGAGCTCGGTCGCGCCGGCCGAGCCCTCGGCCCAATGCCGGCACAGCACGACGTCCGTGCCGAGCGCGGCGCAATGATCCCGCAGCGCCGCGATCTCGGCCGCCGTGTCGCCGGCGAAGTGGTTGATCGCCACCACGACGGGCACGCCGAACAGGCGGACGTTCTCGATGTGGCGTCCGAGGTTGGCGGCGCCGCGCCGCACGGCGTCCACGTCCTCGCGCCCGAGGTCGGCTTTGCCGACGCCGCCGTTCATCTTGGCCGAGCGCACGGTTGCGACGATCACGCAGGCCGCCGGCTCCAGTCCCGCCTGCCGGCACTTGATGTCGAAGAACTTCTCGGCCCCGAGGTCGGCGCCGAAGCCGGCCTCCGTCACCACGTAGTCGGCGAGGCGCAGCGCCGTTTTGGTGGCCGCGACCGAGTTGCAGCCGTGCGCGATGTTGGCGAACGGGCCGCCGTGGACGAAGGCCGGGTTGTTCTCCAGCGTTTGCACGAGGTTCGGCAGGATGGCGTCCTTCAGGAGCGCTGCCATCGCCCCGACGGCGCCGACGTCGCGGGCGAACACCGGCGAGCGGTCGACCCGGAAGGCGACGACGATGGCCCCGAGGCGCCGCTCCAGGTCGGCCAAATCCTCGGCCAGGCACAGGATCGCCATCACTTCGGAGGCGACGGTGATGTCGAAGCCCGCTTCGCGCGGGTAGCCGTTGGCCGGACCTCCGAGACCGGTGACGACCTCGCGCAACGCCCGGTCGTTCATGTCGAGAACCCGCCGCCAAACGATGCGCCGCGTGTCGATGCGTTCCGCGTTGCCCCAATAGACGTGGTTGTCGACCAGGGCGGCGAGGAGGTTGTGGGCGCTGGTGATCGCGTGGAAGTCGCCGGTGAAGTGGAGGTTGATGTCCTCCATCGGCACCACCTGCGCCCGCCCGCCGCCGGTGGCGCCGCCCTTCTGGCCGAAGCAGGGACCAAGCGAGGGCTCGCGCAGGCAGATCGCCGCGCGCCGGCCGATGCGGTTCAAGGCGTCGCCGAGGCCGATCGTCGTGGTGGACTTGCCCTCGCCGGCCGGCGTCGGGTTCACCGCCGTGACGAGGATCAGCTTGCCGGCCGGCCTGCCGCGCAGCGACTGGAGGAACGGCGCGGCGACCTTCGCCTTGTCGTGGCCGTAGGGGACCAGCGCGTCGGCCGGGATGCCGAGCCGCGCGGCGACGGCGACGATCGGCTCCTTCGACGCCGCGCGGGCGATCGCGATGTCGGACGCCGGTCCGGCGGCGCTCACGCGGGCCCGGTCAATCGAACAGCGCGAGGTCGACGGCGTCCGCCATCGCCTTGTAGCCGGCATCGTTCGGATGCAGGTGGTCGCCCTCGTCGAACTCGGGCCTCACGCGGGTCGGGTTGGCCGGGTCGCGCAGCGCCGCGTCGAAGTCGATCACCGCGTCGTAGGCGCCGCCGGTGCGGATCCACTGGTTCACGGCCTGGCGCTTTTCCTCGCCTTCGGGCGTGAAGTAGCCGGGAAACACGGTGCCTTCGAACGGCGTCAGCGTCGCGCCGTAGACCTTGACGCCCTTCGCCTTCGCGCGGGCGACGATCTGCTTGTGACCGGCGATGATCTCCGCCGCCGTGACCGCCTGCTCGCTCAGGCCGGCCTGCGTCGCGTGGCCGATGTCGTTGATGCCCTCCATCACCACCAGCCAGCGGATACCGGGCCGCGAAAGCGCGTCGCGGTCGAGACGCGCGAGCGCGGCCGGCCCGAACACGTCCTGTGGGCGGTCGTGGAGCACGCGGTTGCCGCTGATTCCGGCATTGACGACCCCGACGGCCCGTCCCGTTCCGCGCTGCGCGAGCCGCTCGGCGAGCCTGTCCGGCCACCGGCGGTTCGCGTTCGGCGTCGATCCGTAGCCGTCCGTGATGGAATCGCCGAAGGCGACCACGGCGGGCGGCGGCGGCGACGCGACGTCGTTGGCGACCTCGACGCCGGACACGTAGAAACGCTCCAGCGACGTTTCGGCCCCTTCCAGGCTCGTTTCTGCCACCTTGTCGCCCGAAACGACGAAGGCGGTCTGGACGCCGAGCGGGTGCGTCACGGACGGGCCGGTTGCGCGCGGCACGAACAAGGAGATCGCGAGCGTGGACAGCGGCTCGACGGGAAGGTCCACCGGATCCGACAGCATCGGCGCGCCCGCCGGCACGGTCACAGCCGTTTCGCCGCCGAAAAGCAGGGGCCGGGACGACGCCGCGTCCACCGATCCGGCGGCGTTTCCCGGTTTAGCGATCCGCGCCGCGCCGATCCGCAGCGGCGAAGTTCCGGTCTCGTTGGAGAAGCGGACGCGGACCCTGGCGCCGCCGACGGACAATCGGACGTACTGCCGCACGGTGGAGCCGCCGATCTCCCGTCCCACCGGAAAGACCGGGCTGGCGCCCCAGGTCGCCGTCCAGTTCGTTGCGTCCTGCGCGCTCGCCCCGAGCGAACACGCGAGCAGCAACGCGGCGCCGAACGAACCCGCTTTTCCGAACCGCCTCATGACGTCCTCCCGCCCCGCGCGTCCGCGCGGCACCGCGTGACCTAGGCCGAAACCGGCTCCGGGCAATCGCGCCGCGCAAGGCACGCGCCGACGGCGGGAGCGGCGCCGACGCAACGCGACGGGCGCGTGAAAAGCCGAAGGCCCGGCGGGGAGGACGCCGGGCCTTCGAACTTTTTCACTGGCCTGACCGGCGAGGACGCTGGGAGGAGAACGTCGGGCCGTCGGTCGCTCGAACGTCACGGTCGCAGTCCGGTTCCAAGGCGTGGGAGGAGACCGCTTGGATGGCTGCGCGTCGCGCTGGAGCCCCTTCAAGCTACCCCCGGCGCCTTGTCCCGGGCTTGCGTTCGCCGCCTCACCGCGCGTCCATGGCGATCAGGCTGGCGTTGCCGCCGGCGGCCGCCGTGTTGGTGGACACCACCTGCTCGCGCGCGAAGCGGGCGACGTAGTTCGGCCCGCCGGCCTTCGGGCCGGTGCCGGACAGGCCGGAGCCGCCGAAGGGCTGCGAGCCGACCACGGCGCCGATCAGGTTGCGGTTGACGTAGACGTTGCCGACCGTCAAGCGCTCCGTCACGAAGCGGATCGTCTCGTCGATGCGGCTGTGGACGCCGAGCGTCAAGCCGTAGCCGGTGCGCTCGATCGCGTCGCAGACGCGGTCCAGTTCGCCGGCCCGCCACGTCACGACGTGCAGGATCGGGCCGAACACCTCGCGCGTCAGCGCTCCCGCCTGGTCGAGTTCGACGATCGTCGGGGCGACCCAATGGCCGGCGGCCGGCAGCCCGTCCGGCAGGGCGGCCGCGAAGCGGACGCGCCCGTCGCACCGCATGGCGCCCAGATGCTCGTCGAGGACGCGCTTCTGCTCGGCGTCGATCACCGGGCCGACGTCGGTGGACACGGCGCGCGGGTCGCCGACGGTCAGCTCGGCCGCGGCGCCGGCGATCATCGCCACCATGCGCTGGGCGACGTCCTCCTGCACGAACAGGAGGCGCAGCGCCGAGCAGCGCTGGCCGGCCGAGCGGAAGGCGGAGGCGACGACGTCGTCGGCGACCTGTTCCGGCAGGGCGGTGGCGTCGACGACGAGCGCGTTGATGCCGCCGGTCTCCGCGATGAGCGGCGCGATCGGGGCGGCTCTCGCGGCGAGCGCCCGGTTGATCGCGAAGGCGGTCTCCGTCGAGCC
>CAXUCL010000217.1:0-3771 GCA_964249395.1 uncultured Rhizobiaceae bacterium
GTCCATGGGTTCCGCCGGCGGCGGGGGCGGCCGGGGGCGTCGCGGTCGACGCCGGCACCGCGCCTTGAACAGCGAGATCAACGTGACGCCGATGGTCGACGTCATGCTGTGCCTCCTGATCATCTTCATGGTGGCCGCGCCGATGCTGACCGTCGGCGTGCCGCTCGACCTGCCGGAAACGCAAGCCAAGGCGCTCAACGCCGAAACGCAGCCGATCGAGGTTTCCGTCCAGAAGGGCGGCGCCGTGTTCATCGGCGAAACCGAAATCGCCGTCGACGAGGTCGTGCCGAAGCTGCAGGCCATCGCCAAGACCGGCTACGAGGAGCGCATCTTCGTGCGCGGCGACCGCGCCGCCGACTACGGCACGGTGATGCAGGTGATGGCGCTGATCTCGGCCGCCGGCTTCAAGAACATCGGCCTGATCACCGCGCCGGAAACGACGAGCTGAGCCTGCCCATGCGCACCGGCGTCGTCACCTCCGCACTCGCCCACGCGGCGCTCCTGTCCTGGGGCCTGTGGTCGCTCGCCCCCAAGCCGCTCGACGCGAGCTACGCCGAGGCGTTGCCGGTGGAGATCGTCCTGTCCGACGCGTTCGAGGGCGTGAAGGGGGAGAAGCAGGCGCCCGTCACGGAGAAGCCGGCGCCGACCCCGACCAGCCGGCCGCAAACGCTGCCGATGGAGGCCAAGAACGTCGGCGACAACGAGGTCGACCTCGACACGCCGCCCGTGCCGAACCAGAAGCCGACGAAGGAAGCCGCCAAGCCGCAGCCGAAGGCGGCCGAAACGCCGCCCCCACCCGAGCCGAAGCCAGAGCCTAAGGTCGCCGAGGCGACCCCGCCGCCGCAGCCGGAAGCCAAGCCTGAGCCGGAAAAGGCGGCCGAGCCGCCGCCGAAAGAGGACCCTCTCGCCGAGGCGATCGAGGCGGCGGAAAAGGAGCCGGCGCCGGAGCCGACGCCGCCGAAGAAGGTGCCCACTCCGGCGAAGAAGCCGGCGCCGCCGAAGCCCGAGGTCGCCGAAGCCGAGACGCCGCCGAAGCCGGAACCGAAGAAGACGGACCCGAAGGCCAAAGAGAAGCCGAAGAAGACGGAGGTCGCGGACGCGGCCTCGGACGCGCCGTCCGAGTTCAACGCCGACGACATCGCCGCGCTGCTCGACAAGCGCAAGGCGGCCGGCGGCGGCGCCAAGCGCTCCACGGACGTCGCCTCGCTCGGCTCGAAGGTCACCACGGGCACCAAGCTGTCGCGCAGCCAACTCGGCGAGCTCGACGGACTGATCAAGGAGAAGATGCGCGACTGCTGGAACCCGCCGGCCGGCATCGAGTCCGGCGAGGGCCTGCGCGTGTCGATCCGCATCCGCTTCAACGAGGCGGGCGACGTGGACGGCGTGCCGGAGATCACCGCCGGCGGCGGCTCGGGCGCCCAGCGCATCGCGGCGGAAGCGGCGGTGCGGGCCATCCGGCGCTGCGCCCCCTTCAACCTGCCGTCCGAGATGTATGCCGGCGGCTGGGAAGTCACGAACCTCAATTTCGACCCGAGCGAGATGTTCTGATCGTAGGGGCTGCGCCGCCGATCTCGCCGGCAGGCGAGCGGCCCGTTGATCGGCATCGTTGAAAGGCATCCCATGTCCACACTGCTTCGACGCTTCGGCCTGGCGGCGCTCGGCTTCGCGCTCGCGCTCGGCTGCGCCGCGGCGCCCGTTCGCGCCGAGATCACGGTCGACATCACGCGCGGCAACGTGCAGCCGCTGCCGATCGCCATCCCCGCCTTCACCGGCAACAAGCTGGCCGCGCAGATCGGCGAAGTGGTGGAAGCCGACCTGAAGCGCACCGGCCTGTTCGCGCCGATCGACCCGTCGGCCTTCATCCAGCGCGACGTGTCGCCAGACGCGACGCCGCGCTTTCCCGACTGGACGGTGATCAACGCGCAGGCGCTCGTCACCGGCAAGGTGGCGGCCGAGGCCGACGGGCGCCTGCGCGCCGAGTTCCGGCTGTGGGACACCTTCGCCAACGCGCAGCTCGACGGGCAGCAGTTCTACGCGACGCCCGACAACTGGCGGCGCGTCGCCCACCTCATCGCCGACGCGATCTACGAGCGCCTCACCGGCGAGAAGGGCTACTTCGACACCCGCATCGTGTTCGTGTCGGAGTCGGGCCCGAAGCAGAAGCGCGTCAAGCGCCTCGCCATCATGGACCAGGACGGCGCCAACGTCTCGTACCTGACGCGCGGCGACGACCTCGTCCTGACGCCGCGCTTCTCGCCGAACAAGCAGGAGCTGACCTACATGTCGTTCGGCCGGGCGGAGCCGCGCGTCTACCGCCTGCAGCTTGAAACGGGCCAGCGCGAGGTCGTCGGCAACTTCCCCGGCATGACCTTCGCGCCGCGCTTCTCGCCGGACGGCACCAAGATCGTCATGAGCCTGCAGCAGGAGGGTTCGGCCAACATCTACGCGATGGACGTGGGCTCGAAGGCGACGACCCGCCTGACCTCGGGCTCGGCGATCGATACGGCGCCGAGCTTCTCGCCGGACGGCGCGCGCATCGTGTTCGAGTCCGACCGGGGCGGGCGGCCGCAGGTCTACGCGATGGGCGCCGACGGCTCGAACCCGCAGCGCATCTCCTTCGGCAGCGGCTCCTATTCGACGCCGGTCTGGAGCCCGCGCGGTGACCTGATCGCCTTCACCAAGCAGTCGGGCGGCCAGTTCCAGATCGGCGTGATGCGCCCCGACGGCTCGGGCGAGCGCATCCTGACGTCGAGCTTCCACGCCGAAGGGCCGACCTGGGCGCCGAACGGCCGCGTCATCATGTTCTTCCGCGACGCCGGCGGCGGCCCGCAGCTCTACTCGATCGACCTCACCGGCCGCAACGAGCAGAAGGTGCCGACGCAGGGCTACGCCTCCGACCCGGCCTGGTCCCCGGCGCGGCAATAGGGTTCGGCCACGAGGAGCGCGCGGCGACGCCAGCAGGCAGGCGCCTTCCTTCTCCCGGTTCGGGAGACGGGAAGCGTCGCCGTTCCGCTCGCGATCGTGACGCATCGGCAACAACGGTCGGGCGAAACGCTGTTGTTCTCCCGTTCGCGCCGATGCCGCAGCCGTGCCGCCCGAGCTTCGTCCCAATCCGGGACGAAATGGGACGCAGCGCACGCCAGCCGCCGCCGCGTTTACCCCGCCTTAACGACGAACACGGTAAACAGGCGGTGAAGCCACCCGCCAAGCGCGGCGGCGGACCACCATCGCAAGAAGCAAGGAGAAGGCCATGGGCCCGATCGCCGTTTTGGCTCACAGCCGCGTCGCACTCGCCCTCGTGGCGGCGCTCGCCGTCGCCGGCTGCGCCAAGAAGAACAGCGGCCTGCCGGACAACGCCGCCGGCCTCGGCCTCGGCGGCGCGGACGGCGCCGGCGGCAGCGGCTCCACCGCGCCCGGCACGCCCGGCGACTTCACGGTCAACGTCGGCGACCGCATCTTCTTCGACACCGACTCCTCCGTGGTCCGCGCCGACGCGCAGGCGACGCTCGCCAGCCAAGCCCGCTGGCTGAACCAGTACGGCCAGTATTCGGTCACCGTGGAAGGCCATGCGGACGAGCGCGGCACGCGCGAATACAACCTGGCGCTCGGCGCCCGCCGCGCCGCCGCGACGCGGGCGTATCTCGTGAGCCAGGGCGTCGCCGCCAACCGCATGCGCACGATCTCCTACGGCAAGGAACGCCCGGTGGCCGTGTGCGAGGACATCTCCTGCCAGTCGCAGAACCGCCGCGCCGTCACCGTGCTGAACGGCGC
>CAXUCL010000217.1:3882-4188 GCA_964249395.1 uncultured Rhizobiaceae bacterium
TAGCCATCCCGTTCCCGAAGCGTGTCTTTATCGGCCGCGCGGCCAAAGAAATGCCGGAAACGCGCCGTCAATCCCTCCGGCTCGGGGAAAACGGGGCGCAGGGCGCCGCGCGCCGGCTGGGGGGCCTCGCGCCGCGCGAAAGGGACATGGCATGGCGAGCTTCACGGCAAGCGCGACGCGCGCGGCGCTTTTCGGCGCGGCGCTTCTGACGGGTGCGTCCACCGCGACGGCGCTGACCCTGCCGTTCGGCCTCGGCGGCAACGATCGCGAGCGCGCCGAGCCGCAGCGCCCGCCCCTCGACGCGCC
>CAXUCL010000218.1:0-1843 GCA_964249395.1 uncultured Rhizobiaceae bacterium
GACGGCGCAGCGCCGCCGCCTGAGCGTCGTCGGCGGGCTCGGCGGCGAGGCGCAGGCGCGTCGCGGCGGTGCGCAGCGTGTAGGCGTCGAGCCCGTAGGGCGCGGCGACGTCCGGCGCGAAGCGCTCGCCGGCGAGCGCCGCGTCGAGATGGCGGCGACAAGCCACCACCTGCCTCCGATCGTCGACGAGGACGCCGCAGGACGCGCAGGCGAAGCGGAACGCGCGCCGCTCATCGGCCGGATACAGCAGCGTCCGCCCGGTCGGCGACCAGGCGTCGTCGCCGCACACGAAACAGCGTTCGCTCAACGCTCCACCGGCTCCGTTGGGATCAGCCGCAACCGGCCTTCGACGTGCTTCGCCTCGAACCAGCGGCGCTCGGCATCCCAATCGTGCCCGAACCAGCCGGCGAAGCCGAAGCCGTGCGCCTCGACCTGCGCGTCCGGCGGAAGCTCGCGCAGGAAGTGCAGCGTCACGAGGAAGCCCGTGCTCGGCGGCGGCTGCGCGCCGTCCGCCCGTCGCAGCAGCCGCGCGGCTTCCGCGTGGGTTTGGGCGGCCACGAGCGTCACAGGCTTGCCGGTCGCGCCGAGCATCGCGACCGCTTCGGCCGTCCAGTCGCGCCCGTCCGCGTCCTGCTCGCCCACAGGCTCGGGCTTGGGCCGGAACGGCAGGAGGAAGCGGCTTGCCGCCCGCACGGCGGGACGGTCGAGGAAGTGTGGGTCGTCCAGCCATTCCCGCATCTGCCCGCCGTGGTTGACGAGCGCGAGGTGCGTCGCGCGGCGTCCCGCCCGGCCGCCGAAGCCGGCGGCGTTGTTGAAGCGCACCACCCAGTCGGCCCCGTCGATCCGCGCCGCGTCGAGCCGGACGTCGGGCGCGTTCCCGACGATCGCGACGCGTTTCGGGCTGGAAGGGTGCGAAATCGTCGGGCCTCCGGTGGAACAAGCGCGGCGGCGAAGCGCCGGTTCGCCGCCGCGAAGGAGCGCCGTCGGTCTCGCGCCCGCGGCAAATGCGCTTGGCTGGCTTCGCGTCCGTGAACGAGGCGCCGCCACCGCTCGTTGCTCCGCACGGGCAATTATCGCAAAGGGCCAAGCGCTTGAAGAAGCCGATCTCGTTTTTCGTGCACCATCAGGGGCGCGGCCACGCCAACCGCACCATGGCGCTGGCGGCCGAGTTCGCGCGCGACCGGCCGGTTTCCGTGCTGACGGCCGGGCCGCACCTCTTCGACGGTTTCGCGCGCGACATCGAGATCGTTCCCCTGCCGAACATGATCGGCGCCGCCGTGCCGACAGCGCGCCTCCACGCCGAGCCGACGCCGCAGGTGATGCACTGCGTGCCGCTGGGGGTGTCGGAGATGCGCCGCACGATGCGCACCATCCTCGACCACCTGGACGATCGCCAGACCGGCCTGTTCGTGGTGGACGTGTCCTGCGAGATCGGCCTCCTCGCGCGGGCCGCCAGCGTGCCCTCGATCCAGATCCGCATGCACGGCGATCGCGCCGACATCGGCCACGTCGGCGCCTACGAGGCGGCGGTCGGCATGCTCGCGCCCTTCGACGCGCGGCTGGAGCAGGACGACTATCCGGCGTCTCTGCGAGCCAAGACCTTCTACACCGGCGGCCTGTGCACCACCGGCGACCCGGTGCCGACGAAGGCGAAGGCGCGCGAAACGCTCGGGCTCGATCCGTCGCGCGAGGTGATCGTCGTCGTCACCGGCGGCGGCGGCAGCGGCACGCCCTACGCGCCGCTGACGGTGGCCGCCCGCGCCGCGCCCGACGCGCTCTGGTTCGTGCTCGGCCCGACGCACCGCGAGGGCCACGAAACGGACTTCGCGAACCTGACGGAACT
>CAXUCL010000218.1:1853-4181 GCA_964249395.1 uncultured Rhizobiaceae bacterium
GCGCTACCGGCAGGGACGGGGGGGGGGTGCCTAACTAACCCTAACCCGGGGCGCCCGCCCAGGGGGGGGGGGCGGGGGCGGGCGACAACACGGTCCACGAGATCGCCCGCGTCGGCCGCCGGCTGCTGGTGATGCCGGAATGGCGCTATTTCGGCGAGCAGGTGAGGAAGGCGCAAGCGCTGGTGCGCGTCGGCGCGGCGGTGAGCGCGCCGAACTGGCCGAGCGACCTGGCGCGCTGGAGCGAACTGCTGGCCGAGGTGCGCGCCCTCGACGGGGAAGCGATCGGCGGCCTTTACGCGCCGGACGCGGCGGCGCGCGGCGCCACGTGGCTGGAAGAGCTGACCGACGAGTTGTGGGCCGGGTCGTCGGCAGCGGAGGCCGCGCCGCTTCTCAAGGTGGTCGGCTGAGCGGCCTTCCACCGATGGCCACCCTCGCGACGGTTCTGAAGAGCGGCGGCCGCTACGACGGGCGCTGGGTGGAGCGCCTAGCGCGCGGCGTGCGCCGCTTCGCGCCGGCGTTCGAGCGGATCGTCTGCTTGACCGACCTGCCGCTCGCCGTCGCCGGCGTCGAGCGCGTCCCGCTCCGGCACGATTGGCCGAGCTGGTGGTCGAAGATCGAGGCGCTGCGAGCCGGCCTGTTCGCCGGAACGGTGGTGCTCTGCGACCTCGACACCGTGTTCACCGGCGACGCGTCGCCTCTCGCCGAGCCGGGCCTCGCCGCGATGGAGGACTTCTTCCACGGCGGCCGCCTGTCCAGCGCGCTTCTGCGCTGGTCGGGCGACGAGCTCGCCTTCGTCTACGAGACGTTCGCCGCCGATCCGGAGCGCTGGATGCGGCCCGGCTCCTGCGGCCGGGTGCCGAACGCCGTGCACGGCGACCAGGTGGTGATCGACCACCTCCTGCGCGGCGCCGGCGTGTCGCCCCGCTTCCTGCAGCGCGCGTCGCCCGGCCTCCTCGACTTCTACGACCCAAACAAAACCG
Organism: uncultured Rhizobiaceae bacterium; assembly: GCA_964249395.1. Classification (GTDB taxonomy): domain Bacteria; phylum Pseudomonadota; class Alphaproteobacteria; order Rhizobiales; family Rhizobiaceae; genus Plantimonas. The sequence goes on from CAXUCL010000218.1 coordinate 2,834, forward strand.
GGCAGGGTCCGATCGTGATCTTCATCGGCGACGCCAAGCCGGACGGCGCCGTCGGCCCGGTCCGCGCCGCCTGGGAAGACGGCGCGGCCTAGGTCCGCGCTAGAAAGCGCTCGGCGGTGCGCAAGGAGAGCGCCATGATGGTGAGGCCGGGATTGGCCACCACGGCGCTCGGATAGACCGAGTTGTCGCAGATCCACAGGTTCGGCACGTCGAAGCTCCGCCCGTCCGGGTCGACCACGGCGCGCGCAGGGTCCGTGCCCATGCGGCAGGTGCCGATCGTGTGGGCGGTGCGCTCCAGCACCATGAGGTCGCGCCCGCCCGCCGCCTCGACGATCGCCCGCATGGTGCGGACCGCGTGCCGGTCGACCGCCCGCTCGTTGGCGCCCTTCGAGAAGGCGACCACCGCCTTCGGAATGCCGAACGCGTCCGTCTCGTCGGCGGACAGCTCCAGCCGGTTGCCGTCGGCGGGCAGGCACTCGCCGTTCATGCCGACACCAGCGAAAAAGCGGTAGTTCCGCATCGTTTCCACGAGCTTGGCCCCCCACATCCCGGCGCCGCGCGACGCGGTGGTCGCCATCGTCAGCGGCATCACGCCGAGGCTCTGGATCAGGTAGCCGCCGGCAAAATCCGCGTCGGCCGGGCGCAGCGTGTCCTCGGTGAGGACCGACGAGGGGTAGCCGCGGTGGCCGCGCATCTCGGCGTCGAACCGGCCCCAGACCTGCGTCGCCCCGTGCGCCATGAAGTTGCGCCCGACCTGTCCCGACGAGTTGCCGAGGCCACAATGCAGGAGGAAGCGCGGCGTCTCGACCCCGCCGGCGCACAGGAACAGGGTGGCGCAGCGCTGCCGGTGGTCGGCGCCGCTTTGGTCGCGGTAGACCACGGCGACGATCCGGCCGCCGGCGTCCAGCTCCACCGCGTGCGCCATGGCGTTCGGGCGGAGCTCGGCGCCGCGCCGGACGGCCAGCGGCAGGAAGGTCGTGTCCATCGACGCCTTCGCGCCGTTGCGGCAGCCCTGGTGGCAGGAGCCGCAGTTGACGCAAGCCTGCCGCAGGCCCCCGCCCTCCTGGTGCCAGTCCTGCGAAACGAGCGCCGCCGGCGCGTCGGTGGCACGGATGCCGAGCGCCTGGCAGCCGCGCATCATCATCGCGGCCGAGGCGTTGCGCTTCGGCGGCGGCAGCGAGTAGCGGCGGCCGGGGTCCCAGGGGTAGTCGGCCGGCCCGGAAACGCCGAGGAAGCGCTCCACCCGCTCGATGTAGGGGACGAGCTCGGCATGGGCGATCGGCCAGTCCTCGCCGTGGCCGGTGAGGCTGCGCAGCTGAAGGTCGCGCCCGTCCGGCCGCCGCTACTC
>CAXUCL010000219.1:0-4102 GCA_964249395.1 uncultured Rhizobiaceae bacterium
GCAAGGGCTGAGCCGGCCGGCGCGCGAGCGCCGCGATCGCCGCGCGCGCGGCGCGCCGGCCCGTTTCGTAGGCGCCGTGCGCGGTCGAGAAGGCGGCGCGCGACGTCGCCTCGCCCGCGAAGAACAGCCGCCCGTCCATCGGCTCGGCGAGCGCCTGGCGCATGTCCGCGCAGCCGGGCGAGGCGTAGGAATAGCTCCCGCCGGCGAGCGGATCGGTTTCCCACAGGTGCATCGGCAGCGGCGCGATCCGCCGCGCGAAGCTCGAACCGAACAGGCCGACGAGCTCGGCTGTCGCGAAGGCGAGGAAGGCCGCCGCGCCACCGCCCCGCTCCAGGTCGCGCGCGAGCGAGCCGCCGAAGTAGCACTCGATCGCCGGCCGCCCCAGCGGGCGGAAGACGTAGGCGGCGGTTTCCGCCCGGTCCGTCCGTCCGAAGGCGCGGGACTCCGTGCCGAGATCGTCGGCGCCGTCGAGCGCGAGGTAGAGCTTGTCGGCCACGCCGAGCGGCAGCCCCGCCGCGGCGGCGGCTTTTTCGGGCAGCGCCGGCGCGAAGCGGATGCGCTCCTCGGCCAGGAGCCGGCTCGGCAGGGTGACGATCGCCGCGCGCGCCGAGACCGCGCCCTTCGCCGTCTCGATCCGCAACCGCGTGCCCGAATGGTCGATCGCCGCGACCGCGCAGCCGAGCTCTATGGGCAGGCCCGCCGCGTAGGCGGCGATCAGCTGGCCGTAGCCCTCGCGCACGCGCCAGTTGACGCCGTTGTCGCTGTAACGGTCGAGGTCCGCCGCCGAAACGAACCGGGTTTCGGCGCCGCTGTAGTAGGTGCTGACCGCGTCGATCAGGCCGTTCCAGCGGTTGCCTGGCTCTAGGAAGTCCGAAACCGGCCGGTCCGGCGCGGCGTCGCCGATCGCGGCGAGCCGTTCGTCGAGATCGCTCTGCGCTTCCACGAACGCGGCGTGCTCCTCGCGGGTCAGGTCGATGCCGCACGGGCCCTTCGCCCAGGGCGCCTGCGAGCGGTCGACCGTGAGGCCGAGACCTTCCGCGACCGCGACGAAGGGGTTCTCCGTCGCCGAGTGCAGCCAGCCGCAGCCGAGGTCCAGCGGGCCGACGCCGCGCCGCGCCTCGATGATGAGGGCGCGGCCGCCGACCCGGTTCCGCGCCTCGAGGATCAGGTGGTCGATCCCGGCTTCCAGCAGCGCCCGTCCGGCGCCGACGCCGGCCGCGCCCGCCCCGACCACCACCACGTCCGTTTCGCTTCGCATGCGCGGGCAGGTGTGGCGATGCCGCGAGCCGGCAAGCCGCGACCCGAACGCGCGACGGCCGCCCTCGGTGGGTCCGGGGCGGCCGCAGGCCGGGAACCCGGCGCTACTTGTTGGTGCGGGCGGGATGCTCGGGCAGGATGCCGCCGTTGGCGGTCGTGCCGTTCTCCGAGTCGCCCTCGAAGGTCGCCTTGCCTTCGATGTCCTCGGGCTCGGCCCCCGACATGGTCATGCCCTTCGAGGCCCCGATGCCGGGGTTGCGCACGAGGTCGTCGATCGGCTTGATCGCGCCGGGCGAGCCGGCCTTCAGGTGCTTGCTCATGGGATCTCCTTACCCGTTCGGTCGGTTGTCGGAACCGCAATGAAGCGGGGCGCGATGGGTTGCCTCTTTTCGCTGGCGCGGGCACCGGGAGCAGCATAACGTCGCGGCTCGACGGGTTGGGCTGGCAGGGGCGACGGCGATGAAGCGGGCAGCGGCTTTGGTGCTTCGGGCCATGCTGGCCGGGCTGTCTTTGGCGCTGCCCGTCGCGGCTCTCGCGCAGGACGTGGCCACTCCCGAGCGGCGCATCGTCGCCGCGCCCGACGCCGACTACTACGGCGGCGACTTCGAGATCCTGAAGGGCGTCGACCGCAACGTCTGCGAGACGGCGTGCCTGGCCGACAACCGCTGCCGCGCCTTCACGCTGAACACGGCCAAGGGCTGGTGCTTCCTGAAGGAGGACGTCGGGGAGCTGCGCGCCGCGGCGGGCGTCGTGTCCGGCCGCATCGTCGAGGCGGCGAGCGAAACGGACCTCGCGGCCCGGGAAGCCGAGCGCGCGGCCGAACTCGCCTTCCTGCCACGCGCGAGCCTCGACGCCGCCCGCCGGTTCAAGCTCGCGCTCGTCGAGGAAGCGCGCGACGCCGCGCTCGACGACGCGGCGATCGGCGGCGACGCCGCCCGGGCGCTGCGCGACAACCGGCCGGACGAGGCGAAACGCCTCTACCGCGAGGCGCTGAAGCGCGACCCCGCCGCGTTCGACGCCTGGGCCGGCTACGGGCGGGCGGCGCTCGCCTTCGCGTCCGACGACTACGCCGCGAAGGCGGAGAACGACGCCTCGCGCGACGCGCTCGCGATCAACGCCTATCTCGTCGCACCCAATGCGGACGGGCAGGCCGCCGCGCTCGACCTTCTGGCGCAGGGCATGGCCGCGCGCGCCGAATGGAAGCCGGCGATCCGCACCTGGCGCGCCAGCCTCGCCGCGAGTGCCGACCCGGCGGTGGCGGCGCGGTTGGCGGAGGCGGTCGCGAGCCACGGCTTCCGCATCGTCGACAACACGGTCGACAACAACGCCGCCAACCCGCGCATCTGCCTGACCTTCTCCGAGGAGCTCGCGCCGGCCGTCACCGCATCGGAAACGGCCGGCGACTTCGTGTCGGTGGAGAACGGCGAGCAGCTGCCGGTCTCGGCCAGCGGCGCGCAGATGTGCGTCGAGGGCGTGCGGCACGGCGAGCGCTACCGCCTGACCGTGCGGCGCGGCGTGCCAGCCGCGTCCGGCGAAACGCTCGCCCGCGCCGCGGACGTCTCGATCTACGTGCGCGACCGCGATCCGACCGTGCGCTTTTCCGGCAACGCCTACGTGCTGCCGGCCGGCGGCGAGGCGACGATCCCCGTCACCAGCGTCAACGCGGACGCCATCGAGGCGCGTCTCACCCGCATCGGCGACCGCTCGCTCGCCCGCACGATCGGCGACAGCCGCTTCCTGGCGCAGATGGCGGCCTACGAGGTCGACGAGGTCGCGAGCAACCAGGGCGAGGCGGTGTGGAACGGCACCGTCGAGGTTGCCCGCCGCACCAACGAGGAGGTCGTGACGGCCATCCCGGTGTCGGCGATCCTGCGGGAGCGCAAGGCCGGCGTCTACGTGCTGTCGGCGAAGGCCAGGAACGCCCGCGGCGAGCCGGACGCGCTCGCGACGCAATGGTTCGTCCTCACCGACATCGGCCTCACCAGCTTTTCCGGCGAGGACGGCTTCCACGTCTTCGCGCGCTCGCTGGGGAGCGCCGAGCCGGCGCCGGGCGTCCGGCTGGAGCTGGTCGCCGCCAACAACGAGATCCTCGGGACCGCCGAAACGGACAAGAGCGGCCACGCGAAGCTTCCGCCCGGCCTCCTGCGCGGCACGGGCGGCGGGCGGCCGGCGGTGCTCATGGCGAGCGACGGCGCGGGCGGCGACTTCTCCTTCCTCGACCTCACCGCCGCGCCCTTCGACCTCAGCGATCGCGGCGTCGAGGGCCGTGGCCCGGCCGACGCGCTGGACGTGTTCCTCGCGCCGGAGCGCGGCATCTACCGCACCGGCGAGACGGTGCACCTCACCGGCCTCGTGCGCGACGCCGAGGGCGCCGCGGTGGAGAACCTGACGCTGACCGGCATCGCGACGCGGCCGGACGGCGTCGAGTTCCGCCGTGAGGCGATCCAGGCGGCGAACGCCGGCGGCTTCGCCTGGGAGCCGGCGCTGCCGGCGGGCGCCATGCGCGGCGCCTGGCGCTTCGCTGTTCACCTCGATCCGAAGCGCGCCGCGCTCGTCGAAGCGACGGTGCGCGTCGAGGACTTCGAGCCGGAGAAGATCGACTTCGACCTCCAGCTCGCCGCCATGAGCCTAGATCCGGCCGCGCCGCCAACCGCCGATCTTGCTGTGCGCTACCTGTTCGGCGCGCCGGCCGGCGGGCTGGACGTGTCCGGCGAGATCGTGCTGCAGGCGGCCTCCGGCCTTGCCGCGTTTCCCGGCTACCGCTTCGGGCTCGCCGACGACGAGCCGACCGCCGTGCGGCTGCCGTTCGAGACGGAACCGACCGACGCCGAGGGCAAGGCGCGGG
>CAXUCL010000220.1:0-4101 GCA_964249395.1 uncultured Rhizobiaceae bacterium
GCCGCCCGGCCCCGCCGCAGGCGACCGGCTGCGCTGGCCGCTTCGCCGAGAAGCGGACTCTCGGCTTTCGGCCCTTCGGACGCGTGGCCGGACGGTCCGACGATCGTCGGGTGTGACCGTTGGTCTTGGCAACGCGACGGCCGGTGTCGTCATTCAGGGCGCATGAGCCGCGACGTTCCCGAACTGCCGGACCACGCCTTTCGAAAGAGCGACGCGCGCGACGACGCGCTGTTCTACGCGCCGGCGCGCCTGGTGACCCACATCGACGAAGAGGCGACCGCAGCGTTGACGCGGTTCTATCGTGAGGCCCTGCCCGAGCAGGCGGCCGTTCTCGACCTCATGTCGAGTTGGGTCAGTCATTTGCCGGACGACCTCGCGCTCGGCGAGGTCGTCGGTCACGGCATGAACGGCGAGGAACTGGCGGCCAACCCCCGTCTCGACCGATGGTTCGTCCAGGACCTGAACCGCGACCCCGTCCTGCCCCTGGCGGGCGGGAGCCTCGATGCCGTCCTGTGCTGCGTCGGCGTGCAGTATCTCCAGCAGCCGGTCGCGGTGTTCCGCGAGGCGCTGCGCGTGCTGCGTCCCGGCGGCTTCGTGGCGGTCAGCTTCTCGAACCGCTGCTTTCCGACCAAGGCGGTCGCGGTCTGGCAGGCGCTCGATAACAGCGGTCACGCAGCCCTGGTGCGCCTGTACCTCGAACGCGCCGGCTTCGCCGACGTCGAAGCGCGCGTCCTGTCCGACGGTCGCGATGGCGATCCGCTGGTCGTCGTCGTCGGTCGGCGATAGGCGGGGCACCCCGCACGCGATCGGGATCGCCCCTGCTGCCGCAACACCTCGATCTTCACCTTCGCTGCCCGCCCGAGGCTTTTCCACGCCCTGCCGGCGGCGAGCGCCGGCACGCCCTTCGCCGTCGCCACCGGGAGGCGAGCGGTGACCGTCGCCGGGTTTGGGGGCGAAACCGACGCATCCCGTTGGAACCATGGCGGTTCCCGCTTACGGAAAGTTCAGGCATCCGGCTTACCGTTGGTCGGCAAAGCAGATTTCGAGTGCCGGAATGCCCCGACCGAACCTCGCGAACTTGTGTGTGGCGGCCGCGGTCGTCGGCGGCTTCGCGGGCGCGGGCCACTACGCGGCCACCGAGCTGATCCGCTTCCACCAGACCGACCAGCTCGACGAGTTCGCCCGCGTCGTTCTGCGCCGGGCGGAGAAGTCGGTGCGCACCACGGCGGCGGTGCTGGAAGGCTACACCGCGCGCCGCGCGGCGTCCTGCGACCCGGATCTGCTCCAGTCCATCCGCCGCAACGTCTACCAGATCGGCGAGGTCAAGGACCTGCGCGTCACCGACGGGCGCGGCGACGTCCTGTGCTCGGCCTTTCCCGAAACGTTGAACTTCGACCAGGGCTGGACCGAGCGCGAGGACATGCTCGCCGCCGCCGACGAGCGCCTGCGGCTGTTTCGGGTCGACCAGGTGTCCGGCTCCGCGCTCGGGCTTCTGAAGGAGCCGCCCGGCGAGGGCGTGCCCGGCATCGCGATGGGCCTGTCGGCCGTGCTCGGCTTCGCCGAGTCGGCGCTCGACATCATGCCGACCGAACTCGAGGACGCATCCGTCGTGCGGCTGACGCTCGCCGACAACCGCACCATCGTCCGCGTCGGTCCGGACACGATCGGCGTGGCGCAAACGCCGACGACGGTCTGGGCCGCGTCCGGCGACTTGCCGCTGCGCGCGACGATCGCGGTCTATCCCGCCGCCCTGGCTCGCTGGGGGCAGGGGCTCTACTGGCCGATCCTCGGCCTCGCCGTCGCGTTCGGCGCGGTGTTCGCCGCCTTGGTCTGGCGCCTCGCCAACCGGCCGGGCGACCCGGTGCGCGAACTCGACCGGGCGATCGTGGCCGGCGAGTTCGAGCCGTTCCTGCAGCCGATCTTCGATCTCGCGAGCGGCCGTATCACCGGGGCGGAAATCCTGGCGCGGCGCGTGCTGCGCGACGGCACGGTGATCCCGCCCTCGCGCTTCATCGAACTGGCGGAAACCACCGGACGGATCGGCCCGATCACCTGGGTGCTCCTGGAAAAGGGCCTGCGCGAGCTGTCGCCCGTGTTCGAGCGCGACGCTGCCTTCCGGGTCTCGATCAACATCGCGCCGCGGCACTTCGCGGAAGCGAACTTCGCGGCCGAGCTGCAGCGCACCGTCGGCAAGTCGGGCGTCGATCCCTCGCGCGTCACGCTGGAACTCACCGAGCGGGAAGCCTTCGCCGAGATCAACAGCGCGGCTTTGAGCGTCCGGAACCTGCAGATGCAAGGGTTCCGCATCGCGCTCGACGACGTCGGCACCGGCCACAGCGGTCTGTCGCAGATCCAGTCGCTGCGCGCCGACGTGATGAAGATCGACAAGTTCTTCGTGGACGCCATCGGGCGGGACGAGTCGGCCTCCGTCATGGTGTCGATGCTGGCGCGGCTGGCCGCCGAGATGCGGATGGGCGTCGTCGCCGAAGGCATCGAGCACGAGGTGCAGGTCGCGGCGCTCATCGCCTGCGGCGTGTCGAGCGGCCAGGGCTACCTGGTGTCGCCGCCGGTTTCGCCGGCCAGCTTCCTGCGCATGGTGGAAGAACGTTCCGTTAGGGAAACGTCTGCTACGGTCGACTCCGGCGTCGATGCGGCGGAAACGATGCAAGCCGCCTGACGAGGCCCGCCGCCGCCGGCGCGCGGCGGGACGGGATCGGCCAACGAGCCGGCCGAGCGGCGCGCCGCGGCAAGTCGACAAACGGGTGGTGGGAACGAGGACATGCGATTTCGAGCCTGCGCATTCGCTTCGGCGGTTCTTCTCTTCGCGGGAGCGCCGGCTTCGGCCGAAACGCTGACGGTCGCCACCGTCAACAACGGCGACATGATCCGCATGCAGGAGCTGACGCCCGAGTTCGAGAAGGCGCATCCCGGCATCGAGGTGAACTGGATCACGCTGGAAGAGAACGTCCTGCGCGAGCGCGTCACCACCGACATCGCGACGAAGGGCGGCAAGTTCGACATCCTGACCATCGGCACCTACGAGGTGCCGATCTGGGCGAAGCAGGGCTGGCTGGTGCCGCTCGACGGCCTCGGCGCCGACTACGACGTCGACGACCTCCTGCCGTCGATCCGCGCCGGCCTGTCGCACGCCGGCACGCTCTTCGCCGCGCCGTTCTACGGCGAATCCTCGTTCATCATGTACCGCCGCGACCTGATGGCGAAAGCCGGGCTCGCCATGCCGGAAGCGCCGACGTGGGACTTCGTCGCGGACGCGGCGCGCCGGATGACCGACCGCGCCGCCGGCGTCAACGGCATCTGCCTGCGCGGCAAGGCCGGCTGGGGCGAGAACGTCGCCCTCCTCACCGCGCTCGCCAATTCGTTCGACGCGCCCTGGTTCGACGCGAACTGGCGGCCGCAGTTCGATCGGCCGGAATGGAAGCGGGCGATCGGACTCTACGTCGACCTGATGAAAACGGCGGGACCGAAGGACGCGAGCTCGAACGGCTTCAACGAGAACCTGGCGCTGTTTCGCGCGGGCAAGTGCGGCATGTGGATCGACGCCACGGTGGCCGCCTCCTTCGTGACCGATCCGGCCGAGTCGACCGTCGCCGGCGAGGTCGGCTTCGCGCTCGCGCCCGACGCCGGCCTCGGCAAGCGGGCCAACTGGCTCTGGGCCTGGTCGCTCGCCATTCCCACCGGCACGCAGAAGGCGGACGCGGCGGAGAAGTTCGTCGCCTGGGCGACCGGCAAGGGCTACGCGGAGCTCCTGGCGTCCCGCTACGGCTGGGCGAACGTGCCGCCGGGCACGCGCGCCTCGCTCTACGCGAACGCCGACTACCGGGCCGCCGCCCCCTTCGCGCAGCTGACGATCGACTCGATCAACCTCGCCGACCCGGGGCGGCCGACGGTCAAGCCCGTGCCGTATACGGGCGTGCAGTTCGTCGCCATTCCAGAGTTCCAAGGCCTCGGCACGCGGATCGGCCAGTTGTTCTCGGCTGCGCTCGCCGGCACGATGCCGGTGGACGCGGCGCTCAAGCAGGCGCAAACGGTGGCGACGCGCGAGATGGTCCGGAGCGGCTACCTGAAGTGACCGGCGTCGGC
>CAXUCL010000221.1:0-1838 GCA_964249395.1 uncultured Rhizobiaceae bacterium
GCCTGGTGATCGAGGACTCGGTGGCGGGCACCCAGGGCGCCCGCGCGGCGGGCATGACCGTGCTCGGCTTCCATGGCGGCTCGCATGCCGACGAGCGGCTGCCCGAACGGCTACGCGCGGCCGGCGCCCGCGAGACCCGCGGTGCCGCGACGCACGCCGGCCGCGACGCGGCGCTGCCCGCCCGGCTCGTCGTCGAGATAAACGGACGACACCTCGAACAGGGCGACGTCGCTTATGCCCCGCGCGGCGTTGCGGTGTGCGGCCTCGACGAGGCCGGGCAGCAGCGACGGACGCATGTCGCTGAGATCGGCCGAGATCGGGTTGACGAGCTGCAAGGCGGGCGCGCCGCCGCCGAAGAGTTCGGCCGCTTGTCGCGATACGAACGAATAGCTCACCGCCTCCGCCATGCCTCGGGCGGCGAGCGCCCGGCGCGCGGCGCGCTCGCGCACCTGCATGTTGGTCAGGACGCGCGCTCCGACGCTGTCGCCCGTCGGCAGCGGCTGCGGCCGGATGGCGTCGACGCCCGCGAGGCGCATCACCTCCTCGACCAGATCGGCCTTGCCCTCGATGTCCGGCCGGAACGACGGCGGGGTGACGGTCGCGGCGTGCTCGCCGATCTCCAGGGCGAAGCCGAGCCGTTGCAGGAAGGCGATCTGCCCGGTCGCGTCGATCGACAGCCCCGTCAGGCGCTCGACCTCGGTGAAGGGGAAATGGATGGGGCGGCGCTCGCGCGGTGCCCCGCCAACCACGATCCGCTCGCTCGGGCTGCCACCGCAGACGTCGAGGATCAGCCGCGTCGCGAGGTCGAGGCCGGGCTCGGTGAGCTCGGGGTCGACGCCGCGCTCGAAACGGTAGCGCGCGTCGGAGTTGATGCCGAGCTGGCGGCCGGCGCGGGCGACGTCGAGCGGCTCCCATTCCGCCGACTCGATCAGGACGTCGGTGGTGGTCTCGTCGCAACCCGAATGCTCGCCCCCCATGATGCCGGCGATGGATTCCGGTCCGCGCGCGTCGGCGACGACGCAGGTGTTCTCGGGCAGCGGATAGGACTTGCCGTTCAGCGTGAGGATTTCCTCGCCGGCTCGCGCCCCGCGCACGACGAGGTCGCCCGCGACCTTGGCGGCGTCGAAGACGTGCAACGGCCGGCCGCGGTCGAAGGTGACGTAGTTGGTGACGTCGACCAGCGCGTTGATCGGCCGAAGCCCGATCGCGCGGAGCCGCTCGCGCATCCACTCGGGCGACGGGCCGTTGCGCACGCCCCGCACGAGGCGCAGCGCGAAGGCGCGACAGGTCGGGCTTTCCACCGAAACGCCGACGGGACAGGCGCCCTCGCCCGCGATCCGCTCGATCGGCGCGGGCTTCAGCGTGCCGAGGCCGGCCGCCGCCAGGTCGCGCGCGATGCCGCGGACGCCCGTGGCGTCCGGCCGGTTCGGCGTCAGGTTGATCTCGATCACCGGGTCGCCGATCCCGGCATAGTCCGCGAAGGCGCCGCCCACCGGAGCGTCCGAGGCCAAATCGATGATGCCCTCGTGCGCGTCCGACAGTTCGAGCTCGCGCTCCGAGCACATCATGCCGTTCGATTCGATCCCGCGGATGCGCCCGACCCCCAGCACCGTGCCGGTGCCGGGGATGGTGGTGCCGGGCAGCGCTAGGACGCCGACGAGGCCGGCGCGCGCGTTCGGCGCGCCGCAGACGACCTGCAACGGCCGGCCGGCGTTGACGTCGGGACCGGCGTCGACGGCGAGCACCTGCAGCTTGTCGGCGTCCGGATGGCGCTCGGCGCTGAGGACCCGCGCGATGCGGAAGGGTTTCAGCGCGGCGCCGTCGTCGACGCGCTGAAA
>CAXUCL010000221.1:1872-4038 GCA_964249395.1 uncultured Rhizobiaceae bacterium
GCTCGACCTCGAGGCCGATCGCCGTCAGGCGCTCGGCGATCTGGCCGAGCGAGGCGTCCGTGTCGAGATGGTCTTTCAGCCAGGACAGGGTGAACTTCATGCGGGCGCGCACCTCTGGCGGCCGGCCGCAAGGAACCGACCGCGATCGTAGGGTTCGTTCAGGAGAAGGCTCTAGCCGCGCGAGGGTCCGGAGGAAAGGGCCGCGGCGACGCTCAAGGGCGGCCGCGGCGCCGGTCCGGCGTGCCGGGACCTTCGGCCGCGACGGCGCGCGTCGCCGCGTTCCGCAGGACGAAGCGGTAGGTGAGCAGCGCCACCACCGAGAACGCGGCGTAGAGCAGGAGCACGGTGGTCGTCTCCAGCGGCGCGTCGAAGGTGAAGAGGACGATGACGCTCGGCAAAAGGACGCCGGTGAAGAACGAGGCGAGCGCGGCGGGCGTTTGCGGCAGGTAACGGTACCAGACGGCGAAGATCGCGACGGTGACGATCGCCAGCGCGAAGCGGCCGGCATTGACGGTCAGAGCGATGAAGTCGCCGTCGACGAACAGCCAATGCAGGAGGTTGACGGCCAGGAGCCCGATCACCGCACCGCAAAGAACGGCGATCGCTTCCAGGAGAATGAGGCGGGAGGACAAAAGCGACCTCGTTTCTCAAGCGGCTTCGGCGGTCGGCGGCAGCGCGCCGGGCGCCCGCCAGCCGAAGAGCAGGCTTTTGACGGACACGCCCTCGTCGAGCGACGGCCACCAGACGCCGGCGAAATCGAGTTCGACCACGGCCCGGTCCTCGGTCGAGGCATTCCGCAGGAACGGATACCACCACAGCGGCGCGCGCACCTCGCGGCCGTCGGCGAGAACGACCGCGAGAAAGGCGTCGTCGCACCGGGCCGCCACCGGCCGCGCGCCGTCCGTTTCAAAGCCCGAAGAACTCATTTCACGACCCGATCCACGTGTCCCGGTTGGCGGCGACGATCGCCGCGAGTTCCTTCATGTCGCGCTCCGTGAAGCCGTGTCGATACTCGACTTCGAGATTCCGCAACCAAATCTTCGCGGCCCGGTCGTCCTTGACGACGTGAACGTGCGGCGGCTCCGACCCATCGGACGCGTCGAAGCGGAACTTGTGACCGCGCCAGACGAGCAGCGTCGGCACGGCTCAGGCGCTGAGGCCCCCGAACAGCGTCGGCACGTCGAGCGGGCGGAAGCCGTAGTGCTCGATCCAGCGCACGTCCGCCTCGAAGAAGTCGCGCAGGTCCGGCATGCCGTATTTCAGCATGGCGATGCGGTCGATGCCCATGCCCCAGGCGAAGCCCTGGAACTCGTCCGGGTCGAGCCCGACGCCGCGCAGCACGTTCGGATGGACCATGCCGCAACCGAGGATCTCCAGCCAGTCCGTGCCCTCGCCGAAGCGGATTTCCGAGCCCGATCGGTCGCACTGGATGTCGACCTCCATCGACGGCTCGGTGAACGGGAAGAAGCTCGGGCGGAAGCGCATGGCGACCGTCGGGACTTCGAAGAAGGCGCGGCAGAACTCCATGAGAACCCATTTCAGGTTCGCCACCGTCGCCGTCCGGTCGACCACCAGACCTTCGAGCTGGTGGAACATCGGCGTGTGGGTCGCGTCCGAGTCCTGCCGGTAGGTCTTGCCGGGAATGCAGATGCGAATCGGCGGCTTCATCGCCTCCATGGTGCGGATCTGCACCGGCGAGGTGTGGGTGCGCAGGACCTTGCGCTCGCCACTGGCATCAGGGGGCAGGAAGAACGTGTCGTGCATCTCGCGCGCCGGGTGGCCGACGGGAAAGTTCAACGCCGTGAAGTTGTAGTGGTCGGTCTCGATGTCCGGCCCTTCGGCGACCGAGAAGCCCATGTCGGCGAAGATCGCGGTGATCTCGTCGACGACCTGGCTGATCGGGTGGATGCGGCCGCGCGCCGCCGGGTTCGATCGCACCGGCAGGGTCACGTCGACGCGCTCGGCGGCGAGCCTGGCATCGAGCGCGGCCTCGGCCAGCGCCTCGCGCCGCGCGGCCAGCGCCGCCGCGATGCGGTCGCGCAGGCCGTTGAGGCGCGGTCCCATGTCGCGCCGCTCGTCCGGCGTCATGCGACCGAGCCCCTTCAGGAGGTCCGACACCTCGCCCTTCTTGCCGACCGCGGCGAGCCGAACCGCTTCCCGCGCCGC
>CAXUCL010000222.1:0-4030 GCA_964249395.1 uncultured Rhizobiaceae bacterium
GTGTCGGCCCGGGTCGCCCGCGTCGGCGCCATCGCGTCCGGCGCCGGCGAGCCGCTGTTCACCTTGATCCGCGACGGCGCGGTGGAACTGCGTGCCGACGTCGCCGAGGCCGACGTCGCCCGGCTGGAGCCCGGCCAAACGGCGGCGGTGACGCCGGTCGGGGCTCGCGCGCCGATCGCCGGCGTCGTCCGCCTGGTGGAGCCGACCATCAACCGGACGACGCGGCTCGGGCTCGTCCGCATCAGCCTGGCGGCGGACAAGCGCGTCCTGCCCGGCACCTATGCCGACGCCGACATCACGGTCGCCAGGACGGCGAGCGTCGTGGTTCCCATCCCTGCCGTATCGGCGGACGAGGCGGGCGCGAGCGTCCTAAAGGTCGAGGGCGACCGCGTCCGGAAGGTCGCGGTGGAGCTCGGCATCCGCGACAACGGCATGGCGGCCATCGCGGCCGGCTTGTTGCCCGGCGACCGGGTCGTCGCCAAGGCCGGCGCCTTCGTGCGCGACGGCGACCGCATCACGCCGGTGCTGGCGAGCGATCCGCTCGGCGCCCTGGCGAAGCGCTGAGAGTTGCACGCATGAACGTTTCCGCCTGGTCGATCCGCAACCCGATCGCGCCGATCCTCGTCTTCGTGCTGCTGCTGCTGGTCGGCCTCCAAGCCTACCGGACGCTGCCGATCACGCGCTTTCCCAACATCGACTTCCCGCTCGTTTCGATCGTCGTCACGCAGAACGGCGCGGCGCCGGCCGAGCTCGAGAAGCAGGTGACGAAGGAAATCGAGGACGCCGTGTCGAGCGTCGTCGGCGTCAAGAACATCGTGTCCACCGTCACCGACGGCGTGTCCACCACCGCCGTCGAGTTCCGCATGGAGATCCCGACCGAGCAGGCGGTGCAGGACGCGAAGGACGCGATCGACCGCATCCGCTCCGACCTGCCGGCCACCATCGAGGCGCCGATCGTCGCCAAGGTCGACGTGGTCGGTCAGGCCATCCAGACCTTCGCCGTGTCCTCGCCGGACAAGACGCTGGAGGAGCTGTCCTGGTTCGTCGACGACACGGTGAAGCGATCGCTGCAGGGCATGCGCGGCATCGGCAAGATCGAGCGCTACGGCGGCGCGACGCGCGAGATCCGCATGGAGCTCGACCCGGCCAAGCTCGACTCCTTCGGCATCACCGCAGCGGATGTCTCTCGACAGGTGGTGAAAACCAACGCCGACCTGGGTTCTGGCCGCGGCGAGATCGCCGGCACCGAGCAGGCGATCCGCACCCTCGGCGACGCGGCCTCGGCCGCCTCGCTCGGGGACACGGCGATCGCCCTGCCGAACGGCCGCTTCGTGCGGTTGTCCAGCCTCGGCACCGTGCTCGACTCCTACGAGGAGCAGCGGTCCTTCTCGCGCTTCAACGGCGATCCCGTGGTCACCTTCTCCGTGTTCCGGGCCAAGGGCGCGAGCGAGGTCGACGTCGCCGAAACGGTGGAGGCGACGCTTGGCCGTCTGCGCGCAGCGAACCCGCAGGTCGCCATCAACCTCGTCGACGACGCGGTGTTCTATACCTACGGCAACTACGAGTCGGCGATCCAAACGCTGATCGAGGGCGCGGTGCTCGCCGTGTTCGTGGTGCTCCTGTTCCTGAAGAACTGGCGCGCGACGCTGATCTCGGCCGTCGCCCTGCCCTTGTCGGCGATCCCGACCTTCTGGGCCATGGACATGCTCGGCTTCTCGCTGAACCTCGTCAGCTTCCTGGCGATCACGCTCGCCACCGGCATCCTCGTCGACGACGCGATCGTCGAGATCGAGAACATCGCCCGCCACATCCGCATGGGCAAGACGCCCTACCGCGCCGCGATCGAGGCGGCCGACGAGATCGGCCTGGCGGTGATCGCGACCACCTTCACCATCATCGCCGTGTTCGTGCCGGTGTCGTTCATGCCGGGCATCCCGGGCCAGTATTTCCGGCAGTTCGGCCTCACCGTCGCGGTGGCGGTGTTCTTCTCGCTGCTTGTCGCGCGCCTCATCACGCCGCTGATGGCCGCATATCTCATGCGGGCGAAGGACGCAGCGCACGGCGACGACGAGCGCGACGGCCTCACCATGCGGCTGTACACCGCCCTCGTGCGGGGCACGATGCGGGCGCGCTACGCGACGCTGGCTGCCGCAGTCGGCATCCTCGCCGTGTCGATCTGGGCGATGATGCAGATCCCGATGAACCTGTTTCCGCCCGAGGATGTGTCGCGCATCGTCGTGTCGGGCGAGCTGCCGCCCGGCACCCGCCTCGCCGAGACCGACGCGGCGATGGAGGACGCCCGGGCCCGCATCGCCGGCATCGAGGGCGTGTCCGACGTGTTCGTGCTCGGCGGCACCTCGCCCACCGGCTCGCTCGACACGCGCCGCGCTTCCTTCACCGTGCTCCTGGGGCGCCAGGAGCACTCGCTGGTGAAGACCTTCGTCAACGCCGCCGCCGGGCTCGGCGACCGGATCGGCCTCGACCTGCCGCGCATGCCGCTCGCCGGCCGCACCCGGCCGCAGTCCGCGATCGAGGTCGAGGTCTTCGCGGCGCTGTCCGCCGTGCCGGACATGCGCGCCTTCAAGCTGAACGACCGCGGCGAGCGCGACGTCGCCTTCAACCTCCTGTCGGCGAGCGACGCCGACCTGCGCGACGCGGTCGCGAAGCTGGAGGCGGCGATGCGCGGCGACCCGCTGTTCAGCAACGTCGCCTCCACCGGCGCCTTGCCGCGCCCCGAGCTGCAGATCCGGCCGCGCACCGCCGAGGCGGCCCGCCTCGGCGTCACGACGCAGGGCATTGCCGAGACCGTGCGGATCGCCACGATCGGCGACGTCGACGCGGCGCTCGCGAAACTCTCGGCCGACGACCGCCTCCTGCCCGTGCGCGTCCAGCTGAACTTGAACTTCCGGCAGGATCTGGCGCGCTTGAAGAACCTGCGCGTGCCGACGGCCACCGGCGCCAGCGTGCCCTTGCAGGCCGTGGCGGACGTCACCATCGCGGAGGGCGAGAGCTCGATCGACCGCTTCAACCGCGAGCGCCGGGCATCGCTGGGCGCCGACCTGCCGCCGGGGATCGCGCTGGATCTCGCCACCGCGCGCTTCGACGAGATCGCGGCGGCCGCGGCGCTGCCGGCGTCCGTCCATTTCGTCGCGGCCGGCGACGCCGAGATCCAGGACGAGATGGTGGGCGGCTTCGTCAACGCCATGGTGCTCGGCCTGATGCTGATGCTGACCGTCCTGATTCTCCTGTTCAAGGACGTGATCCAGCCGTTCACCATCCTGTTCTCGCTGCCGCTCGCCTTCGGCGGCGTCGCGATCGCGCTGATCCTGACGCGCCAGCCGGTGTCGATGCCGGTGATGATCGGCTTCCTGATGTTGATGGGCATCGTCACCAAGAACGCCATCCTGCTCGTCGATTTCGCGGTGGAGATGCGCCACCGGGGCATGGACCGCTTCGAGGCGATGGTGGAAGCGGGCAGGAAGCGCGCCCAGCCGATCGTCATGACCTCCATGGCGATGTCGGCCGGCATGCTGCCGTCGGCCATGGGCATCGGCGAGGGCGGCGCGTTCCGCGCGCCGATGGCCATCGCGGTGATCGGTGGCGTGATCGTCTCGACGGCGCTCAGCCTCGTCATCGTGCCGTCGTTCTACCTCGTGATGGACGACCTGTCGCGGCTGCTCGGCCGCCTGTTCGGGCGCCTGGTCGGGCCGAAGGACGCCGACGACGAGCGCGATCTTGGCGCCGAGCGGCTGGCCGCCCTGGAAACGCGGGTGCGGCTGCTCGAAGGCGGCGCCGGCCGCCCGGCGAAGGGGCCGTATCTCCTGCGCCCGCCGACGGAGGCCGCGGAATAGCGCCGTGCGCTATCGCCTCCTCGAGCCGGCAAGGCTTTCCAGCAGCGCCGCCTCGAAGGCGGCCGGGTCCTGGATCTGCGGCGCGTGGCCGAGGGTTGGCAGTTCCACCAGCCGCGCGCGCGGGATGAGCCGGGCCGCCGCGCGGCCGCGGGTAGACTCCCCGCCGTCACGGGGAGTGG
>CAXUCL010000223.1:0-4018 GCA_964249395.1 uncultured Rhizobiaceae bacterium
CGAAGACGCCGATCAGCGCCAGGGTGCCAAGGAGGATGCCGAGCGGCCCGGTCGGGCTCGCCGCGCGCCCGACGATGCTGTCCAGGCCGCCGCGCGCCGCCGGCCGGACGGGATGCGCGCGAGCCGGCGCCTGCAGGAACCGCTCTGCGCCGGCGTTGAGCAAGAAATGCACCTCGTGCCCGCGCCCCGCGAGCCGGTCGGCCAGGGCCTCGAACACGGCGACGTGGCTTTGAAACGGGGACGGAACGAAAACGAAGCGGGCCATTGCGGCGCACCTATATCAACGAATATCCTCGGAAACGACCGTTCGGCGACCAAACGTTCGGGTCGCAGGCGGGCGGCGGCGCATCCGTGCCAAACGCCGGGGCGTCCGCCCCGGCGTTTGGCAAGTCGATGTCCCGCACGCTGCTCGACCCGGTCCCCGCCCACGAGAAGAGCCCGTTCCCGGCCGAAACCGGCCGTCAGCTCGCGACCGGCGCCGCGATCCTGCTCCTGACCCTCGCGGCGCTCAGCCTCATGGGCCGCGGCGCGGTCTGCCCGTGCGGGATCGTGACGGTCTGGCAGCACGGCAAGGACCCGGCGGAGAACTCGCAGCAGTTCAGCGACTGGTATTCGCTCTTGCACGCCGCGTTCGGCATGGCGCTGTTCGGCGCGGTGCGGCGGTTGCGGTCGCACTGGCCGATCGCGCCGGTGCTGCTCGCGGTGCTGCTCGGCCATTCGATCTGGGAGGTCGCCGAGAACACGCCTTGGTTCATCGACGTGTTCTCCGGCCGGGCGGACGCGCCGCCCTATCGGGGCGACAGCCTCCTGAACTCGTTCGGCGACACGGTGTTCGCGCTTGCCGCCGCCGCCTTGACGCCGCTCGTCCCAAGGCTCGCGGTGGTTCTTCTTGTCGTCGCGGCCGAGATCGCGGTCACCTGGGGCGTCGACGACGGCTTCGTCGTCGGGACGCTGCGGCTCCTGCGCGTTCCGGTCTGACGGGAGCGCCCGTCAGGCCTCTTGCGCCGCGGCGTAGGCGCCGTGGCAGTGCTTGAATTTGCGGCCCGAGCCGCAGGGGCAGGACTCGTTGCGGCCGATCCGGCCCCAGGTCTCCGGGTTGTCCGGATCGACGCTCAGGCGCTCGGTTTCGCGCGGGTTGAAGTCGGCCGACAGGATCGTCGCCCCGGCGCCGAACTCGTCCTCGCCGGTCGCGGCGTCGATGTGGTGCGCCTGCATGAACGGCAGCTCGTCCGCCTCGCCCGGCGCCTCGTCCTCCGGCCGCACCAGCTCGACGCGCGCCAGCTGCTGCGTCACGCGCTCGCGCATGGTGCCCAGCATCGACTGGAAGAGCTCGAAGGACTCCGACTTGTACTCGTTCAGCGGGTCGCGCTGCGCGTAGCCGCGGAAGCCGACCACCGAGCGCAGGTGGTCGAGGTTCACGAGGTGATCGCGCCACAGCGCGTCGATCGTCTGCAGCACCACGGAGCGCTCGATGTAGGTCATGACCTCCGGGCCGAAGCGCGCGGCCTTGGCGGCGGCGGCCTGGTCCGCCGCTTCCAGCAGGCGGGTGCGGATGTCGGCGTCGTCGATGCCCTCCTCGGCGGCCCAGTCCCGCACCGGCGCGTCGAGGTTCAGCGTTTCGCGCACCTCGGTTTCGAGCTCGGCTGTCGACCATTGCTCCGGGTAGGCCCGCTCGGGGATGTGGCGGGCCACCAGGCCCTCCACCGTCGCATGGCGCATGTCGGTCACCGACTCGGTCAGCCCGTCCGCGTCCATCAGCTCGAGCCGCTGCTCGAAGATGACTTTCCGCTGGTCGTTCATGACGTCGTCGTATTTCAGGAGGTTCTTGCGGATGTCGAAGTTGCGCGCCTCCACCTTCTTCTGCGCCTTTTCCAGCGCCTTGTTGATCCAGGGGTGGATGATCGCCTCATCCTCCTTCAGGCCGAGCCGGGTCAGCATCGTGTCCATGCGCTGCGATCCGAAGATGCGCATCAGGTCGTCCTGCAGCGACAGGTAGAACTTCGACTGGCCGGGATCGCCCTGCCGTCCCGAACGGCCCCGGAGCTGGTTGTCGATGCGCCGCGACTCGTGCCGCTCGGTGGCGAGCACGTAGAGCCCGCCGGCGGCGAGCGCCTCCCCCTTCAACCGCTCCACGTCGGCCTCGATGCGGCGCGCGGCGGCCTCGCGCTCGGGCCCGTGCGGCATGGCGCCGAGTTCGCGCTCGACCCGCATCTCGACGTTGCCGCCGAGCTTGATGTCGGTGCCGCGGCCGGCCATGTTGGTGGCGATGGTGACAGCGCCCGGCACGCCGGCCTGCGCCACGATGTAGGCCTCCTGCTCGTGGTAGCGGGCGTTGAGCACCTGGAAGCCCTCGAGCCCGTCCTTCTTCAGCCGGTCGGCGAGGTATTCCGACTTCTCGATCGAGGTCGTGCCGACGAGGATCGGCTGGCGCCGCTCGGCGGCCGTGCGGATCTCCTTGACGATCGCCCGGTACTTCTCCTCGGCCGTCCGGTAGACCTCGTCGTGCTCGTCGAGGCGCTTCACCGGCAGGTTGGTCGGCACCTCGATCACGTCGAGGCCGTAGATGTCGCCGAACTCGGCGGCTTCCGTGGAGGCGGTGCCGGTCATGCCGGCGAGCTTGCCGTACATGCGGAAGTAGTTCTGGAACGTGATCGAGGCGAGCGTCTGGTTCTCCGGCTGGACGGTGACGCCCTCCTTGGCCTCCAGCGCCTGGTGCAGCCCTTCCGAAAAGCGCCGGCCCGGCATCATGCGGCCGGTGAACTCGTCGATGATGACGATCTCGTCGTTCCGGACGATGTAGTCCTTGTCGCGCGAGAACAGCTTGTGGGCCTTCAGCGCGTTGTTGACGTGGTGGACGATCGCGACGTTCTCGATGTCGTAGAGCGAGGAGCCGTGCAAGTGGCCGGCCGCCTCCAGCATCCGCTCCATCTTCTCCGTGCCGTCCTCCGTGAACGACACCTGCCGTTGCTTCTCGTCGAGCTCGAAGTCCTCCGCGGCCAGCTGCGGCACGAAGCCGTCGATCAGCCGGTAAAGGTCGGAGCGGTCGTCGAGCGGGCCGGAGATGATGAGGGGCGTCCTCGCCTCGTCGATCAGGATCGAGTCCACCTCGTCGACGATCGCGAAGTGGTGGCCGCGCTGCACCATCTGCGCGCGCTCGTACTTCATGTTGTCGCGCAGGTAGTCGAAGCCGAGCTCGTTGTTGGTGGCGTAGGTGATGTCGCAAGCGTAGGCGGCGCGCCGCTCCTCGTCGCTCATGCCGTGGACGATGACGCCGACGCTCATGCCGAGGAAGTTGTAGACGCGTCCCATCCACTCGGCGTCGCGCCGCGCGAGGTAGTCGTTGACGGTGACGACGTGCGCGCCCTTGCCCGCCAGCGCGTTCAGGTAGACGGGCAGCGTCGCCACCAGCGTCTTGCCCTCGCCGGTGCGCATCTCGGCGATGGCGCGCGCGTTGAGCACGATGCCGCCGATCATCTGCACGTCGAAGTGGCGCATGCCCAGCGCGCGCTTCGAGGCCTCGCGCACCGTCGCGAAGGCGGGCACGAGGAGGTCGTCGACCGGCTTGCCGGCGGCGAGCTCGGCGCGAAAGGCGTCCGTGCGGGCGCGCAGGTCTGCGTCGCTCAGCTTGGCGAGTTCCGGCTCCAGCGCGGCGATCGCCCGGATCGCGCCTTCGTGGCGGCGCACGATCCGGTCGTTGGACGAACCGAACAGGGCGCGGGCGATACCGCCGAAACTGAGCATCAAACGGCCTTTCCAGGAAATCGTGCGGCCCGCGGCACGGCCGAAAAGCCGCCAACGGGCGCCCGGCACCGGCCCGTTCCGACCGTCGGCACCGCGACCGAACCGGCATGTCCCCCGAAGCTTTCGCGGCGCTTGTCGCGCGCGTTTCGCGATGGCTCGCGCGGGCGGCGGACGGCTGGACTCCGGCGGCGGGCGAGAGATAAGAGGGGGTCCCGGCGATGTCAATCGCGCCGGGGCGGCCTCCCCTCACGGGAGCCGCCGTGCGCGACGGGGCGGG
>CAXUCL010000224.1:0-2739 GCA_964249395.1 uncultured Rhizobiaceae bacterium
CTCCGAATGAGTCCGTCCCCAGCCGAACCGCGCGAGATGGTTCGAGGTTCCGACCCGGTTGACCCAGATCAGCGACGTCGTGGCGCCCGGCGTCGTCGGATAGAAAACGCTGTCCTACAACATCACCCATATGGTTCGCGGTCTACTCTCGCCAACAGGAGACAGTTTCATGGACCCCACCGACCTCATCGACGCCGTCATCGATCGCGAAGGCGGCTTTGTCGATCACCCCGACGACCCCGGCGGCGCGACCTGCTGGGGCGTGACGGAGGCGGTCGCCCGTGCCGACGGGTTCACCGGCGCGATGCGTCACCTGAGCCGCGGCCGCGCCGGCACGATCGCCGGCCGGCCGCTGCGCTCGGGCTAGGAGCCGGTCGCGAGGGCGGCCGGACCGCTTCGCGCCGCCGTTCGCCCGCCCTTCTCGCGCTTCGAGCGACCTAAAGCAGGTGCTCCACCCGGATCGGCATCTCGCGCAACCGCTTGCCCGTCGCGTGGAACACGGCGTTGGCGATCGCGGCCGCGGCGCCGACCATCGCCACCTCGCCGAGCCCCTTCGCGCCGACGCCGTTGATCAGCGGGTCGGGCTTGTCGACGAAGCCGACCTCGATCTCGCCGATGTCGGCGTTCACCGGCATGACGTAGTCGGCGATGTCGTTGTTCAGCCAGCCGCCATAGCGCGGATCGACCTCCGACGCCTCGCGCAAGGCCGCGCCGATCGCCCAGACCACGCCGCCGCGCACCTGGCTTTCCGCCGTGCGGGGGGACACCACGCGGCCGCAATCGGCGATCGACACGACGCGCGGGACACGGACGCGTCGCGTCCGTGGCTCGACCAGCACCTCGACGAAGTGGGCGATGTAGCTGAACGTCGTGAAGTCGGGGTACTGCGGCCCGTCGATCGCGTAGCCGGTCTGACTCATCCGCCCGATGGCCGAGCGGTCCTGCCCCGGTCCGACCTGCGCGACCTCGACCTGCAGGAACGGGCGGCGCACCGATGCCAGCTGGCGGTGCAGGTTGCCGTCGATCTCCCGGCCGTCGAGCAGTTCGGCCATCGCGGCCTTCATTCGCGCCGTCGCGGAGGCCGCGGCGGGCACGACGCTCGCCGTGCCCCAGGAACCGGCGGTGATCCCCTGCGGCGTCGCCGCCGTGTCGCCGATCACGATGTCGAGCTTGGCCGGATCGATCGCGAGGTCGGCCAGCAAGGCGGCGGCGATCGCGGTGCGGATGCCCTGGCCCATCTCGTGGCCGGACAGGACGAAGCGCGTCCGCCCGTCCGCGCCGACCCAGAGCGTCGCGAGCGTCGGCGTCGTCATCGACGGGTAGGAGCCGCAGCCGACGCCCCAGCCGACCTGCGTGCCGTCGGCGAGCACCGTCGAGCCCGGCCGCGGATCGCGCCGGTCCCAGCCGAAGCGGCGCGCGCCTTCCCGGATGCACTCGTGGAGGAAGCGCGACGACAGCGGCTTGCCGTTCAGCGGGTCGACGATGGCGTCGTGTTCCAGGCGGAAGGCCACCGGGTCGCGGCCGAGCTTGTGCGCGAGCTCGTCCACCGCGCTCTCGAAGGCGAAGCAGCCGGGATGCGGGTGCGGCGCGCGCATGTAGCCCGGCGGCTGCGTGTCGATGCGCACGTTCGCGGCCGTGCCGAGATAGTCGGCGATCCCGTACATCTGGACCGGCCCCTCGTGGTATTCCGGCGGGAACTGGCCGCGGCGCGACTGCTGGTGGTCGGCGTCGTAGCGCACGGCGACCATCCGGCCGTTCGCGTCCGCGCCGAGCTCGACCCGGTGCCGGCTTTTCGGCCGGAAGGTGGCGTTGTGGAAGATCTGGCCGCGCGGCACGACCAGCTTCACGGGCCGGCCGAGGAGGATCGCGGCCTGGGCGACGATCGCCGTCTGCCGCTGCGCCCCGCCCTTCTGGCCGAAGCCGCCGCCGATCGACGGACTTTTCACGTCGACGATGTTCCGGTCGAGCCGCAGGGCGCCGGCGACGGCGTTCTTGACCCCGCCGGTGTGCTGCGAGCCCTCGTAGATGGTGAGCCGGCCGTCCGCGAAGACGGCGGTGGTGGAGATCATCTCGATCGGGTTGTGGTGTTGCGCCGGCGAGACGTATTCGGCCTCCACCTTTGTCGCGGCGCGGGCCATGGCGGCAACCGCGTCGCCCGCCTTCACGTCCTCCGTCCGCTCGGTCTCGGCGCCAGCGCTGTCGATCAGCGGCGCGAAGGCCGGATCCGGCGCGAAGGTCGCCTCGACCGCTTCGGCTCCCTCGACGGCGGCTTCCAGCGTTTCGGCGACGACGAGGGCCACCGGCTGGCCGCGATAGCTGATCGTCTCGATCAGCGTCGGCGGCGGGGGCGGCGGGCCGTTCGCGCTCCTCTCCGGCGGCGCCGGGAAGTCCGCCGGCGTCAGGACGCGCACGACACCCGGCACGCGCAGCGCCGCCTCGGTGGCGATGCCGGCGATCGTGCCCTTGGCGACGCGCGCCGGGACGAGCATGGCGTAGAGCAGGCCGGGAAGCGGCACGTCCGCGGCGTAGATCGGCGCGCCGCGGACCTTGTCTCTCGCGTCGACGCGCGGGCGGTCGGGAAACGGCGCGGCGCTCATGAACGGCTCCTTTGTGCGGCGATCATCAGCGCGTCGGCAACGGTGCGGGCGCCGAGCTCGAGCTTGAAGCCGTTGTCGCGGCCGGGCCTGGCGTCGGCGAACGCGGCACGGCCGGCGGCGAGCGCCGTGTCCGGGGTCAGGT
>CAXUCL010000224.1:2749-4005 GCA_964249395.1 uncultured Rhizobiaceae bacterium
GCCCGGCCGATGAGCGCTTCTTCCGCCTCGCCTGAGCGCCAGGGTTTCGTCGCCACGCCGCCGAGGGCAACGCGGGCGCTTCCGACGCGCGCGCCCTCCATTTCGAGCGCGACGGCGGCGGAGGCGAGGGCGAAGGCGTAAGACTCGCGGTCGCGGACCTTGTGGTAGGTCGAGCGGCGGCCCGCCGCGGTCTTCGGCACAGTGATCGCCACGATCATCTCTCCGGCGGCAAGCGTGAACTCCTCGTGCGGCGTCGCGCCCGGCAGCCGGTACAGCTCGGCCACCGGCACCGTGCGCTCGCCGTTCGCGCCGAGCACCACGACGGCCGCGTCCATCGCGACGAGCGCCACCGGCCAATCGCCTGGCGACACCGCCGTGCAGCTGTCGCTCGCGCCCAGCACCGCTTGGCCGCGGTCGAGCCCGCCGATCGCGGCGCAGCCCGAGCCCGGCTCGCGCTTGTTGCACGGGTAGCTGTTGCCGGTGGACACGCCGCTGGCGCCGTTGCGGAAATACGGGCAGCGGGTGCGCTGCAGGAGGTTGCCGCCGACGCTCGCCATGTTGCGCAGGGACTGCGACGCCGCCTTCGCCAGCGACTCGGCCAGCACCGGGTAGTCGGCGAGGACCACCGGGTCTACCGCCACGGCGCTCATCGGAGCGAGCGCGCCGAAGCGCAAGCTCTCGCCGCCGGTCTCGATCCGGTCGAGGCCGGGGATCGCCGAGACGTCGATGAGGTGGCGCGGCCGCTCGACGTTCAGCTTCATCAGGTCGTAGAGCGTCGTGCCGCCGGCGACGAAGCGCGCGTCCGCCCCGGCCGCGGCGAACGCGGCCACCGCTTCCGACGCCGTCGTGGGGCGCTGGTAGAAGAAGGAAAGCATCAGGCGCGCTCCATCTTGGCGCTCGCGTCCTCAATCGCCGCGACGATGCCGACATAGGCGCCGCAGCGGCAGATGTTGCCGCTCATGTACTCCCGGATCTGCTCGCGCGAGGTGGCGTTGCCCTCCTGGACGCAGGCCACCGCCGACATGATCTGCCCCGGCGTGCAGTAGCCGCACTGCAGCGCGTCGTGGTCGATGAAGGCCTGCTGCATTGGGTGCAGCGCGTCGCCCTGCGCCAGCCCCTCGATGGTGGTGACGGCGCGGCCGTCGATCTTGGCGGCGAGCGTCAGGCATGAGGCGACGCGCCGTCCGTCGAGGTGAACCGTGCAGGCGCCGCACTGGCCGTGGTCGCAGCCCTTCTTGGCGCCCGTCAGCCCGAGC
>CAXUCL010000225.1:0-3938 GCA_964249395.1 uncultured Rhizobiaceae bacterium
GCAGGGTGCGCACGACGCCGCCCGAACCGCTGCCGGCGCTGCTCGGCCGGCGCGCAAACCGCTTCGGCGCGCTGGCCGCGCCGGAGCTCTTGGAGCGCATGGGCCTGCAGACCGGCTCGGTGCTGCGCCTCGGCGCCGGCGAGGTCGAAATCCGCGGCGTCCTCGACGAGGAGCCGGATGTCCTGTCGGACGGCTTCAACTTCGCGCCGCGCCTGCTCCTGTCGGCCGAAGGTCTCAAGGCCACCGGCCTCCTGCAGCCGGGCAGCCTCGTGGAATACGACGCCAAGGTCCGGCTGCCGGAGGGCCGAAGCGCGGCCGCGGTCGCGGAAGAAGCCAACCGCCGCTTCCCGTCCGCGGGCTGGAGCGTTCGCACCGCCGAGCGCGCCGCCCCGGCGCTGCAGCGCAACATCGAGCGCTTCGGCCAGTTCCTGACGCTGGTCGGCCTCACCGCGCTCATCGTCGGCGGCGTCGGCGTCGGCAACGCGGTGAACAGCTACCTCGGCTCCAAGCGCGGCGTGATCGCGACCTTCAAGAGCCTCGGCGCGGGCGGCCGCTTCGTGGCGAAGGTCTACCTCCTGCAGATCCTGATCCTCGCCGTCATCGGCATTGCCGCCGGCCTCGCGCTCGGCGCCGCCGCGCCGTTCCTCACCGCCGGCTTGCTGCGCCGCGTCCTGCCCGTCGCGGTGACGCCCGCCTTCTACCCCGGCGCGCTTCTCGTCGCGGCCGCCTTCGGCCTGTTCACCGCGCTCGCCTTCGCGCTCCTGCCGCTCGGCAGCACCCGCGACGTGCCGGCGACCGCACTGTTCCGCGAGGCGGGTGGCGGCGCGGCGGCGAACGGCTGGCCGCGCCTCGCCTATGGCCTCGCCGCGCTCGGCTTCGCGGGTCTCGTCGCGGTGCTGGCGCTGGTGATGGCCGACGACCGTACGGTGGCTGCGACCTTCCTCGCCGCGACCGCCTGCGCGTTCCTGATCCTGCGCGTCGTCGCCTTCCTGATCGCGCGGCTGGCGCGCGCCGCGCCGCATTCGCGCAGCGTGCCGCTGCGGCTCGCCGTCGCCGCGATCCACCGGCCGGGCGCCTTGACCCCGTCCGTGGTGCTGTCGCTTGGGCTCGGCCTGACGCTCCTGGTCACGCTCGCGATCATCGACACGGATCTGCGGCGCGAGATCAGCGGCGGCCTGGCGGCCCGCGCGCCGGAGTTCTTCTTCGTCGACATCCAGAACACCGAAGTGGAGCTGTTCCGCGCCCGGATCGCCGCGCTCGCGCCCGGCTCCACCCTCGACGCCGTGCCGATGCTGCGCGGTCGCATCACCCGGCTCGACGGCGCCGACGTCGCAAAGGCCAAGGTACCGCCCGAGGGCGCCTGGGTGCTGCGCGGCGACCGGGGCCTGACCTACGCGGCCGAGCCGCCCGAAGACGGGCAACTGACGGCCGGCGAATGGTGGCCAGCCGACCACGTCGGCGAGCCGCTCGTGTCCTTCGCCGACGAGCAGGCGCGCCAGCTCGGTCTGCAGGTCGGCCAGACGGTGACGGTGAACGTGCTCGGCCGCGACATCACCGCGCGCATCGCCAACTTCCGCACCGTCCAATGGGAGAACCTGTCGATCAACTTCGTGATGGTGTTCTCGCCGAACACCTTCGCCGGGGCGCCGCACGCCTGGCTGGCGACGCTGGCGATGGACGGCGCGACGCCAGAGGCCGAGCGCGCCGTCCTGCGCGGCATCGCCGAGGACTTTCCGGCCGTCACCACGGTGCGCGTCAAGGACGCTCTCGATGCGGTGAACGCGATCGTCGGCCAGTTGGCGCTGGCGATCCGCGCCGCGGCGGCCGTGGCGCTCGTCGCTTCCGTGTTGGTGCTCGCCGGGGCGCTCGCCAGCGGCAACCGCGGCCGCATCCGCGACGCGGTGGTGCTGAAGACGCTCGGGGCGACACGGCGCACCCTGATCGCCGCCTACACGAGCGAATACATGCTGCTCGGGCTGGCGACCGCCCTTTTCGCGCTCGCCGCCGGTGCCCTGGCCTCGTGGTACGTGGTGGTGCGGATCATGGACCTGCCGTTCTTCTTCGACTGGCGGATCGCGCTGGCGACCGTCGCACTCGCCCTCGTCGTCACCGTCGGCATCGGGCTCGTCGGCACATGGCGCGTGCTCGGCCAGAAGGCCGCGCCGGTGCTTCGCGAGCTGTGACGCGGCCCGCCCGGCTGCACCTCTCACGCGCTCGTGACCACCCGCGAAGCGACATGACGCAAAATTAACCGCTGCAACGGAAGGGCGCAGGGCGGCGCTCTTGTGCGGGCGCGCCCGCCGCCGCATATTCCCTGCAGGCAAGCTGGGCGTCCCGCCAGCGGCGCCTCGGCCGGGCGAACGGGCTCCGACGCCGACACCGGACGGGACACGCAGAAAAGGAAAGTCGCATCGATGGCTGAAAACGGAAACTGGGGCGCCCGCAGCGTTCCCGCCGCCGGTTCGAGGGTCGACGTCACGATCGACCAGGGCCTGCGCGCCTACATGCTCAAGGTCTACAACCTCATGGCCGCCGGGCTCGCCATCACGGGCGTCGCGGCCTACGCGATGTTCACCGGCTCGGTCGTGACCAACGAGGCCGGCGACATCACGGGCCTCACCGCGCTCGGCCAGAGCGTGTTCGGCTCGCCGCTGAAGTGGGTGCTGATGTTCGCGCCGCTCGCCGTGGTGTTCTTCCTGTCGTTCCGCATCGAGCGCATGAGCGTGTCTGCCGCGCAGGCGACGTTCTGGGGCTACGCCGCGCTGGTCGGCCTGTCGCTGTCGACCGTGTTCATGGTCTACACGCAGGAATCCATCGTCCAGGTGTTCTTCATCACCGCCGCCTCGTTCGGCGCCCTGTCGCTGTTCGGCTACACGACGAAGCGGGACCTGTCGGGCATGGGCTCGTTCCTGTTCATGGGCCTGATCGGCGTCGTTTTGGCCTCGATCGTCAACATCTTCCTCGGCTCGTCGGCGCTGGCCTTCGCCATCTCGGTGATCGGCGTCCTCGTGTTCGCCGGCCTCACGGCCTACGACACGCAGCAGATCAAGGAGATGTACTACGAGGGCGACGGCACCGCCGTGATGGGCCGCAAGGCGATCATGGGCGCGCTGCGGCTCTACCTCGACTTCATCAACATGTTCATGTTCATGCTGCAGTTCTTCGGCGACCGCCGCTGAAGCCTCGCCGGCAGGCACGGGAAAAGGGCGCCCCACCGGGCGCCCTTTTCTTTTGCGGCGAGGCTTGCGAGGACGCGCGCGACGATCCTTCCCGCGAGCGCATCGAGACCGTGACCGCCTTCATTCTCCGCCCCGCCCGCCCGGACGACGTGCCGGACGTCGCCGCGACTTACGAGCACGCCGTGCTCCACGGCACTGCCACCTACGAGCTGACGCCCCCGACGGAGGCGGAGATGCTGCAGCGGTTCCTCGGCATCACCGGCGACGGCTATCCGTTCCTAGTGGCGGAAGGCGCGGACGGCACGTTCCTCGGCTACGGCTACGGCGGGCCGTTCCGCGCCCGCCCCGCTTATCGCTGGAGCGTCGAGGACTCGATCTACCTCGACCCGGCCGCGCAAGGGCGCGGCGTCGGCACCGCGCTGCTCGCGCGGCTGGTCGAGCTTTGCACGGAGAAAGGGTTCCGGCAGATGATCGCGGTGATCGGCGGTTCCGACAACCACGCCTCGATCCGCATCCACGCGAAGGCCGGTTTCCAGGCCGTCGGCGTCATGCGAGCCTCGGGCTTCAAGTTCGGCCGCTGGATCGACACGGTGCTGATGCAGCTGCCGCTCGGGGACGGGGCGGACACCGCGCCCGACCGGGCGGCCTATCCCGGCACGCTGTTCAAGGGCTGAGCCGGCCGGCGCTCGCGCGCCGCGATCGCCTCGCGCGCGGCGCGCCGGCCCGTTTCGTAGGCGCCGTGCGCGGTCGAGAAGGCGG